>CAXTMW010000001.1:0-467 GCA_964245455.1 uncultured Acidobacteriaceae bacterium
TCCGCCACGGCCCGCGGCAACGCCGCCCCCGTACCACCCCGGCCGCCTTTCTCTTTGCCGCCGCAAGCCGTCGATGCCGGCCCTGTACGCTGGAGCAAATAGAAGTCGCGCGCCGCTGCATCCGGGCCGAGGCACTGCGGCTCCAATAGCCGGCTTCAATTACTGAAGATGCAAGGGATCGGACGCGCGCGATCCCGACATAGCAACCCCGAGACAACGCATACCCCTGATGCAGGACGCCACACAAGCCGCATATGGATTGCAGACGAGCCTTCGATCGTTCCCTTTTGGGGTGACGCTGCTGATGCTGCTCACGGTGCTGGTCTATGTGCGCGGTTGGCGCGCCATCTCCGTGACGCGCCCGGAGCAGATTCCGGCGTGGCGGGTGTGCTGCTTCGTCGGCGGGATGTTTGCGGTGTTTGTCGCGCTCGCCTCGCCGCTCGACACCTTGTCCGGTGTGCTGCTGA
>CAXTMW010000001.1:477-15420 GCA_964245455.1 uncultured Acidobacteriaceae bacterium
CCTGGTTCTGGGGGCGCCGATGGTGCCGATGCTGCGAGGGCTGCCGCGCTATTTCGTGCGCGAAGGGCTTGGCCCTTTCTTTGCGCTGCGGTCGGTCCATGCGCTGCAGCGCTTCTTCGGCTCGCGCGTGGTGGCGTGGCTGCTCATGAATGGCGCCTTCATCGCGTGGCACATCCCTGCCTCGTATGATCTGGCGCTTCGTTCGCCGGGCTGGCACGAGGTGGAGCACGCGTGCTTCCTCTCGACCAGCCTCCTGTTCTGGTGGCATATCATCGCGCCCTGGCCGACAACCTATAAGGCGAGCCGCTGGCTGCTGCTGCCGTTTCTGCTCACCTCGGACATCGTCAACACCATCCTCTCGGCGGTGCTTAGCTTTTCCGGCCGTTCCGTATACCCTGCCTATGCGCAGGTGCCGCGCTTTTTCGGCTTTTCCGTGCTGGATGACCAGGTCGCGGCCGGCGCGTTGATGTGGATCGTCGGTTCCATGTCGTTTCTGGGCGCGGCCATGCTGATCACGGTTCAGCTGGTTTCGCGCAAGGGCGAGCGGGCTCAAGCAAGCGCGTCGGCGGCAAGGCAGCGGCTGACGGCAGTGCGTCGGGAGGACGCGGCGGTCCGAGAGCGCGCAGCGATCGCGAGCGGCGGGCCGGCGACTCGAGCGGCCATGGCCGCGAAAACTGGTGAGCAGCGCGGCGTTCGTCTTGGTGTTGACCTGCTGCGCGTACCAGCTCTTGGCAGCTTTCTACGCTCGCGGTACGGCCGGCAAAGCCTGCAGGCGCTGTCGCTCCTTCTGTCAGCCGGGATCATCGTGGATGGGTTATTCGGCCACCAGATGGGCTCGATGAACCTGGCCGGGATTGTGCCCTGGACCTACGGGCGCGCGCTGGTTGTGCTGACGCTGCTGCTCCTCGGCAATCTGTTCTGCATGAGCTGCCCGTTTACCCTTCCGCGCGAGGCCTCCAAGTGGGTGATGCGGCGCCTGGGGATCGCGCAGCGCCCATGGCCCCGCGCGCTGAGGAACAAGTGGCTGCCGGCCGGGCTTACGGTGTTGTTTTTCTGGGCGTATGAGGCATTCGCCTTGTGGGACTCCCCGGCGCGTACCGCGTATCTGCTCCTCGCTTACTTTGCGACCACCTTTGCCGTGGACACGGTGTTTCGGGATGCGGCGTTCTGCAAGTATGTGTGCCCGCTTGGGCAGTTCAACCTTGTTTCCTCGCTCCTGTCGCCGGTCGAGGTGGCTCCGCGTTCGCCGGCGACCTGCGGGAGCTGCTCCACACGCGACTGCATCGCGGGCCACGGCGACCCGCAGCCCTTACGCGGCAGCGCGGCAGCGCTCCCAGGGGTGCCGTTTCAGCGCGGCTGTGAGCTGCACCTGTTCCTACCAGAGAAGCAGGGCAACATGGACTGCACCCTGTGCATGGACTGCGTCAAAGCCTGCCCGCATGACAACGTCGGCCTGTGGGTGCAGCCTCCCGCGCGCGACCTTGTGCAGCTGGCCGTCGTGGACCCGCAGCGCTCTGCCGTGGGCCGCTACAGCCAGCGGATGGACATTGCCGTGCTGGCAGCAACTGTGACTGCCGCGGCGTTTGCGAGCGCCGCCGTGATGGTGGGGCCGGTGGCCAGCCGCCTGGATCAACTCGGCGCGCGCCTGACGACCGTCGGCAGCGACACAGCCGGGCTGCTGCTGGCCGCAGCTGTGCCGGCCGTCTTGCTCGGCGCGCTCGCGCTGGCAGTGCGGGCCATGGGGTTCGTTCCAGCCGGAAAGCGCGGCGAAACCGGACTCGACCTGCCGCGATGGGTGCTGGCGATGCTGCCCATAGGGTTGGGCATGTGGGCCGCGCACCTTGCGTTCCACCTGCTGACGGCGTGGGACTCGCTCGTGCCGGGCCTGCTGCAGGCCGGCCATGAACTGGCGCGCGCGAGCTCCTTCTTTGCAGGGCTGCTGCGCGGGCTGCCGCAGCCAGACTGGATGGCGGAGCAGCCGCTGCTGACACCGGCGCATTTATTAGGCGTGCAATTAGGGCTACTGGATCTCGGCCTGCTGGGCGCGCTGTATTTGGGTTGGCGCCTGACCCCCGTTGCGCTTGCCAAGAGCGCGGATATCGGGGCTCGGGCTCGGGTGCTGCTGCCGTGGGCTTCAGTGGTGGCGCTGGTGTACGGCGCGGGCGTGTGGATCCTGCTGCAGCCCATGCAAATGCGCGGCATGGTCGGCATGTGAGGGGTGCTTTGTTCTTGCCCCGAAGGTTGTTTGCAAAGCTGCTCCCGTTGTTCTCACTCGCGCTCCTTGCTGGTCAAGCAGCGCGGGCGGATGGTCCACACATTGCGTTTCACAGCACGGCTGAGGGGTATGCGGTGACGCTTTTTTCGGCGCCCGACCCCCTGATAGCTGGGCCGGCGGAGCTGACTTTGCTGGTACAAGACGCGGCGAGTGGGGCGATGGTGCCGGCCGTGCAGGCGCATGGGCAGCTTGCCCTCACCGGGACGGCGCCGGTCGCGTTTACGCTGGCGCCGGGCGGCACCGGAAGTACCGGGCTGCTGCTCGCGACGGTGTCGCTCACGCGGCCGGGCTCGTACGCGCTGCATCTGGAAGTCACAGCGGCAGGCAGGACCGCGGCAGAGTTTAGCGGCGTGCTGCAAGTCGCCGAAAACAACGGGCAACGCAACACCGTGCTGTGGGCAGTGTTTGTTCCCGGTGTGTGCGCGGCGCTGTTTCTGGCAAATCAGTACGGAAAGGCTCAGCTCGGGCACGATCGGGCGCGTAGCTTGCAATGGAGATTGACCCAGAACGGGAGAAGTACTCCGCGGTAACCTGCGAGCGGCCCAGGATGGGAAACTCCAAAGAGTTCGGCGGCTATTCCCTTGCTCCTTAGGGACTCGCAGTCGAGAATGGAGCCATAGGAGCGAAATGCTTTTCAAGGAACGACGGTTCGGCTGGCTCCTTTTGCTGTGTTCTGCCCTGTTTTGCGGCCTGCCGGCCCGGCCTGCGCGCGCACAGACGGCGCAGTTCGACCTGCAAGGGCCTACGCTTGAGATGAAAGTACAGCGGGCTGGCAAAACCCTGCCGATAGCGCAGGTGCCGACGCTCGAAGAAGGCGATCGGCTCTGGTTGCACCCTGTTCTGGGCGATCACGAGTCGGTGCACTACCTGATGGTTGCTGTTTTCCTGCGCGGCTCCACCAATCCGCCGCCCGGTACCTGGTTCAACAAAGTGGAAGCCTGGAACAAACAGGTGACCGAAGAAGGCGTATACCTTGTCGTTCCGCCGGGCGCTGATCAGGCAGTTGTGCTGTTTGCGCCGGAAACGGGCGGCGACTTTTCTACCTTGAAGAATGCGGTTCGAGGGCGGCCCGGGGCGTTTGTGCGCGCAACGCAGGACCTGACGCTGGCCAGCGAGGACCGCGAACGCATCAACGTATATCTCGACTCGATCCGGGCGCAAACCGATCCGGACAAGCTCAAGGATGAGTCCAACACGCTGGCGCGCTCGCTCTCCCTCAAGCTGAACCAGGAGTGCTTCATTCGTCCGGCGGACCAGCAGGCCTCGTGCCTGCAGCAGAGCCGCAGTGCGATTGTTCTGGACAATGGAAGCAGCAGCACGGCCCAAGGGCTGCTGAATGGGCCGACCAGCGATCTAGCCATGCAGGCTGCTTCCACGTCGGCAACGTCCGCGGCGCTCTACGATCCATACATCGCTGCCGCCTTTGACATCGGACGCCTGCTCGCGAGCTTCCATTCGGCGCAGTTCCAGTACATCCCGGCGCTGGCAAGCGACAGCGGCCTCGACATGAACCTCTGGCTCAACGCGCCGCCCTCCTTTCATAATCCCAAGTCGGTGCTGGTCGTCGCGCTGCCGCCGGTGCGCAAGGCCGACATGCCGAACCTGCACCCGGTCGACCCGAAACAGGTGTTCTGCATGCAGCGGTCGCCGTTGATCCTGCCGGTCGATGGGGAGCCGACCATCTTCTCGACGCAGTACGCGCACGGGCTGACGCTGCACCTGCAGGGAGCCGGCGGCAAGGCGCTCGACCTTCCGACGGAACCGGACGCGGCGCAGGGCGGCTTTGTCGTGCCGACTCCAGTGCTGCTGAACGCGGGCCTGGGAAAGAACGTAGAAGCGACGGTGCACGGGTACTGGGGATTTGACCCATACACCGGACCAAGCTTCAGGCTGCGCTCGACCGAAGGCGCGGACTGGACGGTTGCAGACGCGGATCGAAATGCTTTGGTGGTGGGCCGCGACGACGACCTGCACCTTCGCTCGGACGCCGCGGCGTGTGTGGATACGTTGACATTTCATGATGCAGCCGGCAAGGAAGGGAAAGCGACCTGGAAGCTGGACGGCGCAGACGGGATTGTTGCGACCCTGCCGCTGAAAGACGAGCAGCCTGGAGCGATGACGCTCGAAATCAAGCAGGTGGGCTTGCCGGACGCAAGGACTGTGAAGGTGTCGAGCTTTGCGGAAGCAGGCAAGTACGACACGTTTACAGTCCATGCCGGGGACCGTGCAGGGGTGCTGACCGGCACGCGACTCGACCAGGTGGCAAGCCTCAGCCTGCGCGGCGCGACGTTTACGCCCGGCAAGCTGGGGCGGCAGGGTACGACGGATACGCTGGAGCTCGTCAGTCGGGACGGCTCAGCCGCGAAAAATGACGGGAGTGGCGCGGGCAGTGCCCAGGCGGATGGGAAGAGCTCGACTCCGGCAGGCGGCAGCGCAATCGGTCAAGGAGCCGAAAGCGGCGCGACTTCCATTACGCAACTAGCCGCCGGCGCGCAAACAGTCGCGGAGGTGATGCTTAAGGATGGACGTGCAGTGCCGGTACCGGTGGTGGTCTCCTCGGCGCGACCGACCGTGTCATTGATCAACAAAAATGTCCAGCTCGCGGCAGCGCTCCCGGGGAGCGCGATCACTATGAAGCTGGGCGCGCCTGACGAGCTGCCGCTCGATGCGCGGATGACCTTTGCCCTGCGGTCCGAGTCGCCGGCGGCCTTCGCCAAGGGCGAGTCCATTGAGGTGGCCACCGAGGATGGGCTGGCAAGCGTGACGTTCTCGCTCCTCTCGGGCGAACTGGTGCTCCAGGATACGAAAACGGCGATCGCGACCCTGGACCCGGCGAAAAACTTTGGCGCGTCGGCCTTTGGCCCGCTGAGGCTGCGCCCCATCATGGCGGACGGCACAACGGGTGACTGGGTGAGCCTGGCAACGCTGGTGCGCTTGCCGCAGCTGCAGGGCTACAGTTGCCCGGCCGATGCGGCGCAAAGCTGTACGCTGAGCGGAAGCAGCCTGTTTCTGCTGGGAGCGGTGGCTGCGGACGCGCAGTTCTCCAAGCCGGTGACGGTGCCGGATGGCTTTGCCGCAAACACGCTCGACGTGCCGAGGGCGGCAAACGGACAGCTGTTTCTGAAGCTGCGCGATGACCCGGCCGTGGTAAATACAGTTGTTGTCGACCCTGGGAACACGCATGCCGGGTATCGGCGCGGACGCCGCCCGAACAGCGGTGTGGATGGCAGCGCGGCGCTGGCGAAAACCCTCTCGTCCTCCGGCGAAGATCGGCAAAGAGTGCGTTCGTACGATAAGCATTCAGCCTGCCGGTCGAGCAGGAACGTATCCGGGGAAGTTTGACGAGCAAAGGAACAGCGACCGGCAGGAAGCCGCGTAGGGCCGCTTGCGACCAGAAATGCTTGGGCGGAACCAATCCCTGTATCGATCCTCAAGCGTGCCGCTTAGCCCGGACCACTGCCACTGCTCGAGATTGCGGATCAGCCCCGGATCTGCTCATGTCGTCGGGTACGCGCTCCTGCAGACCGAGATCACCACGTGTCTCAGCCAGCGCTGTGCAGGGTCTGCATCCACTCGGGGATGCCATAACGCAGAGATCAGAATCTCCGGCATGCGCACCGGAATCTCGAATTGCTGGATTCCCATCGCAACGGCTCGATCCTTGATGAGAGTGTTTCCCAGGCTTGCGCGCGGCACTAGCGCGATGAGATCGGAACTGGCCGCTATCCGCACGGAATCCGGAAATCCGGGCACAACAACCTGCACCGCTCGACTGAGTTGAAGCTCCTCCAATGCAGCGTCCACGGGACCACTGAACTCTGCGATTTGCGATGCAACAACGTGGCCCCAGGCAGCGTAACGCTTAGGCGTCACCTGTCCGCCTGCGAAAAGCGGGTGCCCACTTCGGGCAACGCCGACGTACCTGTCTCGAAAGAGAAAGTGCGTGCGGACCTCCGGCGCCGATGTTCCTCGTTTTCCGATTTCTAAGTCGACAAATCCGTCTCTGAGAAGATCTGGATCTGAGTCACGCTTCGGCGCAAAGCGAAGACGTACGTGTGGTGCGGCTTTGGTGATGTCTGCGATGATCGCACTCGAAAGCATCTCCATGAACCATTCCCCCGCACGGATCGTAAACGTCAGATTGAGCGTGGCAATATCGAGGTGCGCTGAAGAAGGCCGCAGAACGGATCTCGCATCGAGCGTGATAGAATGCACACGATCTCGTAGCGCCATGGCGTGAGGAGTCGGTACCAGTCCGCGCCCTGCGCGCACAAATAACGGATCACCTGTCGCTCGTCGCAGGCGCACAAGGGTACGGCTCATTGCGGAGGAGCTAAGGCCTAGCCGGCGGGCGGCTCCGATCACGCTGCCTTCCGCGAGAAGCACGTCCAACGCATTTAGAAGATTCAGGTCGACGACGTCATCCATGAGCAAAGGATAGAGTCTCTGGCGCTCGAAGGATGGCGTCGTGTGCACGTATCAGGTGCATCTCGCGCGTCTGGCGGTTACTCCGGCCTCTGCCCATAATCGAAAGCAGTGCATTGAGGAGACGATTCATGCGTATTTTCGTTACAGGTGCAACGGGCTTCGTTGGCTCGGCAGTCGTTCACGATCTACTCCAGAATGGCTATACAGTGCTTGGATTGGCCCGTTCTAAGCAAGCGGCCCAGGCATTGAAATCGCTTGGCGTGGACGTGCTCCAGGGCGATATCGAGGATTTGGCAAGCTTACGCGAAGGTACGAGAGTATGTGATGGTGTGATCCACACTGCGTTTAATACCGCCTTCAGCGAAAATGAAACCTTCGCGCAACTCCAGCAAAACAGCGAGAACGATCGCATTGCGATTGAAGCTATCGGTGCGCAGCTTGAAGGCAGTGAGCGTCCATTGCTTGTTACAACAGGGACAGCCACTCTAAAGCCTGGATCGCTTTCCAATGAGGACGACAAGACCGCTTACTCGCCGGAACAGTTTCCGCGAGTGTTATGCGAGTACGGGGCGGATTCTGTCGCTCGCCGTGGAGTCCGCATAGGAGTCGTCAGGCTGTCTCCAACCGTCCATGGTGAAGGAGATCACGGTTTTGTGCCGCTCCTTATCCGAACAGCTCGCGAAAAAGGCTTCTCAGCATACGTAGGAGAAGGCCTCAATCGCTGGAGTGCCGTGCATCGCCTGGATGCCGCTCGCCTTTACCGCCTGGCGCTCAAAAATACGAAGCCTGGTAAACGCTTTCATGCGGCAGCCGAATCGGCCATCCCATTTCGAAACATCGCACATGCGATCGGCCGTGGTTTGGGGGTACCCGTCGCCTCGATAACATCTCAAGAAGCTGCGACTCATTTCGGATGGTTTAAATTTTTCGCGGAGCTTGATGCTCCTGCCGCAAGTGACAAAACCAGAGTTGAACTTGGCTGGAAGCCGATGCAAGTAACACTGGCAACGGACTTAGAGAACTCCTACTATTTCCAAAAGTCGACAGACTGAACTACTACGCCCTTTGCGAGAAGTGGAAGAACATGAGTTGCGTTTGGCGAAGCAAGGGAAAGAGGTCGGGGATCTCCGGTCGACTTCCGCTCGCGATGTAAGTCGGATCACCCGGCTCCTCAGGACATGAGCTTGAGTCCGAGCAGCTTTTCTGCGTTCGCGTGGGCAAGTCTGTCAAGGTCCGGCTCGGGAAGCGCCAGGCTGTCAAGAAAGGCGCGGCCGCGTGTGTTGGAACTGAACGGGTAATCGATCGAGAAGAGCATGCGGTGGATGCCGACCACATCGAGCGCGCAACGGAAAGGCGGCGCGGTGAAGTAGCCGCTGGTCGTAATCCAGAAATGTTTGTGGAAGTACTCCTCTACCGGACGTTTCAGGTGCATGGCCATCTGGTCAAGAACTCCGCCGGCGCGCGCGATCGAGAAGGGAAGGTTCTCGCCCATGTGGCCGACAATGATGCGCAAACCAGGGTGCCGATCGAAAAGTCCGGAAATAATAAGCCGCAGGACGTGGAGGCCGGTCTCGGCATGCCAGCCCCAGGCCGCAATCGACAGCAGGTTTCCCATATTGCCGGGTAGCCCGCTGTAGTAGGCCTGCTCGACCGCGGGCGGGGGCGGCGCGGGATGCAGGTAGACGGGCGCGCGAAGCTCCTCGACAGCGGCCCAGACAGGTTCAAACCGTTCGTCGTCGAGGAAGATGCCCTGCGTGGTGCCGTGCAGCATCGCTCCGGCAAAGCCGGGGCGGCCGATGACGCGGTGCATCTCTTTTACGGCTTCGGGTATATCGGTCAGGGCCAGCGTCGCAAACCCGGCAAAGCGGTCGGGATGTGCGGCAATGGCAGCTGCTATGCGGTCATTCGCGTCGATCGCGAGAGTGACGGCCTCGTCGCGCGGCAGCAGGTCAAGGCCGTTGGCAGCGAGCGAAAGCACCTGGAGGCTGATGCCGGCTTCATCCATTGCGCGCAACCGGCCCTCGCCGACGTCGAGCAGCACGGGCTCCATGCGCGCCCGGAGAGCCGGAGGTGCGCCGGATGGAAGTTTTCGCGCGGCTTCCGCGAACGCCGGAGTGAGAATGTGTTCTTCAAGCGTGATGATGCGCATGGGCGGCCAGCCTACCAGAGCGTGGTGGCCGCTGTGTCAACAGAATTGCTTCAATGGTGTGGATTAGGCGGTCTGCTGGAAGCACCTGGAAGCTGCCTGCAGTCGTTCCGTTTGCGGAACCATCAAAATCTCTGGCCTCTGTTGCGGCCGTCATCGCGGGCACGGTGCTCGCGGTACGATTGGCGCGCGTTAACAGCGCCGCGATGCGGAGGAGCAGTCCCCGTGCCCATGCGGCTATCTCGGACGGCATCGCGATCGCCCATGAGCTGTTGGCTGAAATGGGCCGTCAGTGCGGCAGGTAGAGATCACTCCACCAAACGTCTGTGCTGGCGTACCGGGTTGCTACCCACACAAGGCGACTTCTGAGGACTGAATAAAGTGAGTTGGGCAGGTACGTTATCCGCGGCCCTCTTCAGCGAGCTGGTTCTTACCCTCCTGCTCAGTGTTGGCGTTTGCTCCCGGCACGACCTCGGGTTGCATCTGTCGCCATCTGCGGACGAGCACCGACTCGAAGACGCCTGCTTGATGAAAGGGCTCGTTTTCCGTGAACGCGACAGCGGCCGCCCGATTTCGGACATTGACGATGAAGATGGTCCCAACAATGCCGCCTTCATCGTTCTCCATGGGACCCCCAAGGTGCATCAGGTTCTTGTTCTGTTTCAGATAGTCCAGGTGCGAGGGCCGCGTTGTTTCTCGTAGTTCTCCAGCGCCCGGTCGATCAAAGCAAAGAATGATGAAGTACATTGCTTACCTTCCGATTGCCAGCACCCGGTCCACCATCAAACCGGAGTTGCCGAGATAATTTACCGGATCAAGCAGCTCTTCAAGTTGATCGCGATGGAAGACCTTGGAGATCTCTTCGTCCCGCGCGAGCAAGTCGATGAGGCGGCCCTTGCCCTGTGAGACCGCGATGCATACCTGAGACAAACGGTCATGAGCTTTCTCGCGGCCCATTTTCGGGGCAAGCGCCATCATCACCGCTTCAGTGTTGACCAACCCATCTGTAAGTTTCAGGTTACGCATCATGTTATCCGGGTGAACCAGCAGGCCGCTCAACATGTATCGCGCCTGAGACAGAGCGCCGGCGCTGTAGCAAAAGATCTCCGGTAGCGCCAACCACTCGATCTCCCACGCGCCGGTAGCACGTTCAAAATCTGCGTTCATCCCGTTGAGCAGCGCCGCCGCTTGTTGCCGTACCATGCCGGTGCAGGCTGTGATGTACGTGCAAGAGATCGGATTACGCTTCTGCGGCATAGTGCTCGAAGCGCCTCGGCCGCCGCCTCCGTCAGGCTCCTGCACCTCATTCAGCTCCGTCGACATCATGAGCTTGACATCAGTGGCGATTTTGTCGAGCAGCCCTGTCATCAGGCCGAGAAAACAGCCGGCCTCCGCGATCGTGTCGCGTACGGTATGCCATGCGATGGGCGGCTGCCGGAGGCCAAGCTCCGTCATCATGGCCTGCTGGACCGCCAGTCCCTTGTCGCCCAGCGATGCCAGCGTGCCAACCGCGCCGCCAAACTCGCCCATCAGCACACGATTCTCAAGCTGCGAAAGCCGCTCCTGCTGTCGCTGCATACCGGCGAGCCAGACTGCCACCTTGAATCCGAAGGTCAATGGGACGGCTTGCTGCAGGTTGCTGCGCCCCACCATGGGCGTGTCCCGATACTTAGCGGCTAGTCCCCGCAGAGCGTCTACGATTGCCTTGAGATCCTTACGCACCAACTCAAGCGAAGCGCGAATCTGTAACACTGTCGCAGTGTCGGTGATGTCCTGCGTCGTCGCGCCCCAGTGGCACCACTGCCCCAACCCGTCCCTGCACAAGGCCGTCAGCTGCTCGACAACGGGCAGCACCGGATAGCCGATGTGCTCCATTCGCGCCTTCATCTTGTCCCAGTCCATTTCCGCGGCGCTGCAATGACTCGCAATCTCATCAGCAGCATCAAGCGGGATTATGCCAAGCCTGCCCTGCACTAGTGAGAGCGCACGCTCTACATCGAGGTAGCGTTGCACCCGTGCGGTATCTGACCACACTTCGCGCATGGCAGAGGTGCTAAAAACATCCTTGTAGACCTGTGAATCGAGTGCCGTCGCGTTTGGTTCCATGCCTTCCAGTATAGAAAGCGTTGGCTCTCGTGCGGCGCGGAGATGCGATCTACGATGAGATTCTCTATCCGATTGCAAACCGTTTTCGAGCAGTGATCGCAGGGGTTCACGTTCCGTCGGTGACGCCCCGTCATCACGCACCAGTACGGAAGGGGGAGGCGTCAACTTCCTTAGATGGATCGCTCGATCCGCGGGAAAGCGACCTGAAAGATGCTTCCACGCCCAAGCTCGGATTGAACACTCAGGCTTGCCTGGTGCGCTTCAGCAATCCATCGGGCGATGTTTAGACCGAGTCCGCTGCCCGGCTCCGGGTTCTCAGAAACCTGCACACGTATGGCCCGCCCGAAGATACGGGAAACATCAGAGGGTGCCACCCCGGGCCCATTGTCATGCACCTGCAGCAGCAGGTGCGCCGGCGCGCTGTGAAGCCTCACCTCAATCGCACCGCCTCGCGGTGTATACCGGATGGCGTTGTCAAGCAGAACGCTCACCAAACGACGCAGCAGCAAAGCGTCGCCGGACATCCAGCCTTCCGGCTCCAGTGCAAGTGTCAGCCTCTGCGCCTTCATCTCGGCTTTTGCGGAAAAAAGCCGGCACAATTCGCGCAGCATGGGCGCAAGATCCAGCGGCTCAGGCCGCAGTGCGTGCTGCTCAAAGCCCGAGCGTGCCGCGCCCAGCAGATCCTCAAGGAGCCGCAGCGTATGCTCGCACTCTGCCGCCAGGGTCTGCAGGGTCTCGGCATATTGCGTAGGAGTACGCGGTCTGCGCAGCGCAAGCTGCGCGCTGCCCAGCATCACAGCGATCGAGGTGCGGAGGTCATGCGAGGCATCCGAGGTGAACTGAGCGGTTCGCTCGACCGAGACCTGCAGCCGCTCCAGCATACTGTTCCAGGCCTCGGCAAGCATTCTCAGCTCGTCGTCGCTCCTGGGCACAGGCACGCGTCCCTGAAGATCCGAGATGCTGAGCCGGCTTGCCGTGGCAGTGATACGAGCCACCGGCTGCAGCGCGCGTCCGCTCAGCAGGTAGCCGCCGCTGAGCGAGGCCACCAGCAGGAACGGCACAAAGAGCAGGTACGACGTGCGCACCGTACGCAGCAGATCATAGTGCTCGTCAATGGTGCCGGTGAGCATAAGCAGTACCGGCGCACCGGCAAGCGTGGCTTGCTCGGCGTAACTCCGGTAGTGGTGGCCGCCGTAGCGGAACTCGCGAAAGCAAGGGAGCGAACACAAGGGCTCCTGCCATAGCGCAGGCTCGCCTCCTCCGGCAAAGAGCAGCCGCTGCCCGTCGCCGGAGCGCACAACAACTTCATCATTTTCCGGCGAAGCCTTGCGAAAGCTTTCAAGCAGGTCGGCCAAGGGCCGGTCAGGATACAAAGTGTGCTCGTAGTGAACAAAGGCGGAAACGCGCGCGGCCCGATGCATCAAAGTCGGCCCACGTGAGGCTTCAAGCGCCTCGCTCAGGTACAGGAGCAAGAACGCGCCGAACAGGGAAAGGCAGCTGAGCGTGAAGAACGCGTACCACAGACCGATGCGTACACGAAGGCCGAGGCGCAAGCTCAGGAGCGAGCGTCCCATCTGCGCGTGCCTTCATTCACAGCTTGAAACACGTAGCCGATCCCGCGCACCGTACGCAGCATCCCGCCGCCGGTCGGCCCGAGTTTGGCGCGCAGGCTGTGCACGTGATAGTCCAGGTTGCCCTTGCTGACCTCCGCTTCGAAACCCCAAACCGCCTCGGCAAGCTGGTCGCGCGTGACGACCTGACCGGCGCGGCGCATCAGGGCTTCCAACATCATGTACTCGCGGCGTGTAAGCCCAAGCGGCTCTCCGTTTACTTGCGCGCTGCGCTGAGAGGGATTCAAAACGACCGGGCCGACGGACAATGCGGGACTGTGGGCTATGGCGCCCCGCCGCGACACCGATCGCAGCCTGGCCAGAAGCAGCTCCAGGTGAAATGGTTTGGTCATGTAGTCGTCCGCGCCTACATCAAGGGCGCGCACCATATCGGGAACCGTGTCTTTGGCGGAAAGCACGAGCACCGGCGTTTGACAGAGAGCGCGGCGCATCTGCGCAAGCACCTGGAGGCCGCCGGTGCCCGGCAGCATAAGATCCAGCACAACGACGTCGAATGGATGGGAAGCGATAAAGCCCGCGGCCGCTTCGCCGCTTGAAAGATGCGTCGCTACAGAGCCGTCCTCTTCAAGCGCCTGCTGCAGAAGACCGGCAAGCCTCGCGTCGTTCTCCACGATACAGACCTGCATGGTCCCAGTATCGGACGCGCCCTTGCGCATCGCGTTAGATTGCTGTGAATAGACGCCGGAACACGCTTTTTTCTAAGCCTGCCCTAAGCTGCGTCGCCTTCAATCAGAGCTGTTCGGAGCTACCACTCGCGGAAAGGACGCGCTCCGCACAGCCCAGCCATGCGAATAGTGCGAACAGTTCCTCTCCTCATTCTGGCCGCCGGTACAAGCGCGGCCGCGCATGCACAGATCGACCGCGCTGAGATCAATGGCACCATCACCGACACAAGCGGCGCCGCCATCCCGAGCGTTACCGTCACCATCACCCAGGAAGGCACGGATGCCACGCGCACAGCCATCACCAGCGCAAACGGGCAGTTTGTTGTGTCCGCACTTCCGGTAGGCCGCTTCTTTGTGACGCTGAGCAAAGACAACTTCGAGAATGCCCGGGTCGCCGACATCGACCTCCACGCAGGCGACGTACGCACCGTCAATCAGCAATTGCAGGTCGGCTCGGTCGCGCAGACAGTCAGCGTGGAAACTGACAAGGGAGGCGCACAGCTTGAAAAAAGCGACGCTACCTTCGGCGGCACAATCCAGTCCGTACAGGTGCGTGAGCTGCCTTTGAATGGCCGCAACATCGCCACGCTTGAGCTGCTCGCGCCTGGCGCCATCGACACCGGTACCGGGCAGCAGTCCTCGATCCACTTTGTCGGGCAGGGAATCGACGACAATAACTACCGCCTCGACGGCGTCGATGCAGGGGGCGTACTGCGCCAGGCGCTTAAATCCGGACTTCGCCTGCAATTTTCAACCGAAGCCGTGTCCGAGTTTCAGGTGGACGCAGGAGCCTACCTTGCCGATACAGGGGGCTCGGCCGGGGGCCAGATCAACTTGACTTCGAAGAGCGGCAGCAATGCTTTTCACGGCAGCGTCTTCGATTACCTGCGCAACAGCTACTTCGACGCCCAGTCGCCTATCAAAACCAAGCAGCATCCGCAGTTCCACCTGAACCAGTTTGGCGGGAGCCTGGGCGGACCGATTGCCAAAGACCGCACCTTTTTCTTTGTCGACTACGAGGGCTTTCGCCAGGCGCTGGGCGGCGTGCCGCAGATCGGCTTTGTGCCGACCGCAGCCTACCGCGCAAACGTGCTGGCCGCCCATCCGGGGCTTGCGCCGCTGGTCAATGCGTATCCCATCGGGCAGGCGCCGTCGGCAACCGACAACAACGCAGATTCTGTCACAACCATTGCACCGAGCCCGGACACCGAGGATTCTGCTACGGTTCGCGTGGATCACCGCTTCAATGCCACCGATTCATCCTTTGTCCGCTACAACATCGACGATGGTATTTCGACCAGTGCGCTCGGCGTACTCGGCAATGCGAGCACCATTAGTTCGCGCGTGCAGAACTTTGTTCTGGAAGAATTGCATATCTTCAATCCAACGTTGCTCAACGAGGCAGAGTTCGGCTTCAACCGCAACACCTATATCCAGACGCAGAACACCGGCAACGGGCTCAACACCATCGTGGGCGGCTTTAGCGAACTTTATGAAAACTACACAAAAACGCAGATCGGCCAGAGCTTTTCCGCTATCGACACCGTGACCTGGACCAAAGGAAAAAACACCGTCAAGGCCGGCGTCGATCTGCGTTTTCCCCAGTACAACGAAGCCAATTCGCTCGACAGCACGGCAAGCTTCAGCGCGGAAAGCAACTTCCAGGCGAACCAGCTGAACCAGTTCCAGCTC
>CAXTMW010000001.1:15430-36776 GCA_964245455.1 uncultured Acidobacteriaceae bacterium
AGCTCACCGCGCCGCTGCCCGACAAGGGCCTCCGGAAGGAGCAGCTCTCAGGCTATGTCGAGGACGAGTGGAAGGCGACGCGCGAGTTCACGGTGAACTACGGCCTTCGGTACACCTACTTTTCGCCTTTCCATGAGCTGCACAACAACGAGGACCCCTTCGACATTGCCGATTGCGGCGGGTACTGCGGCATCGGCGCTGTCTTCTACCATCCGAACTATCTGGACTTTGATCCGCGGGTCGGTCTGGCCTACTCGCCGGACTCCTTGCACGGCAGCACGGTGTTTCGCGCCGGTTTTGGCGTGTACCACGGCGAGGATCAACTGGGCGACGAAGATAGCCCGGTCGTCAACACACTGCCATCGACCGTTTTGACCAGCGGCCGCCAGTCAAACGGCAGCACCCTGCAGTACAGCTACCCCACGCCGCCCGCGCTGACCCCTCTGACCGGACTCGCCCTTACGCCGCGGTCTTTGGCCCGGCATCATCCTGACGCGTATACGGAGCAGTGGACCGGCTCCATCCAGCACGCATTCCCAGGAGAAACCGTTCTCACCGCCACCTACATCGGCATCAAGGGCACGCACCTGTTTCGCCGTTCCTACACCAATCTGATCAACCCTGCGACACAAACGCGACCACTGCCGCAGTACCCGAGCGAGATCGACACCAAGTACAACGAGGGCGCTTCGAGCTTCAACGCGTTGCAGTTCAATGTGAACCGGCGCTTTCACACTGGCTTCTTCATCGCAGGCAACTATATGTTCTCGAAGGCGCTCGACAATGGGTCGGTCGGCGCAGGCGAAGCGGATGCCGCCGAAAACGTCAACAACTTTGCCGGCGATTACGGGCAAAGCGACGACAATGTAACCCACACCGGTAACATCAGCCTGGTGTACGAGCTGCCTGTGGGCCTAGGCCGCAAGTACCTGGGCACCAACCGGACCGCCGATGTGTTCATCGGCGGATGGTCCTACAACACCCTGTTTGAGGCGCGTTCCGGACTGCCGCTCAACATTACGCTCGCACGCAGCGCCGGCGAACTGCCGGACGGCAACAACGTGAATCAGCGGCCTAACCGGGTGCAGGGCCAGCCGCTTTATCTGCCAAACCGGACCGTCCATGCGTGGCTCAACCCCAAAGCCTTTTCGGCTCCTGTGCAGGGCACCTGGGGCAATCTCGCGAAAAACGCTGGGAGCGGACCGCCTCTCTGGCAGGACGACTCGACGCTTGAGAAGACCTTCCAAGTCACCGAACGAACCAATGTGATCTTTCGCGCCGAAGCGTTCAACCTGTTCAACCGCGCACAGTGGGGGCAGCCCAGCACCGGTCTCAACGAACGCTGCTCTGTCACCGCCGCAACCTGCCCCACCGGGGATTACATCATCTCTGCTCCAGGCAGCTTCGGCGTTGTCGGTTCCACCGTCAACCCTGCGGGCCTGGTCGGCACCGGCACACCACGCGAGCTTGAGTTTGCCCTCCGCATTACCTACTAAACAGGCCGCGTCCTAAGCCGGCTAAGCCAACGCCGGCTAAGTCAAGAAAAGGTTACTCGTTGAATATTCGCTCTACGACTATCTGCCTGTTGCTGCTGAGCACCGCAGCGGCAGGCTATTCCCAGGGAACGCGCTCCACACCTATAGCGGGCGCAGAAAAGCCCACGCTGATCCTGGCCATCATTGTCGACCAGTTTCGCTATGACTACACGACGCGCTTCGCGGCACGCTACACGGGCGGACTTCACCGGATGCTCACCGAAGGCGCCGTTTACCTTGACGCGCAACAGGACCACTTCCCGACGGTGACGGCGGCGGGGCACTCCGCTTTTCTCACCGGCTCCGTTCCGGCGACCAGCGGCATTGTCGGCAACGAGTGGTACGACCGCTCGCAAGGCCGGCTCATCACCTCGGTTGAGGACAGTGCAACCACGCTGCTCGGCGCCAAAGCCGGGGCTGCAGGCAGCTCGCCGCACAACCTTCTCGTGAGCACGCTTGGCGATGAAATCAAGATCGCCGACGGCGGTGCGTCCAAGGTCATCGGGATCTCGATGAAGGATCGTGCGGCCATCCTGCCCTCAGGCCACATGGCTGACGCGGCGTACTGGATCGATGGCGCGACCGGTAACGTCGTTTCCAGTACCTTCTACTTCCCCGCTCTTCCAAACTGGGTGCAGCAGTTCAACGCGGGCAAGCCTGCGCAGTCCGCGCTCGGCAAGACTTGGTATCCACTCGGCGCGGAGGCGCAGCAGGGCAAGGCCTTTCTTACGCTTTCCTCCACGCCCGACAAGAGCTACTTCAAGAATTGGGAGACCACGCCGTACGCAAACGACATGGTCGAAAGCTTTGCCGAGCAGGCGATGGTCAACGAGCAGCTTGGCCGCCATCACGGCACGGACCTCCTCACCGTGAGCTTTTCAGCCAACGACCACCTCGGCCACGCGGTCGGACCGGATGCGCCGGAGGTGGAGGACATGAGCGTGCGCACTGATGCCGTGCTGGGCCGACTGCTCGTCGCGGCCGAAAAAGCCGCGGGAGGACGAGAGCACCTTCTGGTCGTCTTTTCGTCGGACCACGGAGTCGCGCCCAAGCCTGAGGTCATGCAGGCCCGCCACTTCCCGGTCGGCCGCGCGAGCAAGGTCGAGTTCCTCAAGACTGTCAACGACGCGCTCAGCGCCCGTTTCGGCAAAGGAGACTGGATCACCAACACGCAGGAGATCGGCATGTACCTCAACTACGCACTTATCGCCGAGAAAAAGCTCGCCCTGACCGAAGTGGAAGACGTTGCCGCGCGTGCCGCGCTCAGCCTGCCGTACATCGCGCGCGTTTACACCCGCGAGCAGCTGCTTCAGCATGGCGCGATGCGAGACACGATCGATGACTATGTAGCGCGGAGCTTCTACACGGACCGCAGCCCGGATGTGATCGCCATCCAGAAGCCCTACTGGTTGTTTGGCGCGGAAGGCAGCTCCCACGGCACCCCGTATAACTACGATTCTCACGTGCCCTTGATTTTCTGGGGCGCCGGCGTTCAGCCGGGCGTGTATTCGGAGGCCGTCGGCATCAGCGATGTCGCTCCCACCCTTGCTGCTCTGCTGCGCATCGGCACGCCCACCGGCAGCGTCGGCCACATCCTGCCGGAGATTGTGCCGCCGCACACCCAGGCGCCAGCACGCCGCACACCTTGATCTTAGAAAAGTAAGGAACATGGATCTCAAGAAACTAAGGAACCTGCCTATGTCAAAGCTGCTTCTCCAGGTCGCCGCCCTCGCCCTCCTTTCCGCGCTTGCGCCATGGACCGCCCCCAGCGCCCGTGCCGTTAAACCGAGCATGAGCTCAGGCCCCAGTGACGCTCCCGTCACGCTGCTGAAAACGATTTACCTGCCGGACGTCGTCGGCGACTTCGATCACTTTGCGGTAGACCTCAAGCGCAACCACCTGTTTGTCTCCGCGGAAGTGCACCACTCGGTCGAAATGTTCGACCTGAAAACCGGTGAACATCTCCAGAGCATCGGCGGCCTCAAAACGCCGCACTCGCTCGCCTTCGACGTTCCCAGGGATGAGCTGCTGGTGGCGGACGGCGGCGACTCGGCACTGATCGTGCTCGACGCCGGCGACTTTCACCGCAAGGACCGTATCCAGCTCATCGACGGCTCGGCGACCGGCAAGGGCGACTCGCCGGACGCGGCGTACTACGACGCGAAGACGCGGCTTTACTACATCGGCAACGGTGGCAACTCGGCCAAGCTGCCCACCTCGATCATCTCCATCTACTCGCCCGAGCAGAGTAAGATCATCGACGAAATCAAGGACCTGCCCGGCGACAATCTCGAGAGCATGGTCGTTGATGACGCGCACGGTCGCCTGTATGTGAACGTGCGCGACAAGAAAGAGATCGCGGTCGTGGATCTAAAGACCAAGCAGGTTATCAACACTTGGACGACCGATGACATGAGCCGTAACACGGCGCTGACGCTCGACCCGGCCGCGGGCCGGCTCTTTGTCGCGGGCCGCAACCCGGGCCTGCTTTACATTTTCGACGTCAACACCGGCAAGGTGGTAGCGAAGATGCCCTGCGTCAACGTCAACGACGACATGACCTGGGACCCGGAAATGAAACGCCTTTATGTCTCCGGCTCGGAAGGGCTGAGCATCTTTCATCAGGACACTCCCGACACGTACACCGAGTTACTCAACTTACCGACAAATGGCGGCAAAACGTCGACCTATGTGCGCGCCGTTGGGCAGTTCTACGTGATCCACCCAAAAACAGATATCGACATCGCGGCCCTGCTTGTTTACCGAGTCAACCCGCCGCGAGGAGCACGCCAGTGAGCTTTCTTCCTCTAACCCTCTTGCTCGCGTTTCCCGCTCTCGCGCAGGTCACTAGCACTGCCCCGGCCAAGGTCGAGGTTCGCGCGCCTTTCGCAGAGCAGCTGATCCAGAAAGAGAAAGCCCTGCACCCGGAGATCCAGAAACTCGGCCTCCACGCCGTGCCGCCCGGGCAGACACAAAACGTCATCATCGCTAACAATCTCCCGGAGAAGATCGGCAAGGTGTCGTCGCAGAATGACATGCGGCTGGTGGCGCCGGGTCAGCCGGTTGCCGTGCGTGAGGAGCAGGGCAGCTTCTTTGACACCTTTGTTCCGCTGCATGACCGCGACGGAAAGATCATCGGCTTCCTGGTCATGGAGGTGCCTTTCAGGACCGCGGACACCGAGCAGGGGGCAATCGAGGAAGGAACCCGTATCCGCGCGGAGGTTGAGGGGAAAGCGCCGACGCTGGAAACGCTTTTCGGCCCGGCTGCCAGTGAGTAATGGCATTACGCGCCGCGCCGCCATGACACACACAGGAGACTTCGTATGCACACACCACTTCCTCTCGATTTCCTCGGCGTCGATCTCAAGGGCGGTGGGCCGAGCGCGTGGATGTTTTTGCAGTGAAGTGAGTACGTAGCCGCAGCTACGGAAGCCGAGCCTGCAGCTAAGCAGTGCGGGAAAATGGGAACGCCGGGATGAGTCTTGATGAGCCCTGGCGTTTCGAGACCAGAGACTAGAGCTCGTGTGCCGGGCCCCACTAGGCTCAGCTCAGCGAGGGGAGCGTACAACAGAATGGCTCAACTGACACGCCGCACCTTTGCGCGCCTTGCCGCCGCGTCCACCCTTTCGCTCCATTCTCTCGCGCGATCCGAAGCGGAGGATGCCCGCGTCCTGCTCCCGGTAAATATTTGCGGCTCCTTCGGCTACATCGACGGCAGCGGCACCCTCCTGGTTCCCGCGAAGTACGATGCCGCTCTTCCATTTGCCACTGACTGGGCGGCTGTTCAGCGCGGCGGTAAGTGGGGCTACATTGGACGTAATGGGAAAGAGACCCTCGCGCCTCAGTACGATGAGGCCCGCAACTTTCGTTGGAATTGCAGCCCTGTTCGGATCGGCGAGACGTGGCATTTTATCCGCCCCGACGGATCGGCGGCTTTTCCCCGGCGATTCGAAATCGCACGCAGCTTCCAGGACGCACGCGCAAGGGTCCGGATCGGCGGCAAATGGGGTTTCATCGATCCTTCCGGCGAGCTCGCGATCGAGGCTAAGTACGATACTGCGCACGGGTACAGTGAGGACACCGCGCCGGTGCAGCTCGGCGGCAAGTGGGGCTTCATCGACAAAAGCGGAGCTACCGTGCTCCCTTTCACCTACAGCAATGTCACCAGCTTCAACAACGGCGTGTGCGCCGTCCTGATGAACGGGAAGTGGGGCTTTATCCACCACGGTGGGTCAGCCGCCCTGCCCGCCCGGTGGGAAAAGACCGGTGAATTTGCCGAGGGGCTTTGCCCCGTAAAGCAGGATGGCAAGTGGGGCCTCATTGACAGCACCGGCACGCTGGTCCAGCAGCCCACCTACGACGAGATGGACTCCTTCGACAGCGGTCACATCCTGGTTGCGCTCGGGCAACAGCTGATGTATCTGGACAGCTCGCTCCGCGTCATCTGGAAAGCACCGACAACCTGCCCCTCGGGCGTGTCGCTGAAGATGTACAAGGCTCCCGCGTGACGGGTCGGGGCAACAAGTATGCTGCCGGTTATAATCTCCACGCTGTAGCTGCAGCTGCCAACGTGAGATTCACTCTATGCCCTCGTCTCTGAACCCAGCCGCGCTCGGACGGGTTCGGCCTCTGCTTGCCCTAGCCACGAATCTGCTCACAGCGGGGCGGCCGGCCGATGCGATCGCGCCTTTGCGCGAGGCAGCGCTGCTGCAGCCCTCCGATGCCACCATCCAGCACGATCTCGGCCTGGCCTGCCTGGAGGTCGGCCGCCTGCCGGAAGCCGTCGCGGCACTGGAGCGGGCGATCGCCGGCGACCCACGCTACCCAGACGCATATTTTCGCCTGGGTATCGCCCTGGAGAAGCTGGGCAACTTCCATGCGGCTGTTGCCGCGTACGACCGTGCCACGCAGCTGCTTCCATCGCTGGCCGAGGCGTGGTTCCGGGCCGGCGCCCTGGTTTACATGCTCGGGCATCGAGAGGCGGCGATCGGCTGCTTTCGCCGAGCGGCCGAGACCGGAGGCAAAACCAGCTTCGGCCGCCTTGGCAAGGTGCGCGCGCTGCTGACGGAAGAGCGCTACACGGAAGCCGAGCAGGCACAGCGGGAGACGCTCGCGCTCGATCCCGCAAACGCCATGGCGCATGATCTGCTCGGGAATTTGCTGGCTGAGTTCGGCCGTTTCGACGAGGCTCGCCAATGCTTCGAGCGGGCAATCGCGCTTGCGCCGCTGCTCGCCGGGAGTTATTACGATCTGGTGCGGTGCCGCCCTGTCACGGTGGACGATAGCCTGATTGAACCGATGCAAGCCGCGCTTGCCACACCCGGGCTGGAGGCCTCGCAGCGCCTGCGGGTTCACCTTGCGCTCGGCAAGGCGGCGGATGATCTCGGCGACTACGCCCTGGCGATGGAGCATCTCGACGCCGGAGACGCCGTGCGCCGGGGGCTTGTGTCTTTTGACTCAGCCGCGCTTGTTGTCGAGATTGACCGCATGATCGCCCGCTGCACGCCTGAGCTGATGGCGCGGGCGTCCGAGGTCGGCAGCGACCTCGGCAGTCAAGACGCAACGCCGATACTCATCCTCGGCATGCCGCGTTCCGGCACAACGCTCGTCGAGCAGATCGTCTCCAACCATCCCGAAGTAGCAGCCGCCGGCGAGCTGCACTTTTGGAACGGGCGCGGGGCGGCATGGCATGGCTCCGGCGCCGCGGGCATCGAGGGGCCGTATCTTCAAAAGGCGGCGGCAGAGTATTTGGGTGTGCTGCGCGC
This sequence comes from uncultured Acidobacteriaceae bacterium, assembly GCA_964245455.1. Lineage (GTDB taxonomy): Bacteria > Acidobacteriota > Terriglobia > Terriglobales > Acidobacteriaceae > EB88. Next base: position 22,731 of record CAXTMW010000001.1, read on the forward strand.
GATCGCGCCCGCGGCGGCTCGCGTCACCGACAAAATGCCGTTCAATTTCCTGTGGGCCGGGCTGATCCACCTGGCATTTCCGCGCGCCACCATCATCCACTGCCGCCGCACCCCGGTCGACACAGCACTTTCCATCCACCAGACTTATTTCCATCCGAGTCTTCCGTTTCCGACCGGGGGTGTGGAGCTGGTCGAGTATTACCGCACGTACCAACGGCTCATGGATCATTGGCGAAAGGTGCTGCCGACGGAGCGCTTCGTTGAGGTGGATTACGAGCAGTTGACCCGCGCGCCCGAACCGGAGATCCGGCGGGTTATCGCGGCCTGCGGCCTCGCGTGGCACGATGCATGCCTGCGCCCCGAAAGCAATCCGCGAGCCGTGAGGACGCCCAGCAAGTGGCAGGCCCGGCAGCCCATCTATCGCAACTCTGTCGCGCGCTGGCGGCGCTACGAACCCTGGCTGGGCCCGCTCCGGGCACTCGTCGACGACGCTTCAGAAAAGAGTGCGGACCTCGCTCAATCGTGATGGGGCCGAAGCAGCGTTGCTTTCCGGTTCAGCGGAAAAATGCGTCCATAAATAAGTACAACCGTAGAGGAACGTTACTCGCGCAACACTGCGCGGTTAATTCTGCATGAAAGCACGACCTACATTACAGAAGTGTCATGTGGCAGTCACGAGTTCGTAAGCAAGTGCCTGCAATACTTCTTACATCGGAAGGGCTTGACCGCGTTTACGTTTTAAAGCTTTACGGCCATTTTCGGGCCCCTGCAGCCGTCACATCCAGACTGACAACCTTCGCTTCCGCCCCTCCGAGTATCCGGCAGCCAGCAGTGCCAACAGCACTGTCTGCTTGTCACGTATCCCTAGCCACCGACCGGCCAGCGAGCCTCACATTTTCACGTCGCCGGTCGGCCTCCTTGAACCGCATGATTGACAACCCCCGGGGGAGAAGCATCGATGTCCAGGAAGACGTTCCAAAAAGCGAAAAGAAAGCATTCGAGAGCGAACCGTCTGCGTCCGCTCGCCGGCCTGCTGGCGACAGGGCTGAGCGTTCCAGCGTTTGCTCAGTCCGTGCCATTTCCGACCTACACCACCGGCGCGCAGCCAAATGGCTCGTTTGTCGTGAGCAACGGCCAGATCATCACTCCGGCCGGCACGCAGGTCGACCTTGGCATCCGGGTCCGCGCCAAAGCTGTCGCGGTGAACCCCAATGCCAATACCCACACCGCTGCCGTCCTCACCATGGGCGCGACGGAGGCCGTTGAGGTGTTTGACACACGCACCGGCGCGGTCCTGCAGAACTACATCACCTTTGGGCTCGACGCGAGCGGCAGCTATAACGGCATCGCCTACTCACCGGACGGCACGCGCCTGCTCTTCAGCCAGGACAGCAGCCACGTCACGATCGCCAACGTAACTCCGGAGGGTTTGCTGACCGACCACGCGCAGGTCAGCGTGGCGCCGAACAACTCCTTCATTCAGTGCTTCCCGAACAGCCCGCCGGCCTCCTACGCCAACCCCTGCGGCTCGTTCTACACCCCTTCCACTTCGTATCCGGGCGGCGTTGCGTTGTCTCCGGACGGCACAAGCGCATATGCCCTGCTGAACCAGAACGACACGCTGGCCAAGATCGACCTGACGGCGAAGCAGCCGGTCGAGGGTACGCAGATCCGTGTCGGCAACGCGCCGCACAGCATCGTGATCAGCAACGACGGCACCACTGCCTACGTCAGCAACGAGGGCGGCCGGGCCGCTACAGAGGCGGACTTCCAGATCAACTCCGCCGGCACGGAGATCGTCGCCGACCCAATTATCGGCGCCGCGATCACCGGCACCGTTTCCGTGGTGAACCTGCCGACGATGAAGGTCACCGCGACCGTCGCGACCGGCCTGCACCCTACGGGAATGGCGTTCTATAACAACCAGCTCCTGGTAGCCAATGCGTACAGCGACAGCATCTCGGTCATCGACACAACCACCAACGAGGTAGTGCGGACGATCCCCGTTTCGCTGCCGATCGCAGTACCCGGCCAGGGCCCGGCCTACGGCGCGGCACCGGTCTCGATCGCTGTCGATGCCGCGTACGGCGTGGCTTTTGTCGCGTGCTATAACTCAAATGCGATTGCGGTCATTAACCTCAACGCCGGCAACGCGAATCCGATCCTGGGTGCCATCCCGGTCGCCTACGCGCCCGCTTCGGTCGTGCTCGACACAACCAGCAACCAGCTGATTGTTGCCAATGACAAGGGCGTCGGCACGCTGTACTCGTTTGAGACCGACCACGGCGTTACTGATTACAACACCCACCAGGACAATGGCACCGTCAGCATCGTCCCCTTGCTCCCTTTGACAGCGCCGGGAGCGCTGGCGGCGGCGACGCAGCAGGTCTACGTCAACAACCACTGGGATCTAACGCAGAATATCCAGACGGCCGCCGGCGGCAGCCAGGACAAGCCTGCGGTCGCCGTCCCGGCAAACATCGGCGATCCGTCCACCATCAAGCACATCTTTCTGATCATTCGTGAAAATCGCACCTACGATCAGATCCTGGGCGACGTGGCTGCCGGCAACGGCGACAGCTCGCTGGCAGTATTTGGCGGCAAGGACACGCCGAACGTGCACAACCTGGTGCAGCGCTTCCCGCTCTTCGACAACTTCTACGATCCGAGCCGCCAATCGGCTGACGGCCACCAGTGGATCACCGAGGGCCTTGCACCGTACGCCGACGACATTCAGTCGCCTGACTGGACCCGCAGCTACCCGGGCGGGAACGCCGGCGATGCACTCGCTTACCAGAACAAAGGCTTCCTGTTTTCGGAGGCGTCTGCTGCCGGTCTGCCGGTAAAGATCTATGGTGAGTACGTCGAGAACGACACGTTCAAACAGCCGAACGGGTCCACTACCGAGCCGACGTGGAGCCAGTTCTACGCCGACGCGCAGAAGTTCGAGTCCGGTGCCGAGCCGACGCTTTACTACCAGAATACTGTCCAGGCGCAGTCCTCGCTCCCGGCCGTTGCGGATCACCTCATCACCAACTTCCCGCAGTTCGATCTGGGCATTCCCGACCAGTTCCGCGTGGACGTTTGGCTGCAGGACTTCAACAAGGACGTCGCAGCTGGCAAGGTGCCGGCGTTGAGCATCCTGTGGGTGATGGACGACCACACCGGTGGGCCGCCGACCCCGGACGCCGAACAGGCCGATAACGACCTGGCCGTGGGACGTCTCATCGACTACATCAGCCACAGCAATATCTGGTCTTCGTCGGCGATCTTCATCGAGGAGGATGACGCGCAGAACGGCGTCGACCATGTCGACGGTCATCGCAGCCCCGGCTATATCGTCAGCCCGTACACGGTGCAGAACGGACCCGCCGACCATACCTACTACACACAGGTCAACATGACCCGGACCGTGGAGCAGATTCTTGGTCTGCCGCCCATGAACCAGTTCGACCTGGTGGCCTCACCGATGCGGACCGCTTTCGTGACGGGCACACCGCCCGCGGCCAACTTCCTGCCGTGGACGCACGTGCCGAACCAGGTTCCACTGAACCAGGGTGTCACGACGACGACCGCGGACGTCAAAGCCGCGACCCCAACTGCCAAAGCGATGAGGACGGCCTGGCTGCTGAAGAAGAAGCAGGTCTTCGCCGGCAAGCTGAACAAGCCTGACGCCGAGGACCCGGATACCGTCAACCATCTGAACTGGTATATGTCGACCGGATTCACGCGGCCGTACCCGGGCGAGACCAAGGTTCGCCCGCCGAGTGAGTTCACCAAGGCAGCGCCGAAGGGTGAGGACGTGGACGACTAAACAGCCGTTCCGCTTGCAATGGCCCTCTCTCCCGTCACCGGGGGAGAGGGCTTTTCTTCGTGCCATAAACGCCAAGCCCGACTTCTGCAGAATCTCTCGTCATTCTCCGCGACGATGGCTCCAATAAGCGAATCATGATGTGAGAGGACGATGGAAATCGATAAGGAAGCACGCTCCCGGCAGAAGCTTCAGAAACCAATGTGCCTCTGGTTTACGGGTCTCTCCGGCGCAGGAAAATCCACCATCGCCTGCCTGCTCGAGAGACGGCTCTTCGGAGCCGGGCGACACACCTATGTGCTGGATGGCGATACCATCCGCCGGGGCCTGAACAAAGATCTCGGATTTTCGGATGCCGACCGGGAGGAAAACATGCGCCGAGTCGCGGAAGTCTCGCGACTGTTTGTCGACGCAGGACTGGTGGTGATCGTCTCGCTTATCAGCCCGTTTTGCGCTGAGCGTCAAACCGCGCGATCGCGTTTTCAGCCTGGAGAGTTCGCGGAGATCTTCATCGATGCACCCCTGGAAGAATGCGAGCGCCGCGATCCGAAGGGCCTGTATGCAAAGGCGCGAAGCGGGCAATTGCGCGACTTTACCGGCATTGACAGCGTGTACGAAGCTCCGGAGTCCCCTGAGCTCCGCCTGGACACGGTCGCCCACACCCCGGAGAAGTGCGTCGAGGGCATCATATCTGCCTTCTTTCCCGACCTGCCGCAGCGCGCTCGGATCAACTGAGACCTGGGACTGATTTGTGAGTGGGCATGCGAAGCGTAACCCGGGTTCCAATCCCAGGCTCGCTCGCGATCTCGACATCTCCGCCGTGCAGCAGCATGATGCCCTGAACGATCGCGAGACCAAGGCCGGTGCCCCCCGAGGCTTTCGAGCGGGACGGATCCACACGAAAGAAGCGGTCGAACACCCGCGGCAGCGCGTCGGGTGGAATGCCGACTCCCGTGTCGGTAACTTCTATCGAAACGCGCGCAGCTTCGGAATGCGTTGTGATCGCCACCGTGCCGCCCTCGTGGGTGTGCGCCACTGCGTTTGAGACTAAATTACCAACCGCCCGCTGGATCAGTGTTCGGTCGAGTTCCGCGATCACCGGTTCACTCAACTCGGTGCTGGTGAGGGTCACTCCAGCATCCGCGGCAGACGCGTCATAGTATTCCCGAACTCCTTCTAACAGCTCGGAGACATCGACCTGCTCCAATCTCAAGTGGGTCAGCGGGCTCTCCGTCCGAGCCAGGAACAACAGGTTGCCAATAAGATCAGACAGGCGCACGGCTTCCTCAAGGGACGACTCCAATGCGTCACGGTACTCATCAATGGTTCGTGCGCGAGCAAGCGCGACCTCTGCTTCGCCGCGAATGTTGTTGACCGGCGTCCGCAGATCATGCGCGATATCGGCGGAAAATTGAGAAATTCTTTCAAAGGAATCCTCAAGCCCATCCAGCATGTTGTTAAAGGTCAAAGCCAGAGATGCTAACTCGTACGGATACCCTTCCGCCGCGATACGTTCACCAAGGTGGCTTGAAGTGATACGGCGTGCGGTTTCCGCGATCTCTTCCACCGGCCGAATGCCCTGGCGGGCAATCTGGTAGCCGACCAGAGGAAAGAGCACCAGCAATCCAGCTGAAGTAAGCCAAAACCAGAGACGGAACCGCGCCAGCAACTGCTCTTTCCGAGAAACGTCGACCGCGACCTCCATCGTAAAGAAACGGTGGAGGGAATTTCCGACGTGTGCCTTCGCGGCAATGACGCGGAAAGATTGTCCGCTCCTTCCTTGCATCGGAAAGGCAGCTTCATGATAAGCATTCGCCAGGGCAGCGACTTCCGAGAGGCTCAATTCATTCACCATCCCGGGAGTTATTAGTACCGGCTTGCCTTGCTGATCCTGCAAGCAGATGTAGAACTGTTCGTATCTCCTCGCCGCGGACTCGAGCTCGACCTCTTCGCGCAAGCCGTCTATGTCATCAGGCCGTTCGCGCAGCATCGTGCGGATGACGTTGACCTTGTCTTTGAGAAACAGCTCTGTGCTTTTATTCAGCTCCGAGACCAGCATCAGGTAGAGGCTGAACGTGGCCAGAAAGACAAGAAGAAGTCCGGCAGAAGCATAGGCTGCCGTCAACCGGAATGCCAGCGTGCGCCAGATTCGTGAAAAGCCGAAGAGCAGCTTAATCGGCTTCCAGAACATAACCGGAACCGCGGACCGTATGGATCAATTTCAATACGAAGGGGTCATCGACCTTGCTGCGCAGCCTTCTGACACTGACATCCACCACGTTGGTGTCACTGTCGAAGTTCATGTCCCAGACTGCCTCGGCAATTACCGTTCGAGAGAGCACCTCTCCGGCGCGCCTCACCAGCAGAGAAAGCAGCAGGAACTCTTTCGCCGTCAACTCAAGCCGCTGGCCGGCTCGAGTAGCACGGTGACGGAGCAGATCAATCTCAAGGTCCGCCATGCGGACTACATCTTGCGGATGAGCCGGATTTCGGCGCAGCCTGGATCGCACGCGCGCCAGCAATTCTGAAAACGCGAACGGCTTTACGATGTAGTCGTCCGCGCCGAGTTCGAAACCTCGAACCCTTTCATGGACCGCGTCACGCGCAGTCAGGAAGAGTACCTGCGTATCCCTGTCGGCCTGCCGCAAGCCTGCCAATACCTGCCATCCATCGAGGCCCGGAAGCATGATGTCCAGAATGATGAGGTCGAACTCCAGATTCTTGGCCAGCTCCAGCCCATCCCGGCCGTCCAGGGCCACGTCGACGACAAACCCAGCTTCGCCGAGCCCCTTCTTGAGAAACTTGGCCGTCTTCGCTTCGTCCTCAATGACAAGGATTCTCATTACATGTCACCCAATTTCGCTGCCTTGCATCGCCGGACCGTTCGAGGGACTTCCACAATCGGTGCAGGCGGCCTTCGCGTTGCAACTCCATTGAATAGCCAAGAGGTACGAGGATGCACCAAGCGAGTGTGAAAAGGCGAAGAATGTGACACTGCGGGATCACGGCGGCTCCCTTGAAGCGTCTGTGATCCAGCGGATAGGGCCGGCTTCGCGCGCAAGTAGTGGATTGGCAGAGTAGCGCGCACTTTTAGTGCTAAGGCAAAACTGTGCTACATTCTTGGCATGCAGGCACCGGCTTCCGACAAACGTTGTTGTTGTTGTTGTTGAGGCCGCACTCTGCACACTGCCGCGCTTGACGCTTTCCGTCGTCTTCGCTGCCCTGCCATAAGCGATCCGTCGGGTAAGTTCCACCTCGCCAGCATCGCCCAGGGTGTTTCGCAGCTTAGAAGTCATTCGTCAGCAATTTCCCTACCCGTGATTGTTGCCCTGTGATTTAGGGCCCTGCACTCCTTTTCGGTCTCGCGGAAGATCACTTCGTGCGGGCTTCTTCCGAAGGGGTGTTTGGAGGTGATTTGCAAAGCAGGCGTATCACTCTTTTATCGTGCCGGCCTCGACATGGTTTGGCTTATATGTCGATCGTTTTGTCCCTGCTTGCTCATCCTGTTGCCGGTAACGCCCAAGTGGTGGGTGGCAGCATCTCAGGTTCCATCCGGTACGGAGCGCCGCCTGCTGAGCGACGGGTCCGGCCGGTTTGCCGCGCCTTCCATCCCCGTCGGTACCTACTCGATTACCGTGCAGAGCGTCGGCTTTGCTCCGCTCGAGCGTACCGGCATTGAGCTCTCCGTCGGCCAGTCCATCACGCTCCCGCTCGCGCTGCATGTCGGAGGAGCAACCGAGCAGGTCACCATTGCTGCGACTACGCCCGCGGTCAACCTCTCCACCGAGCAGACCTCCGGCCTGGTCGATGAGCGGGAGGTCAAGCAGCTTCCACTGAATGGCCGCTCCTACGACCAGCTGCTGACGCTGAACCCGGGTACGGTGAACTACACGGCCGAGCGTTCCGGGGCCATCGGCACCTCGAATGCGGCCATCGGCAACATGTTTACAGTGGACGGGCGGCGCCCGCAGGACAACCTGTTTCTGCTGAACGGCATTGAGTACACCGGGGCTTCGCTCATCAACCTTACGCCCGGCGGCACGAGCGGGCAGCTGCTCGGCGTAGATGCGATCCGCGAGTTCAACCTGCTTGAGAATACGTACGGTGCGGCCTACGGCAAGCGGCAAGGCGCGCAGGTATCAATTGTCACCAACTCCGGCACAAATCAGGTGCACGGCTCGGCTTTCGAGTTCCTGCGCAACTCGGCGCTCGACGCGCGGAACTTCTTCGATCAGTCGCGCATCCCCGAGTTCCAGCGCAACGACTTCGGCGCGACCCTGGGCGGTCCGCTGCGGCGCAACAAGCTATTCCTGTTCGGCAACTACGAAGGGTTTCGCCAGAACCTCGGCATCACCGATGTCACCCTGGTGCCTGACAGCCAAGCGCGTCTCGGTTTTCTGCCCAACCCGGCCGGGGTTGAAACGAAAACAACCGTTGGGCCGGGAGTCGCACCGCTGCTTAACCTGTGGCCGGCGCAAAACGGCCCGGAGTTGTTGAGCGCGGCCGGCCTGCCTACCGGGATTGGTGAGTCTTTCTCCTCGCCGACGCAGCACATCCGCGAGGATTTCGGCACGACGCGCTTCGACGCAAACCTCACAGCGAACGATTTTCTCTTTGCCGCCTACACCGTGGACGATTCAGCCGCGAATACACCCACGCAGAACCCGCTTTCCCTCATTGCCGAAACGCTGCGGGAGCAGGTGGCGAGTGTGCAGGAGCAGCACGTGTTTTCGGCGCACTTGCTTAACACGGCGCGCTTCGGCTTCTCGCGCGCCGGCTTTTTCTTCAACGGCTCAGTGCCTGCACAGCTGCAAGCCAGTACACCCGGCTTTCTTGCCGGCAGGCCTGTGGGCGCGATCGTGATCGCCGGCAGCACCGCTTCCAACGGCGCCTCGCAAATTACAGGAGCCGGCGCCAACGTTGGCTCTGAAAATACCACCGCGCGGACCCTGTTCACCGGCGACGACCACGTCTACTGGACCCGTGGAAAACATCAGCTGGAGGCCGGCGCCTGGGTGCAGCGGTTGCAGTCGAACGACGACCTGGCGCAGGACCAGTTCGGCCAGGCAAGCTTCGCTTCGCTCGCGACGTTTCTGGCCGGTACGGTCAAAACGTTCACGGTGGTTCCGCAGCCGACCGCGCTTAACTGGCGGGCTTTGTTCGGCGCGGCCTACGTGCAGGACACCTGGAAACCGACGCCGCGGCTTGAGTTTGTCGCGGGCCTGCGTACGGAGTCTTCGAACGGATGGAACGAAGCGCACGGGCGCGCCGGTATCTACAACTTCACAAATGGGATCATCAACACGCAGCCGACCGTAGGTTCAGCGGCACTGCCGGAAAATCAGGCTAAACTTCTACCGGAGCCGCGCGTCGGCCTTGCATTTGACGCGTTCGGCAACGGCAAGACTGCGATACGCGCCTCCTTCGGAGTCCATCGAGCGCTGCTCGACAATCTCGACTACCGGCTTGACCAAGCCGCTCCGTTCAACACCACGCTCACTTACTCCGGCGTGCCGGTAAGTGCTCCGGTCAGCGGCACGCCCACCGTGTCGCCGTCGAACGTCGCCCCCAACCTGAGCACCCCGGCAGTGCTTGCCTGGACCCTGCAGGTAGAGCAGCAGATTGCACACTCCACCTCGCTCACCATCAGCTATGTCGGCTCGCGCGGCTACCACCAGATTCTTTCGGAGGATGAGAACGAGCCTGCGTCCGTTATTTGCACGCTCGGCGAGAGCGCCTGCCCGGCCGGCGTATCCGCGGGCGCCGTCTACTATCCCACGACGAAGCGCGCGAACCCGGCGCTCGCAAACACGACCTCCTGGGTTTCGACCGGCAGCGCCAACTACAACGCGCTCCAGGTTGACCTGCGCCGCGCCTATGGGAACGGTTTGCAGCTGCGCGTGAACTACACGTATTCGAAAAATCTTGATGACGGTTCGGCCTGGAACACCTCGGTTTCGGCCAACACGCCGGCGTATGTTTCGTATCCTGGGAATCCGGCTCTCGATTACGGGCCGGCCGCGACCGACGTGCGCCATCTCGCAGCGATCAACGCCATCTATGATCTGCCGTTTGGGGCTTCGCATGCGCTGTTCAGCGGAGCCGGGCCCGTGGTCAACCGCGTCATCTCCGGCTGGTCCGTGGCCTCGATAGCCGCCCTCCAGACCGGTTTCCCGTTCTCGCCGCAGCTCGGCTACAATCCCACTGGTTCCGGCGACACGCGCAACCCGGTCAGGCCCGACCGCAACCCTGCTTACCACGGCGCTCTCTACACAGCTGGCGGTACGGCCGCGCGGGCGGCGCGGTTTTTCCAGCCTGCCGCGTACAGCGCACCCGCATACGGCACGGTCGGCAACCTCCCCCGCGACACGTTAACGGGCCCCGGCTTCAAAGAATGGGACTTTTCACTCCTCAAGAACATCCCTTTGAATGAGCACGCGCATGTCCAGTTCCGGTCGGAGTTCTTCAACATCTTGAACCACACCAATCTTCAAACGCCCAGCGAGGTTGTATTTTCCTCCGGGCCCACGCAGGGCGCGGCCGCCAACCGGCAAGCCGCTGCTGTTGCGAGCCCCACGGCCGGTGTCGTGACGGCTGCATCGCCCTCGCGGCAGATTCAGTTCGGCCTGAAACTGCTTTTCTGAAAGGAGATCTGCATGTCTGCATTGCTCGGGACCACCCTGGCAGCACCGGCGCCACCGTTCTCGCACCTGCGCTTGCTGGAAGCCGAAAGCATCCACATCCTGCGTGAGGTTGCTGCGGAGTTTGAGAAGCCGGTGATGCTGTACTCCATCGGCAAAGATTCATCGGTGATGCTGCGGCTCGCGCAAAAGGCGTTTTACCCGGGGCCGATCCCGTTTCCGCTGCTTCATATCGACACCGGTTACAAGTTTCGCGAGATGCTGGAGTTTCGCGACAGCACGGCGCGCGCGCTCGGGGTGGAACTACTGGTCTGGCGCAATGAGGGCGCTCTTGCGGCCGGCACCAACCCCATTGCGCTCGACACCAAACGCTGCTGCGGCCTGCTCAAAACGCACGCGCTGCTTGACGGGCTGAATCATCACGGCTTCACCGCGGCTTTCGGCGGCGCGCGCCGCGATGAAGAAAAATCGCGCGCCAAAGAGCGCATTTATTCCTTCCGCGACCGCGCCGGGCAGTGGGACCCCCGCAATCAGCGGCCTGAGCTGTGGAACCTCTACAACGCGCGCGTCCACCCGGGCGAGTCGATCCGCGTCTTTCCGCTGTCGAACTGGACTGAGATGGATGTGTGGCAGTACATCCACGAGGAAAACATCCCGGTGGTGGATTTGTACTTCGCGCGCGAGCGGCCGATGTATGTGCGCGGCGACACGCTCCTCCCGGTGGAGCAGAGCTTTGTCGCCCTGCCCGGCGAGCAGCCGCGCCTGGTCAAGTGCCGCCTGCGCTCGCTCGGCTGCAGCCCCTGCACCGGCGCGATTCGCTCTGATGCCGAGACCATCCCCGCCATCATCGAGGAGCTGCTCGGCTTCCAGTCCTCCGAGCGTGCAAACCGCGTCATCGACCATGACCAGGAAGGCTCCATGGAGCTGAAGAAACGCGAGGGCTACTTCTAAGATGAGCCGCCTCGAAGTGCTGCCGGCGTCTGTCGCCGACCGAGAGAGCGCCCCGACCTTCAACGTCGAGCGCTACCTGGCCGAGGAGCGCGCAAAAGACCTTCTGCGGTTCTCCACCGCGGGCTCGGTCGACGACGGAAAGAGCACCCTCATCGGGCGGCTGTTGTACGACACGCGCAGCGTGTACGAAGACCAGGTGCGCTCGATCGAAGGCAAAGGCACGACCGCTCCCGGGGTGCTGGACCTCGCGCTGCTCACCGACGGTCTGCGCGCCGAGCGCGAACAGGGCATCACCATTGACGTCGCGTACCGCTACTTCGCAACAGCTCGGCGCAAGTTCATCATCGCCGACACGCCGGGGCACGAGCAGTACACCCGCAACATGGCCACCGGCGCCAGCACGGCCGATGCGGCAATCGTGCTCGTCGACGCCCGCAAAGGTGTGCTCCGGCAGTCGCGCCGCCATGCCGCCATTACTTCCCTGCTCGGCGTGCCGCAGGTCATCGTGGCCGTCAACAAAATGGACCTGGTGGACTGGAGCGAGCAGGCCTTCGAGCAGGTGCGCAGGCAGTTTCAGGAGTTTCTCGACCGGCTCAGCCGCCTCAACCCCGAAACGTCACAACCGGTGTTGCATTTTGTCCCGGTCAGCGCGCTCGGCGGCGACAACGTGGTGCACCGCTCCGGCGCGATGCCCTGGTACACGGAGCCAACGCTGCTGGAGCTTCTGGAAGCGCTGCCGGCCTCGGCATATCAGGATGCCGCCGGGTCGTTTCGCTTTGCGGTGCAGCGTGTGGCTCGCCCCCATCTTGACTTTCGCGGCTTTGCCGGGCAGATCGCCGCCGGCACCCTCCGGCCCGGCGCGGAGGTGCAGGTTCTGCCTTCGGGCAGGCGCAGCCGCGTCGCGCGCATCGTCACCTTCGACGGAGATCTCGCTTCCGCGGCCGCGCCGCTGTCCGTCACGCTCACGCTTGAGGACGAAGTCGACATCAGCCGCGGCGACCTCCTGGTCGCTGCCGACAGGCCTGCCGCGGTCGCGACGCACTTCACCGCTTCGCTGGTATGGATGAGCGCCACGCCGCTCGATCTTGGGCGCCGCTACCTGCTCAAACAGGGCAGCCGCACGGTGCAGGCCTATGTGCGTGCGTTGCGCGGAACCATCGATTTAACGACTGACGAGCTTGCCGCCAACGAACAAAATCAGCAGGCGGTGCCGGCGACGCTGGGCTTGAACGACATCGGCATCGTCGAGCTTGAAACGCTCCTGCCGCTTGCAGTGGACACGTACCGATCGAACCGGCATACCGGCAGCTTCATCCTGATTGACGCGGAAACAAACGGCACCGTCGCCGCTGGGATGATTGCCTCGATAGGCGAGGACTCCTACAGGCAGAACAGGCCGGTCTCGCCCGAGGAGCGCGTTGCGCGATGGGGGCATTCGGGGGCGGTGCTCGAAATATCCGGCAGCCCAGCCTTGGCCGACGCGCTGGAGCGAGTGCTCTTTGATCGCGGCGCGGTCGTGCTGCGCTCTCGTCCCACAGAGGAGTCCCTGCCGGCCGAGCGCATGGGCGTACTCGCCGTCACGCACCGCGAAGCGACCAGGCAGCCCAGCCTGACCGTTCGGGCAGGCGCTGCCATGCGCACGCAAGCTTTACCCGAGAACGTTGCTGCCGCCCTTCAGGCTTCGCTGCTTCTGCTGCACGACATGGGCGTGCTCGCAGCGCCCACAAGGGAGACCCGGCCTTGAGCCTTCTGCATACTTATCCTGCAAATCCGCCGCTGCGGCCGGAACTCGAGTTGCAGCTCACCCGCGTCCGGCAGCTCCTGGAGTGCGAGCTGGCTGGGACGCCCAGCGCGCTCGAAGCGCCTGACGCCTGCCTGACCTGCAGCTTCCAGGCCGAGGATGTGCTGCTGCTGCACCTCACGCGGGAGCTTCGCCCGCATATTCCGGTCTTGTTTCTCGATACCGGCTACCACTTCGCGGAAACCTACGCCTACCGCGACCGGCTCGCGGCAGCGTGGGACCTCAACCTGCACAACCTGCTACCTGCCGCGAGCGTTGCCGAGCAGGAAAGCGAGCACGGCCTCCTGTACCGGAACGCACCCGACCGCTGCTGCGCGATGCGCAAGGTAGAGCCGCTCTTCGCTGCCGTTGCGGGTTACAAAATCTGGCTGACCGGCCTGCGCCGCGAGCAGGCGCGCAGCCGCGCCGCGCTTGAGGAGGCCGCCGACTTCACGCTGCCGAGCGGAACCATCGTGCGCAAGTTAAGCCCGCTTGCCGACTGGACGACCCGTGACGTATGGCAGCTTTGCGCACACTTTGATCTGCCGCTGCTGCCACTCTACGAGCAGGGCTACACCTCCATTGGTTGCGAGCCTTGCACCAGCCTGCCGACCGACCCAAACGACCCGCGTTCAGGCCGCTGGGCCGGCAAGAAGCTGGAGTGCGGCATCCACATCCAGGCCGCGCCGAAGTAACACGTGAACGGCGTGGAGTACCTGATCGGCTTCGTGATCGCGGCATTTATCGCGCTGACCGGCGTGGGTGCAGGCACCGTTACGACCCCGCTGCTGATCCTCTTCCTCGGCGTGCCGGCAGCGGTCGCCGTCCCCACCGGCCTCCTGTTTTCGGCTGCCGTCAAGCTC
>CAXTMW010000001.1:36786-41950 GCA_964245455.1 uncultured Acidobacteriaceae bacterium
CGCAGCTGCTTCGCCGCCAGGTGGACTGGCGCGTGCTTGGCTACATGCTCCTCGGCGGCGTTCCGGGCGTGCTCCTCGGCTCACTCTTCCTGGTCCGGCTCGCGGGCAATGCTTCCAGGCATCTCACGAACACGCTACTGGGGGCCGTGCTCGTTCTCACCGCGCTCTACCAGATCGGCTTCTCTTTTCGTGCGCAAAGGTCGCAGCCGACGCAGAAGGATCGCGCCCGCTGGCTGGCCTGGCTTATGTTCCCGGTCGGCGCCGAGGTCGGCTTTTCCTCGGCCGGCGCGGGTGCGCTCGGCACTGCAGCACTGCTTTCGCTTACGGCGCTCGCGCCGGCACAGGTTGTTGGCACCGATATTCTATTCGGCTTCCTCCTGTCGCTGGTCGGCAGCGGCGCGCACCTGCTTACCGGCGCACTGACTACCGGTTTGCTCGTGCATCTTGTGCTTGGCGGGCTGGTGGGCGCAGCGGCAGGCACCTGGGCAGCGCGCTTCATCCCGCGTCGGCCGCTGCGCTTTGCGCTGTGGCTCTGGCTGCTCGTTCTCGGCGCACGCCTGGTGGCGCTGCACTAATAAAGTACAAGCCGCCCGGTAAGCGTGTTTGTAGCCTCCCTCCGGATTCCGGACCGACTGCCAGGGAGAAAGGTGCTTGGATCGCGGAGTGAAACGCAGCCTCCATCCTGCGAGCGGCTTTCTCCCGAAAGTCATGGCCGGGCAGCACGGATCCGGGCCATTCTGTGTGATGGACTGAGCGAGACAAGAAATCTCTATGCGAAGGCCTGAACCCCGGCTTCCGCAACAGACTGATCCTGCGGCTTGGTCCCCCCGCTGACGCCGATGGCGCCGACCACCTCGCCGTTGCGCTTGAGCGGGATGCCGCCGGCGAAGATCATGACCTTGCCGCCGTTCGATACGTGGATGCCGTAGAACTGCTGGCCGGGCTGTGCGTTGTCGGCAAGGTCGATGGTCGCGATGTCGAAAGCGCGCGCGGTAAACGCCTTGTTCATGGCGATATCGATCGAGCCGAGCCAGGCGCCATCCATGCGCGCAAAGGCGACGAGGTTGTTGCCCTGGTCAACGACGGCAATGTTCATGGGCTGCGCAATCTCCTGCGCTTTCTTTTCGGCTGCATCGATGATCTGCCGGGCTTCCGACAGGCTGATGCCGAGTGCTTTTGCTGATGCCATAAGCTGCTTGCTCCTTGTGTCTGCTTGCGTGTTCTGTGATGCGCCGGCTACGGATGAAAAGATGCCGCGCGGATGCGTTTGCCAACGCGCACAACGACCGACGCCGACAGCGCGGTGAGAGCGAGATGCGGCGCGCTGACGACCTCGCCCCCGATGCGCACCGCCCCTTGCTTCAGCTTGCGGTTGGCCTCGGTGGCAGAGTCGGCCAGCGCGAGCTGCACAAGCAGCTTGTCGAGCCGCAGCTGCGGGTGGGTCTCGGTCCACCCGAGCGCGCGCGCGTCGACCGTGACCTCCTCAATGTGCTCGGGCTGCTCATCGCGCTGAAACTGCCGCGCCCAGCCCTCATCAGCCTCGCGCACCGCCTCGGCAGAGTGGTAGCCGCCGACGATGGCGCGGGCGAGACGCTTTTTCGCTTCCATCGGGTGCAGCCCGCCGGCGGCCACTTCGGCCTGCATAGCCTCAATCTCCGACTGGCGCAGATCGGTGAGCAGCGTCCAGAAACGCCACATTAGCTCGTCTGAAATCGACATGACCTTGCCGTACATCTCTGGCGCTGGCTCATGGATGCCGATGGCATTGCCGAGCGATTTCGACATCTTCTGCACGCCGTCGAGGCCCTCGATGATGGGCGTCATCAGCACGATTTGCGAGGGCTGCGCGTAGTGCCGCTGCAGCTCGCGGCCGATCAACAGGTTGAACTTCTGGTCGGTGCCGCCGAGTTCGACGTCGGCCTTCAACGCGACCGAATCATACCCTTGCGCAAGCGGGTAGAGCATCTCGTGCAGCGAGATGGGCTTTTCTTTCTCCCAGCGTTTATGGAAGTCATCGCGCTCTAGCATTTGCGAGACCGTGAACTGCGCCGCGAGCCGGATAATGCCCTCAACGCAGAGCGTGCCGAGCCACTCCGAATTGAACCGAACCTCTGTTTTATCGCGATCGAGAATGCGAAACACCTGGTCGGTGTAAGAGCGGGCGTTCTCGTCGATCTGCTCGCGGGTGAGCGGCTTGCGTGTTGCCGAGCGGCCTGACGGGTCGCCGATGAGCGAAGTGAAGTCGCCGACAAGGAAGATGACCTGGTGGCCGAGTTCCTGAAAGTGCTTGAGCTTGCGCATCAGCACGGTGTGGCCGAGATGGAGGTCGGGCGCGGTAGGGTCAAAGCCGGCTTTGACGCGCAGCGGTCGGCCGGTCATGCGGGACTGCTCCAGGCGCTCGCTAAGGTCTGAGACGCGAATAATCTCAGCGGCGCCTTTTTGGAGCAGGTCCAGTTGCTCGGAAACT
Organism: uncultured Acidobacteriaceae bacterium; assembly: GCA_964245455.1. Taxonomy (GTDB): domain Bacteria; phylum Acidobacteriota; class Terriglobia; order Terriglobales; family Acidobacteriaceae; genus EB88. Next base: position 39,254 of record CAXTMW010000001.1, read on the forward strand.
GGGGGGAAAGATCCGGTTTGGAACGAGTCAGCCATGGCGGATGTGCCCAGTATACGAAGCGGCGCGACGACCCGGATCGTAACGACTCGGATCGCTCCAGCCGGATCGCCCCTGAGCAGATCAGGCCGCGAGCGTCTCCAGGCTTACATCCACGATTTTCCGGCACGTAGCGGCAAGTTCCTGCCCAAACGCGGCCAGACCAGGGTTGCCATAGCGGCCGAGAGCGACGGCCGGATCCGCCCAGCGAATGGCGACCGTGTTGTCCGGCATCTCCATCGCCGCGAGCTTTAAAGGCACTTCCGCAATCGCCGCCCATTCTGTTTCCAGGAGGCGAACAACGAGGTTTGGATGGAAGAAGAAAAGCAGTCGAGCGCCGCCCATGCTGTGGCCGAAGCGCTCGACCGCTTTTTGTGGGTCGATTTCATTCAGTACCAGCATGCCGGCCTTCTCGATGTTGCCGCGCAGTGCTGTTAGGACTTCCTCAAAGGGCCGCTTGCTGACCTGGCTGCACTGGAAGCTTTCCAGGGGCGCGCCGGATTGGCCGTAGGAAACAATCGACGCAGCGCTCACAGGCGCACCATCATGGCGGCTTGTGATTCGATTTTCATGGAGTTCTTCCTTTCAAGTGCCGGCTCTCGCCGGACCCAGATAAGACGGCGATCTCCCCCAACAGGATTCCTGAGATTTCGTTCCGACTCCCGCGACAAAACGCAAACGGGCCCAGCCGAAGCCGAGCCCTGGTGCTTGCCTGCGTGGAGCTTATGCCTTGGAGAGAACTTCGCCCAGTTCCTTGATCTTTTTATCGACAGCCGTGTCGCCTTCGGCCACCTTGGTGGTGTCCTTACCGAGCTTGTGCAGCAGGGTTTTAATGGCCTTATCGTCGATCTTTTCTGCCTGCAAAAGCTTTTTGAGCTTGGTTAGGTCAGTGCCGACCGCCTTGACGCCTTCCTTATCGTGCTTCTCGAGGTAGGTCTCCCAGCCTTCGATGTTCTTAATGGCAGCCTGGGGGTCAAGCTCGGTAATACCGGGCTCAAGGGCTTTTATGGTCGCTTCAAACTTTGTTGTAGGCAAGTCGAACTCCTGAACTGGTTTAAGTTACTCGGATACGTTGATGGTGAAAGAGCTCGACGCGCAAGTCGGGGATGAAATTTGTCCTTTGCCGGGTGAAAAGCAGACAAAATTCTTTTGCCTTTCACCCGGCTTATGGTGCAGCACTTGCCTGAAGAAGCTAGACTCCGTGGGCCAGCAAGGTACCCAGCTTCTGGAGCTTGGGGGCGAGGTCAGGACCGGCGCTGCCGGCCGAGGACGTAGTATCCGTGCTGAGCTTTGTGAGCACGGTGCTGATCGCCTGATCATCCGGGCTTGAGGACTGAAGCAGCATCTTCAACTTACCCAGATCGCTGACGATTCCCGATGCAGCGGGGACCGACGCAAGTTCCGATTCCCAGGTACTGATGTTCTGGATGGCAGCGGAGACGGGGACCTTTTTGGGGCCGCTCTCAAGAGCACTTACTGTGGCGTCTAATGTGTCGGTAATTGGCATATATGGTTTCTCCTGCCAACCCTTCTACACTGCCGCTGTGACAATGAGCGTGTTAAAAGCCCTCGGGATTGCAGTGGCAGCTTCACCCTGTCAAGATTTCCTCGATCTAATCCGCGGTTCGTCCAAAGCGTCTTGTTGATCCACTCATAAAGAGTAGCTGCTTTGTATCTCAGTTGTATCCATCGGACGCAGCGGCGCATCCGGCACGATGCGCAGCATCCCGGCCTGCATCCTAAGCGCATTCATGTGTGCTGAATGGCAAGTGCAAACTACGGGGGTACCCGCTCCGAAAAGCTGTCTGACCTGCGGTCGCGAAATCCAGTGGCGCAAAAAGTGGGAGCGCGACTGGGAGAATGTGCGGTACTGCTCGGACGCGTGCCGGCGAAGAGGGAAGTCAGCGGCGGCCGCAGGGGAGGGTGCAGCGCTTGAAGCGGCCATCCTGGATCTGCTCGGGAAACGCGGCGCGGGCAAAACGATCTGCCCTTCGGAGGCGGCGCGACTGGTTGCGGGCGAGGAGGCGCGCGAGGCGTGGGAGCCGCTGATGGAGCCCGCACGGGCGGCAGCGCGGCGTCTTGCCGCTGCGGGTAGGATCGTTGTCATGCAAGGCGGCCACCCGGTGGACCCATCGCACGCGAAAGGGCCGATCCGGCTGAAGAAGGCCTAAAGCGGGATTAGTTGTAGGCGGCTGTTCCATTATGGTTCGGATAGGCAACTGAATCCTCCTTAGCCATTGCGCTCCTTTGAGCGGCTTGAAAGCATCTCCACATGGGTTGGTTAACACGGTTCGGGCTATTTGCGTTCGGGTTGCTGATCATGCTGATAGCGAAGGCTCAACTCCATAGAGGGGTTTGGGTTTTCAAGAACCTGAGCTACCACCAAACAACTTTCACATTAGGAAGCATCGGGGTTGGCATCGTCTTCCTTCTCCTTGCCTTTCTGCCTCCCAGCGAATGGATGTACAAGCGCATCACGACAAAGCCATGGAGAAACTCAAAGTTAGGAGAAAAAAGGTTCCGGCGGTCACGCGGATTGTCAGGTGGCAGGCAGCGTCGGTGACTCTGTACTCTGGATATATATGGGCGTGGAGCTTTCACTTACGGGCAGGGTCGCGCTGATCACCGGCGGTTCTCGGGGCATCGGCGCCGAAACAGTAC
>CAXTMW010000001.1:41960-60332 GCA_964245455.1 uncultured Acidobacteriaceae bacterium
GGGGCGCGGGTGGTCTTCAACTATCGGGCGGCCGAGGCTGAAGCCGAGGCTCTGGCGGCCGCCTGCGGAGGCAAGGCGCAGTGCCATGCCGTGCAGCAGGAGCTGGGGACGGCGGAACAGGGCCGTGCGCTCGTCGAGCAGGCGAGGAGCGTGTGGGGTCGGCTGGATGCATTGGTCGTCAACCATGGTGTATGGCCGCCACATGACGTCCCGATTGAGACCATGGCGGAGACGCAGTGGCAGGCGACCATGGGCGTCAATCTCGACAGCGTGTTTGGGCTGGTACAGGCCTCGGTCGCGCAGTTTAAACTGCAGCGCGAGACGGCGGAAAACAAGGCGCACATCGTGCTCGTCGCGTCGACCGCGGCGCAGCGGGGCGAGGCCTTCCACGCGGACTACGCCGCCTCGAAGGGAGCCCTGCTGTCGCTGACGAAAAGCCTCTCAAGCGAGCTGGCCGGCGAAGGCATCGCCGTCAACTGCGTCGCGCCCGGGTGGGTCGCCACCGATATGTCAGCGCCGGCGCTCGCCACCGACGCGGGCCGCGCAAAAATCTTCGGCACCATCCCGGTGGGGCGCGTCGGCACCGTGGCCGAGGTAGCCGGGCCGATCTTGTTTCTTTGCACGCCGTGGGCCGGGTTCATCTCAGGCGAAATCCTGAATGTGAACGGCGGCGCGGTGCTGGTGGGCTGAATGAACTTTTTTGTCTGTGCTCTGCTGCTCTTTCCATCGCTGCTGTTCGCGCAGACGGCTGCTGCGCCAAACGCAGCACCGTCTGACGGCGATGCGAGCGACCCGCAGGCGATCGCGTTGATGAAGGAGATGGTGGCCGCGCTTGGCGGCCCCAAGTGGCTCGCGCTGCACAACGTGGTCGAAGAGGGCCGCACCTCAGGCTTCTACCAGGGCAAGCCGACCGGCTCCATCGGGGATTTTTTCACCCTGCGAACCGTGCCGACCTCGCGAACCGACCCGGGCGTGCAGCGGACCGAATTCACCAAAAAGCGCGCCATCGTGAGCCTTCTGCTGGCCAACCCCGATCAGGAGTGGGAGGTCACCTACCGGGGCAAGCGGCTGTTGCCGCCTGAGGAGTACCTGACCGTCTTTCGACGGCGCGATCACTCGCTCGATGAGGCGGTGCGCGTATGGTGGCACGAGCCCGGAACGGTACTGTTTGCGAACGGCCAGAAGATGGAGGAGCGGCATCTGGTGGACGCAATCACGATGCTCGACGCCAACAACGACAACATTACCATCGAGCTCGACACGGACACGCACCTGCCGTTTCGCGTCTCGTTTACCTGGCGCGACCCCTTATACAAGGATAAGAATGAGGACGCGGAAGACTTTGCCGATTACCACCCGGTCGGCGGCTTTCCGACGCCGTTAAACGAGACCTTCTACCACAATGGCGATATGACCTCGCAGCGGTATCTGACGCACGTGGCTTACAACGTGCCGGTCCCGCCGGATGCGTTCGACGTTGATGCGACAGCGGAAAAACTCAAAAGATAAACCGCCTGCGCGGCTTTTCCTTTCTCCCGACATGGGCCAGCGGTCGCGAGTGTGGCCCTTCCGTAAAGAAGGGCCACGTGCAGTGTCAGTCCGCGCCGAATGTCATTGAGCTCGACTCTGGCGGCACGAGCGCAAACCACGCCGGCACCGAAGCTTTCCGAGGAGGTCCGGTAGGCACGTACGCCGCTGATCGTTGTGGATGGGAAGCTTTTTGCGGCAGTTGCCAAGGGGCAATAATTTCCACATGTCGAACTTCCTTGACATAAAGCTAGCAAGGCCACATTGTTATCGCCATAGCTACTTACTTCAAAGGTTGAATGTCGGGAGTTAACAATCATGTTAAGCCAACGCCGCGCTTTTCTTAAAGCAGTTCCCGCTCTCTCCGCCATACCGCTCGGCCTTGCTGGGCGCCATCTGATAGCGCAGCAGATAATCGAGGTGAGACGCTGACGCCGAACTTATGTCCACCAGGGGGTTGCACCCCCCCCCGCTCCAACGGGTAGAACCATTGTTAACACCCATAACACCAATACGGCTGTTGCCACACAAACTACTTACAACAGTGGGACATCTGCGACCCAAGCCAGCAATTTGGCTATCAATCATATCGACAACTGGAACTACTGCGTTGCGAACGGACTAGACACGCAATTTGCCACTGCGCTTTCAGCCTCGCAAACAAGCCCAAGCCCGACGTGCGCATCGAATCTTGCTGCGCTCTATAACTCTTACGGCCTGCAGGTAAGCGCTTCGTCAATCATGGCTTCCTTTACGATTAGTAGCTCTGACGCTTCGAGCGCTGTGTCTTACGCGAACTCGGTGGGTTTAATCGCAGTGATGAACGCGATGTACAACCGCCTCCAGTACGACGCAAACGGTCAGCCGGTGCAAAACTGCCATCCTTATGCACAGATCGCGAATGTGTTGCAGCTCCTGTCCATCATTTATGGGGCGTCAGCAATTGTACTAGGGCCTGTCGCGGCTCTTGCGGCTGCGGGATTTGGTCTCGCATCTTTAGGTGCCCGCGCTTACGACGCGTGCTAGAAAGCTGCTTAAAATGAGATCTATTTCTGATCAGGCAAGCCTATATTTGCGTTCCGTGTACAAGGGCTATCTGGATGGCTACTCCATTTGCGGCTGGGGGGTCATCTTGCTCACCAATTGGACGAAGCTCTTGATTTGGAAGCCTCAAGACAGTATGACCCTCAGCATCGCTTTACTAGCGGGGATCGTAGCATCGATGTTTTACGCGACGTGGATGACAGGCTATCTTCGTACCAAGGCGGATGTTCAGAAAAGGTCTACCCAGCCCTATCGCCGCGTGCAGATGTCAGCAGTCCTTCTCGGAGTATTGTTTATGGGTACATCCTAGCGGTAAGTGCGGTCACTATCAACCTAGAAGCCGGTGATGGTGGATGTGTTCGACGTGGATGTAAAAGTAGTGAAGTTCAAAGACAAAAACGCCTGCGCGGCTTGCGCCACCTGCGGTGGGGCGAATCTTGCGTACACCCGCCACGAAGTGGCCGCGAGTTCCTTTCCCCCGATGACATTCGGCGCGTAGTGAGATTGCACGTGGCCCTTCTTTACGGAAGGGCCACACTCGCGATCGCTGAACTATGAAGCAGGTCGGGAGAAAGGAAAGCCGCGCAGGCGGTTTACTCATTCTGCGCGATCGCCGCGACGAGCGCGTCGATGGTGGCGCGGGCGCCGGGGCCAGGGTGGTCGTTGCACAGGATCGAAAAAACGACTATGCGGCCGCTTGCGGCGGTGAGGAAGCCGGAAAGCGCGTCGACCTCGCCGAGGGTGCCGGTTTTAGCCTGCACGCGGCCGCGCAGCGGAAGCAGACGGGCCTGGAGGCTGCCGTCGACCCCGGCTACCGGCAGGGACGAGCGAAGCAGCGCACCCCAGGGCTGGGTGGTGCTGTAGCGGAGCAGGGTTGTGACCGAGCGCGGTGTGACAAGATCCTTAGCCGACAGGCCGGAGCCGTCGTAGAGCAGGAAGTCGTCCGGAGGGACGCCGACGCTCGTGGTCAGAAAACTGCGCACGACCCGCGCGCCCTGCGCGGCGGAGCCGCCCGCGCCTTCGGCGCGGCCGAGTAGGCGCAGCAGCAGCTCGGCGTGGAGATTTTGCGAGACTTTGTTGGTGACGGTGACGATCTGGTCGAGCGGCACGGATTCGCGCGCGGCGACGACGCGCCCGGTCCAGTGCCGGTCGGCTGTTGCTGCCGGATCAAGCGAACGGCTGCCGGGCGGCAAGGCTTGCAGGGTCAGTGGGGCACGCGTTTCCGCCAGGAAGGCCTGCGTATCGGCAGGCGCGGTGTGCGCCGTAGTCAGGGTGGAGGCCGTCGAGCTGACGCCGGCGTTCTGAAGTGCTGCTTGAAAGGCAAAGGCCGCGAATCTGGCCGGGTCCTTGATGGCGAGGGCGAGGTGCACGGGCGCGCCGCCGGTGGGCAGCGAGCCGTAGACGCGGAAAGCGCTGTCTCCGTAGAGGTCGCGGGCGACGCCGAGGGCGGGCGCCGTGCCGGCGGGGGTCGTTGTCGCCGTGATAGCGGTCGGCTCAGCAAAGCCGGGGACGTTCGGCAGCTGACTCAAGGTGACCGGCTGGCCCGCGGCTGCACCGGGCGCGCCAGTCAGGTATCTAACATTGTCGTTGAGAACGAGCGCGGAAACGGGCGCGCCATACTCCCACTGCAGGTCGTCCCAGCCCCAGCCTGCGCCGTAGCGCTCATCGGGGAAGAGAGTGTCATCGGCGATCACTTGGCCGTCGACAGCCTTAATGCCGCTGCTCAGCACCTGCGCGGCAAGCGCATCGAGGGCGAGAAAGGGCGAGTCGGACCGCTCGGTTCGGCCCGCGTATGGGTACACGCGGCCCGACAGGGTCGGGTCGCCACCGCCAACCAGGCGAAGGTTGCCGTGCAGCGTGCCCGCAGCGTCCACGGTGCCTTCCGCCAGGACGCGCGTGCTCATGGTGTAGCCCGGGCCGAGCAGGGCGAGCGCGGTCGCGGTGGTAAACAGTTTGGCGTTGGAAGCCGGTTCAAAGAGCTGCGCGTCGTTTTTTGTGTACAGGGTCGCGCCGGTCACGGCGTCCGTCACCGAGATGCCCCAGTGAGCCTGCGCTGCGGTGGGCGTGGCGAGCAGAGCGTCTGCCGCGGCAGCTAAGAGCGCAGACTGCGCGAAACCGCTGAAGGTGAAACCAAGAACACTAGCGAGAAGGGCAAAGCGGGCGCGAAAACGCATTCTGCCCCACACTGTAGCAGGCTGCTCTCGCCGGAGCGTCAGGCAGGGTACTGGAGCGATCGTATTGGAGCGATCTATGACGGGCGATGGGCAACAGTTTGCGCGTGCGCGGTGCATGTGGCCCCTGCGGACGCGCTCGCTCCTGCTCGGCGAGCGCACGCTGGTGATGGGCATTGTGAACTGTACGCCGGATTCTTTCTCTGGCGATGGCTTGCGGCTGGATCGGCAGGGCAGGGACCCGCGAAGCGCGACCGAGCGAGCCGTGGCGCAGGGCCTGCGCATGCTTGAAGAAGGCGCGGCCGTGCTGGACGTCGGCGGTGAGTCGACTCGGCCGGGCTCCGGAGCGGCAAGCGAGCTGGCGATCTCTACGCAGGAAGAGCAGGACCGCGTGCTGCCGGTGGTGGAAGCGGTGCTGCGGGAGCGGCCCGAAGCGGTGATCTCGATCGATACGTACCGGGCAGCGACCGCGGGCGCTGCTATCCGGGCCGGCGCGGAGATCGTGAACGACGTAAGCGGGCTGCTGTGGGATTCGGCCATGGCTGCGGTGTGCGCGGACGTGCGCTGCGGGGTGGTGCTGATGCACACGCGCGGACGCCCGGACGAGTGGCGCGCGCTGCCGGCGCTGCCGCAGGGCGAGGTCGTGCCGCTGGTGCTTGAAGGCCTGCTAACGGGGCTCGGGGCCGCGCTTGAGGCGGGCATCGACGCCGAGCAGATCGTGCTCGACCCCGGCTATGGCTTTGGCAAGGCGTGGGAGGCGAACTATGCGCTGTTGGCCGGGCAAGCAGCGCTGCTCGAACTCGGTCGGCCGCTGCTTGCTGGGGTGTCGAGGAAATCGTTCCTGGGCAGGACGTTGGGCGCTTTGTACGGCACGGGCGATGTACCGCCTGGGGGTCGCGAGTTCGCAACGGTCGCGGTCTCAGTCGCCGCGGTGCTCCATGGAGCAAGCCTGCTGCGGGTGCACGCGGTGCGGCCGGCGGTGGAGGCGGCAGCGATTGCGGATGCGATTCTGCTCGCCGCGGAAGCGGTGCGGCCGGACGGAAGTACCTAGAGGGCGAATTTTCTCGATCAAGAGGCGCCTGGAGTGAGATACTACCCCAGTAGCCCTTTGGGCGCGGCTGGTACCGCGCCCTCCGGGGTTAGTCGGTAGGCTTACCGATGCATCAGCAAGCGAAAGAGGAGAATCCCTTCAATCGCGAGCCGCATCATGTTGCCTACCACATGAGTCCAGAGGGTTAGCTTTGGACCCCACGGCTTCGGCATTTTCTCCATGCGCGAATCCTCCTGACCGAACGGCCCGGGTTCCCGCCCGGGCTGTTCCTGTCTGCGGTCTGTGGATCAGCCCGCTATGCGGAGGGTAGCCGAACCGCGATGCAGCTCCGGCCGTTCCTTCTATTTCTGTTAGGGCGAAGCAGTACATTCGTACTGAGCGTTACAAGCCTGTATCGGCGATGTACGCTTCAACGCGTCTGGTGGCTGCGCGCATCTACGTCGTGGACACGATTGGCTTCAAAGCTGACCACATGCCACTGCGCCCGGTTGAGGCTCCACACGCGCGTGTACCGGTACTCACCGAGCAAAGCCTGCCCCGAGTAGATACCCTGAATGCGCACCCTGGAGGTAACGACCGCGGTGGTGCCATAAATGCGGATTTTGCGGTCGAGCACGTCCAGTTCCTGCAGGCGTTGCTGCCCGGAACTCCGCGCCTGCAACTCCTCAGGTTTGCCGGAGATGGTGCCGTCCGGGCCGATACCGATGTAGCTGTCGGCCAGCAGTGCGGACATGGCAGCGGTGTCGTTGACGAGCACGGCGATGCGCCACTGCTGTTCCAAGCGCCCAATCTGCTTTTGTAGCTGCGCCTTGTTGCCGCCGCCGGTGAGCGGAAGGATTGCGTGCGCGGGCGCAATGGCGAGCAGCCACAGCGAGCAGACCGCGAATGCCCACTGCGCGCGATGTTGTCCGCACCAGCGCATCATCCCTCGCATATGGCTGCCATGTACCTACCGTGATGGCGGGAGAATGAAGCGAGATGCCTTCGCCGGGAGCCGTACAGGCGAGACTGTTCCTACACGGCCCACTCCCTCGGCGGCAGATCAGGCGATCAAGTGCAGGTCCTCGATGGAGCGCTCGCGCATGCGCTGGTAAAAACCCGCGATGCCGTACTTTTGGAAGTGCGGAGACGCGCGGTGCGCTTCGTGAGCGGCCCGGTTCTCGTACTGCTCATAGATCAGCAGGGTGTCCGGAGTCGCCTCGCTCCAGTGCGGCAGATACAGCAGGCAGCCGGGCTCCTTGCGCGACTCAATAGCCAGCAAGCGCAGGAATTCGCTGACGTCGCTGCGGTCCTCCGGAGCGAAGCGCAGACGTACCAGAAAGCTTACGGTGTCGGCCATCAGGGATGCTCCTTACGGGTGCAGCTGGCGCAGGGCGGCCGCAAACTCCGGCAGCTCAATGGTCTGGTCGCGGTCCGGCCCGGTTGAAATCATGCCGATCTTCGCCCCGGACTCCGCTTCGATGAAGCGGAGGTACGCGCGGGCTGCCTCCGGCAGCTCGTCCCAGCTTTTTGCCGCTTCGGTCGATTGCTGCCAGCCCGGTTGCTCAGTGTAGATGGGGCGAATGGTGTCGAGCCCGCGTACGTCGGCCGGCATCGTATCGACGCGCTTGCCGTCGATCTCGTAACCGATGCAGACCGGGATGGTCGCGAGCTCATCGAGCACGTCGAGTTTGGTGACGACGAGCCACTCGGTGCCGTTAATGCGATTGGAGTAGCGCAGCAGCGGCAGATCCAGCCAGCCGCAGCGGCGAGGCCGGCCGGTAACGGCGCCAAACTCCTGCCCGCGCCGGCGCAGCTCTTCGCCGGCCGCGTCATGAATTTCGGTCGGAAACGGCCCTTCGCCGACGCGGGTGACGTAGGCTTTGGTGACGCCGATGACGGTGCCGATCTTGGTCGGACCCACGCCGGTGCCGGTGATCGCGCCGCCCGCAGTCGCCGACGATGAGGTCACAAACGGGTAGGTGCCGTGGTCAATATCGAGCATGGTGCCCTGCGCGCCCTCGAACATCACGCTCTTGCCCGCGTCAATCGCGTCATTCAGCAGCTCGGCCGTGTCGGTGACAAACGGGCGAATCTGCTCGGCTGCTGCCGCGTAGTCGTCGTACATCTGCGCGGGGTCCAGCGGGTGCGTGCCGAACAGGGCTTGCGCAATCGTATTCTTCTCGCGGCAGGCGTTTTCGATGTGGGTGCGGAGCAGGTCTTTGTTTAAAAGGTCGATGACGCGCAGCCCATTGCGGGCCATTTTGTCCTCGTAGGCGGGGCCGATGCCGCGCGAGGTGGTGCCGATCTTCTGGCGGCCCGGCGCGGACTCAGCCGCGAGCTCGATCATGCGGTGGTACTCGAGGATGACCTGCGCGCGATTGGAGACCTTCAGCTGCCGGTCGACATCGACGCCCAGCTCGCGGAGCTTGGCGGTTTCCTTGAGAAACGCCATGGGATCAAGCACAACGCCGTTGCCGATGACGGCCAGGCAGTCGTGCCGCAGCACGCCGCAGGGCACAAGCTGCAGAATGAACTTCTTGCCCGCGATGATGACGGTGTGCCCGGCATTGTGGCCGCCGGCGTAGCGCGCGACGACGTCAAAGGCGTCCGACAGCACGTCGACGATCTTGCCTTTGCCTTCATCGCCCCACTGGGCGCCCAGGACGATTGCTGTTTTTGCTTGCATTCGGGTGTGCGTGTGCTCGTTTCCGTTAAGAGATGCGTTGACTAGCGTCAAGCGTGAGTACCCCATCCAATGTGGCCCGCATCGATGATAAACCGCCTCAGGTGATGAGGAGTTTGAACAGGCAACTTCCTGCGCGGCTGCTGTAGTCTTCGTTTGGTGTCGTTTGGTGTCGTTTGGTGCTATCTTTATGTACATACCCCCTGGATCTTCGGAGAAAGGGTGCGGGCCGCCGAAAGGCGGCCTTGCTTTTTGCTGGTCAATGATCAACCTCTGGAGCGGCGCATCCGTACAAACGTCTACATAGACGGCTTCAACCTCTACTACGGAGCAGTTCGAGGGACTCCTTACAAATGGCTGGATCTCCGGACGCTCACCCTTGAGTTGTTGCCAGCCATTCAGGTCAACCGCATCAGGTACTTCACTGCGCTTGTGAGCCCGATGCCGAGTGACCTGCAAAAGCGTACGAGGCAAGAGATTTACATCCGCGCTCTAAAAACGATTCCGGGCTTAGCTGTCCACTACGGCCACTATCTGCAAAGCGTTGTGCAAATGAAACTCGCAAATGCGTTGCCGGGCTCATCGCAATTTGCGGAAGTTTTGAAGATGGAAGAGAAAGGATCAGACGTCAATATCGCAACCTACATGCTTGTAGACGCGTTTAGAGCCGACTGTGAGCAGTTAGTGCTGATTACAAATGACAGCGATCTTGCAGAGCCGGTGCGAATCATAAACCAGGAACTGAAAATGCCTGTCGTTGTTCTAAACCCACACACACTTGGCACTGCAAAACGTCAGAGCCAGCGTACAGGTCGCCCGCTTGTGCCGCCAAAGCCAAGTATTCAGCTCAAGAAATCAGCCCGATTTTATCGTGAAATCGGTTCAGATGGTCCTGATTCGCATGTGGCGAAGTGCCAACTTCCCGACGTCATAACGGATGCAGATGGGCGAACCATTCGTAAGCCTCACACCTGGTAGGCCTATGAATGGTTCTGAAGCAGCCCTTACCCAAGCCCGATCTTCTCCAAAATCCCGCCCGGTTTCTTCGGCTCCGCGCCTAGCTGCTTTAGAATCCCAAGTTCGTCGGACGAGCCCCAGCGCTCCACCAGCTGGCCGTCTTTGAAGCGGGCGATCTGGACGCCGCGCGCCTTGATCTTCTTGTTGGTCGGCGCGATGCCCTGGAACTCGCCGTTGTGGGTGCCGGTGAGGGTGTAGGCCATCGCGACCGTGTCCTCGTCGGCGGTAATGTGCTCGGGCGTCGCCTGGAGGTCGGGGAAGCCTGCGCGCATCTCCGCGAACAGGTCAATGTAGCCCTGGGCGCCGGGGCCCTGCTGGGGGCCGGGGTCGTGGTCGACGACGCCGGGCGAGACCAGCTCCCGCAGGCTGTCCAGGTTGCCGGAGTTGATGGCCTCGCCAAACCGGGTTTGCAGTGCGATGTTCGCTTCTTTGCTCATAGGTACTCAGATGCGGCGCGCTTCGTTTTCGCGCGGGCGATTGCTAATCTGGCGGCGCAGCAGGTTCATGGAAACATGGGCTTCCGGAGGCCTCGCACCATGGATATGGACATCCACGCGCCGCACCATCCCATCGAGTCCAAGCGCGACTTCTTCCTGCACCTGTTTACCATCACCTGCGGGTTGCTGATCGCGCTCGGGCTCGAAGGGCTAGTCGAGATGGCGCACCACCACAGCCTGGTTGTGGAGGCACGGCAAAACATCCGCCATGAGCTGGAGGACAACCGGAAGGCGACAGAACTCGACATTAAAAATGTGCAGGAAGATGAGGCGCGTTTCCACGCGAACCTCGATGCAGAACGTGCGTTGCGCGCTGATCCGAAGGCGCACGTACATATTGGCTCTACGTTCAGCTGGAGCTCGACCAACGATTCCGCCTGGCGCACTGCCCGGGAAACGGGCGCGCTCGCCTATATGCCGTATGCCGAGGTGCAGCGCTACGCTGACGTCTACGCGCAGCAGGACATCGCAAACGCCTCCGCGATCCAGTTGTTTCGCCAGCAGGTGGAGGCAGTGGCCCCGGTCTTTACGGAAATGGATGCAGGTAATTTGTCGCAGGAGGAGATGGCGCGGCTGCTGCACGACACAGCGGCGGTCTACATCGACCTCCGTACCCTGGAGCAGATCCTGGCGCAGCTCGGCGAACAGTATGGGACTACGCTGAAGGCGCAGTAACGCGCCGAGCTGCCGCACGAAGGTCATGTCGGCCGACCGCGCGAGCGAGCCGACCGCTATACTGGCCCGGTGCCGACCCCCATCATTACCACCATTCAAAGCCACATCCTCGAGCAGCAGCGTCAGCAGGGCGAGGCCTCCGGAACCTTCTCGTGGATGCTCTCCGGCATCACGCTTGCCACCAAAATGATCGCCGCCGAGATCCGCAAAGCCGGCCTCACCGACGTGTACGGCGCGGCCGGCGCGACCAACGTGCAGGGCGAGGCGCAGCAGAAGCTCGATATTTTCGCCAATGAGGCTATGCTGCACTGCCTGGGCATTCGCGACTCGGTCGCGGCGCTGATTTCAGAGGAGAACGACGAGCCGGTGTTTTTCGACCGCTCGGGCGACCGCGGCAAGTACATCATCGTCTTCGACCCGCTCGACGGCTCCTCGAACATCGACGTGAACGTGAATGTCGGCACCATCTTCTCGATCTTTCGCCGCGAGCCCGGCATGGCGCTCGAAGACGCGCTGCTGCAGCCCGGACTGCGGCAGATCGCGGCCGGCTACGTCGTGTACGGTCCTTCGACGGTGTTTGTGTACACCACCGGCACAGGCGTCTACGGCTTTACGCTTGACCCCGCGATCGGCGCCTATGTGCTGTCCTTCGACAACATGAAGATGCCCACGCAGGGCGCGTACTATTCGGTCAACGAGGCCAATTACGACTCGTTTCCGGAGACCTACCGGCAGTATCTGACGGAGCTGCGGACCGGCAAGCTCGGCGGTAAAACCTACTCCTCGCGATACATCGGTTCGCTGGTCGCGGACTTTCACCGCACCCTGCTCAAGGGCGGCGTGTTTCTCTACCCGCCGACGGACAAGCAGCCCAAGGGCAAGCTGCGGTTGCTGTATGAAGCCAACCCGCTCGCCTGGATCGCGGAGCAGGCCGGCGGCCGCGCGATCTCGGGGCACGGTCGCGTGCTGGAAACACAGCCCGCAAGCATCCATGAGCGCACCTCGCTGATTGTCGGCAGCCGCGTCGAGGTGGAGCGCCTGGAGCAGATGCTGGCGCGGTAAGCCGTTCATTCAGGAACAGTTAAGCTTCAGATGGAGCGGCTTTCAACCGCACATTCGCGAGAAAGTTGCGCGCAACCCGTGCGAGCCGGGTGGGTTTCCTCTAGTGCAAGTCAGGAGGCACACCATGCTGAACATCACGCGGAACAGAATGGCAAAGTGGGTCACCGGCGCAGCCCTTGCGGCAGCGCTACTCGTCGCGGCTCCTCACAAGGCGGAAGCCCAGGTCGGCTTCGGCATCCAGGTCGGCAGCTACCCCGCATATGGCTACGCGGCTCCGTCCTATGGGTACGATGCCTACGCGCAGCAGCGCTACATTGAGCATGAGCAGCATGAGCAGTGGGAAGCCGCGCGCGCGGCCGAGTGGCGGCACGAGCAGTGGGAGCAGCAGCGCTTTTACGGGCGCGATCACGACGGATGGCGCGATGGCTGGCATGATCACGATGGCTGGCGCGACCATGACCACCGCGACTGGCGCTAGACGTAAGCATCGGCGCTGAAAGCTGGCCTTCGGGCCCGTTTTCAGCGCCCGAGTTGCGCCCGGCAGCGCAGGCAGTACACATCCAGCGCTGGAGGCCTGCCATCTCACAAAGCATGGGCAATCTAAGCCGCCGCCGCTTTCACATAATGCTTGCCGGCCTGGGCGCCGGCGTCGGTGCCGCGCCTGCGCCGGCCCGCCCCCTGGAGACACAATCGATGACCGCTCCCGAGGTGCTGCAGCTCGGCCGCAAGGGGTGGATGCCGAACAACCCAGCCCTGCCGACGCTCTGGTATCGGGGCGTGATCCCAACGGATGGAACTGACCCGGCGAGGCGGTTTGAGGCGCTCTTTACCAAGAACGGCTGGCCGCCCCAGTGGCGCAATGGCGTGTACACCTTTCACCACTATCACTCCTCCACGCACGAGGTGCTGGGCTTCGCGGCCGGCGAGGCGCGGTTGGTGCTGGGCGGCGAGGGCGGGCGCGAGGTGACCGTGCACGCCGGCGACGTACTGCTGCTGCCGACCGGCACCGGTCACTGCGAACTGTCGAAGTCTGAGGACTTTCTTGTGGTCGGCGCGTACCCGCCGGGCTGCCACTGGGATATCTGCCGGGAGGCTCCGGACGCCGAAGCGGAAGCGCGAATGCGGGCCATGCCGCTGCCGCATGCGGACCCAGTGTGCGGCGCGGGCGGCCCGCTCGCCGAGCACTGGCTGCGCGCCTAAACGCTGTGCGCCTAAAACTAAGGAACCCTCTTGAACACCCTCCACGCGCCGCGTCAGGATAGGTGCGATTCACAGGGGGAGCATGTCCTTCTTCAGCTTAGGCTTGTTGCTGCCCTTTATCCTCGCTCTGCACAACGCGGAGGAGTTTTCGCGTTACGACGAGTTTGTGCGGGTTCTCCAGGGCGGCGGAGGGGCGCGCTTTGTAACCCGTCGTGTGGTCCGGGACGCCATGATCCTGATCACGCTCCTTGCAGCTGCACTTAGCGTCCTGACCTTTACCTGCAGGACGCACATCTTCATCAGGATTTCAGAGACCGCGGTGTTTGCGTTGATGATCAACAGTCTTGGTCACGGTGTGGCCTCAGCCCGGCAGCGCGCGCTTACTCCAGGAACCCTGTCCGCTATTGCCCTGGTGCTGCCATACTGCCTGCTGACCATCGCGACCATCCGTACATCGTTTGGAGAGTCCTGGGTATCGCTCCTTGCGCTTGCGGCGGCAGGCGCAGCGGTCATGCCGGTCGCGGTCGCACCGTGTCTTGCCGCGGCGTACGGCCTCTCTCGTCTGCAGGGCAGGCAGCTCCCGACTTGATCCGGAGCCGCCGCTCGCGAATCAAACGGACATGCCCGAACTCCCTGAAGTGGAAACCGTAGCCAATGGAGTCCACGCCCGCATTGCCGGCGAGCAGATCGTCTCCGCATGGTTCAGCGCCAAGCCGGAGCCGTTCAAAACCTCGCCCGCGGCCCTGGCCGAGGCGCTGCCCGGGCGCACCATCGAGCGGGTGCGCCGCGTGGGCAAACATATTGTGGTCGATCTTGCGAATGCCGCCGGCCTGCTGGAAGCCGAGTGGATCGTGCACCTGGGCATGACGGGGCGCCTGCTGGTTTCAGAGGCGGACGTGCCCGTACCGCCGCACACGCACGCGCAGGTGGCGCTATCCTCGGGCCGCGAACTGCGGTTTGTCGATGCACGGCGGTTCGGTCGGCTCGACCTGCGCCGGCTGGAGACGGCCGAGCACTTTGCCGGGCCCGGCGCGGAGCCGCTGGACGTTACGGAAGGCGCGTTTGTCGAGCTGTTCCGCGGGCGTAAGCTCCCCATCAAGGCCGCGCTGCTTAACCAGTCGCTGCTGCACGGGGTGGGCAACATCTATGCCGATGAGAGCCTCTTTCGCGCCGGCATCCGGCCTTCGCTCCAGGCGGGCAAGGTGTCGCGCCCGCGGCTGCTGCGGCTTCGGGTGGAGCTGCAGGCCGTGCTGCGCAATGCGATCGCGCTGGGCGGGTCGTCCGTGTCGGATTACGTGGATGCGGACGGGGTGCGCGGGTTCTTCCAGCTGGAGCATCGGGTGTACGCGCGCAAAGGGCTGCCGTGTCTGGTGTGCGGGACGCCGATTCGACGCACGATCATCGGCGGACGCAGTACGCACAGCTGTCCCAGATGCCAGAGCTGATATGAAGAACTGCGTTGCCCGTTCAGGGCGGCTATGTTTTATGGGATTTACGGCTTGCCCTGGAAGGCTATCTTGTTGATTCCAGGTGCACCATAGACGGCATAAAAATTGCTTATACCAATGAGTGTGACAGCCGTATGGAGGCGTCCGGCGTGACCGGCAGCCCCGCAAGTGCGACCACACTCCTAAGGTAAACGCGCCGCCTAGCAAGGCGCTTGCCGAGGATTTTCAGGAGGCCAGTGATTGGCCAATAACACTACGAGCCGCGAGCGATCGCGGCTCGTAGTGTTTGGGGCCGCTCGCAGCCCGGGGCGCGTGATCCCGCGCACAGGAGTGCAAGCGGCACAAACCTCCAGTAGGGAGCCCGATGGTAGTCTGAGGTGGACAGGAGAGACTTGGGCCTGAGCCTTGGGCGCGCCGCAGGCCGCCCTGGTCCACCCCACCCTACATATGGCAACGATTACGGCACCCGCTCCCTCAACCGCAGAAACGACCGTGCAGCACGACGTCAAGGACCTTGCGCTCGCGGCCGAAGGCCGTCGGCGCATCGAGTGGGCCGGTGCATCGATGCCCGTGCTCGCGCAGATTCGCGAAGAGTTCAAGCGGACGCAGCCCCTTAAGGGCGTGCGCGTCGCGGCCTGCCTCCATGTGACGACCGAAACCGCGAACCTGATGCTCGCGCTCAAGGACGGCGGTGCGGACATCGCGCTTTGCGCCTCGAACCCGCTCTCGACCCAGGACGAGACCGCGGCCGCGCTGGTTGCCGAGTACGGCATCAAGACGTTTGCCATCAATGGCATCGACAGCGAGGGGTATTATCGGCACCTGCAGCTGGCGCTCGACCACAAGCCGCACTTCACCATGGATGACGGCTGCGACCTTGTCACCCTGCTGCACACCAAGCGCCAGGACGCGCTTGCCGAAGTGATTGCGGGCACGGAGGAAACGACCACGGGCGTGATCCGCCTGCGCGCGATGGCCAAGGAAGGCGTGCTGCGCTACCCAGTGGTTGCCGTGAACGACGCGCTGACCAAGCATATGTTCGACAACCGCTACGGCACCGGCCAGTCGACTATGGACGGCATCATTCGCTGCACCAACGCGCTGATCGCGGGCGCACGGTTTGTGGTCGCGGGCTACGGCTGGTGTGGGCGCGGCCTGGCGATGCGCGCACGCGGCATGGGTGCCGAGGTCATCGTGACCGAGATCGATCCGACCAAGGCGCTCGAAGCGACAATGGACGGCTACCGCGTGATGCCGATGGACGAAGCGGCCAAGATCGGCGACATTTTTGTGACGTTGACCGGCAACAAGGACATCATCCGCAGGGAGCATTTCGAAGTGATGAAGCATGGCGCGCTGGTGGCGAACTCCGGCCACTTCAACGTCGAGATCGACATCCCGGCGCTCGAGTCGCTGTCGAACGGCCACCGCACTCCGCGCAAGTTTGTGGACGAGTACACCATGGCAGACGGCCGCACGATCATGCTGCTCGGCGAGGGCCGCTTGATCAACCTGACCGCGGCGGAAGGGCACCCGGCAAGCGTGATGGATATGAGCTTCGCCAACCAGGCGCTCGCGGCCGAGTACCTGATGGCCGAGTACAAGAACCTGCCCAAGGATGTGTTCCCGGTGCCGGAACATTTGGACAAGCGCGTGGCCAAGCTGAAGCTGGCAGCAATGGGCGTGAACATCGACGTGCTGACGCCGGAGCAGGAGAAGTATCTGGCCGGGTGGTCGGAAGGGACTTAACTTCGGAGATTTCTCACATGAAAGGCCCGGCGCAAGCCGGGCCTTTTGCTGCGCGACAGAAAGCTACCTGAAGTCGCTCCGATCTATGTCGCTCCATCCATGTCGCTCCGGGAGTTGATCCGGGAAGAATTGATCCGCGTTGACCCCTCGGACGATTCACGGCTCGGCGGGTATGGGAGATGTTCTGGTCTTGAGTGGTACAGAAAAAAGCTGTCCCCACTCATTGCTCTTCCAAACGATCCGATGCTTTGGAGGCGTAACTCACCGAGAAGGCTCTCCGGCACCGGTGATGCAGTGATCAGCACCGGTGCCGGTCCGAGTCTCGCGGTGAGGGCAGCCCACTCTGCCGGGGTCGGCAGGTGTCGATTGCGGTATTCTGCGCGGTTCCAGACGGCAAACGACTGGGGCTGACCGAGTTCAAGGCTCCAGGCGGAAGATCGGCCAAGATCGGCCAAGATGGCGCTGCCGAGAAAATCTGGCTCGAAGACCAGCGGCGCATCAGCAAGCTGCTCGGAGCGGAGCAGGGCTTCTGCCTCGGGGGCCACGGAAAAAGGACGGTTGAGCGAGACCATCAGGACAAAGAGCCCGCTGCAGGCAGACGCGCCAAACAGGGCAAGCATCAAACACAGGTGGGCGCGTCGAAGTCGCGCTGTGGGGTGCCGGGTGTCACATTCCGGGATGGTTGGTGCGGGGCGCTGATCCCCGTTGCCGTCCAGAAGAAGTGCTGCCAGTAAGACGATAAACAGCCACCCCGTGTGGCGTAAAAACGCGCGCTGCGTGAGGAGCATCTGCGCCAGCAGCAGGACGCTGCTGGCCGCGAAAAAGACGCGAGCCTCCCGGTGTCGCAGCCCCACCCGCAGCATCGCAAGAAACAACAGGCCGCCGACCAGGATGCTGTACGCGGGCGGAACTGCTTCCGCGACCGTGTGGTTCCAGAACAAGGGCGCGCCGAGCGGGATCGGCAGGTACGCCTCGGTAAGCAACCTAGTGCCGATCAGCAAACAGGACAGTGCACTGAGCGGTTGAGTCTCAAGCAGGGCACCTGAGTCGGCAGCGGGAACGATGAATGAGATCGATACCGCAAGGCATGCAGCAAACAACGCGGATCCGAGCGCGACGGCGGTGAACCGCGGCGCGTCTTTGGCAGCAGGAAGCGCCCATACCGATCGGTGAAGATACACCGCGAAGAGGCAGCTTGCCACAATGGCTGCCGGCAGAGAGCTGAGGGCGGCAAGCGCGAGGAGCGGCGGCCCGGCCCCATGGGGGGCCGTGCCATGCGCGCGCCGCAGTGGCGCCGCGCGCAGCAGCAGGATGCCCGGCGCATAGTTGCGCACGATTACGCCGTACTCAAAAAGCAGAAAGTACGAGAACGGGGCCAGCACACGCACGATCATAGGCAGCGGCTTCGCAAACAAAAGAAGCGCGTTGGTTGCGAGCGCGCACAGGATGTGCGGCAGCTTCATCCACTGCGGATTGCCGGACAGGTGCGCAAGCGGGAAGAGCACGAGGTGCCACAGTGGTGGATGACCCTCGTAGCGCAGGTTTTTGAGCAGCGCGGACAGCGAGGCACTATCGCGCGCCAACAGCCAGGCCTGTGCCTCATCGCGCCAGAATGCATGGTGCGCGCTCGCGAGTGCGAGCAGGAGCATGTTGGCCGCAAGCACACCAATCGGCGAGACGCGCACAGAGGAAAGCTGAACTCGCATGGTCTCCGCGCTGTCCGTTCACGACCTGAGGGCTGCCGTCAGGCTTCAGCTCATGGCAGGCGGACTGGAATCTTTGCCGGAGAGTAACAGCAACTATCTACAGAAAGGGACGTCGATTTACCGGCATCTGTTACTTCTGTGCGGGAGAGCCCGGGTGGGCCGGCGATCCTGCTTGCGCCCGGAACCCGCATCCCAGCAACCACGTACGCCCATCGGCGCTCCGTAGAGCTCTTGGGCGTTGCTGCTCGCGCGGAGGCAGGAGGAGCGATGGCCGAACTCGGAACAGCGACTTTTGCCGCTCGCCTGGGCATCGCCATCGGGCTCGGCGCGCTGGTCGGCTTGGAGCGCCAGTACCGGCAGCGCATGGCGGGTACGCGCACCACCGGGCTTGTGGCCGCCGGGGCTTCCGCGTTTGTCATGGCCGGCAGCCTGCTCGGCCCGGGCGTAACGACCAGCGTGGTCGCCTATGTGGTTTCGGGTGTGGGCTTTCTGGGCGCGGGCGTCATCTTCAAGGACGGTGCAAACGTGCAGGGCCTCAACACGGCCGCGACCATCTGGTG
>CAXTMW010000001.1:60342-62394 GCA_964245455.1 uncultured Acidobacteriaceae bacterium
CGCAGCGCTGGGAGTGTGGCAGTTTGCGAGCGTGCTGGCGGGTGCCGTCATTCTGACCAACCTGCTGCTGCGTCCGCTAGCGCGCCGGCTTCGGCCGGTGCTGCCGGAAGCGCTGCCGGCTGAAACAACCTACCAGCTGCGGCTCACCTGCAAGGAGGCCTCGATCGCGCACATCCGTGCGCTGCTGCTGGCGACGATCTCGCGCCTGCCGATCACGCTGCAGGCGCTCCACGAGGAGGACGATGTGGAGACCGGCGCGGCCAGCCTGCGCGCCGAGATCCGCACCGCGGGCCGCGATACGGAGGCAATCGAGCAGGTGGTGATGCGCATCTCGATCGAGGATGACGTGTCGGCGCTGAGCTGGTCTATCTCAGAGTCGCTCATGGACTAGCAATGTCCTGGGGCACATTGAGCATGCCTGGTTGTTGATGTGCAACCGCCTCCATTCCGCCTCATCGCCGTTCCGTCTTAGGATGTTTCTGTGTCTCTTTTCAGAACTTCATTGCTTTCCCTGACGGCACTGCTGCTCTTCGTCTCAACCGTGGGCTTGGCGCAGAGCGACAGCGCTGCCCCGGCCGCATCCCCCGTCGTGACCCCGGGCCCGGCCTCGCCTCCGGGTACGGTCCAGCTCATTCCGCTCGCCGCGCCGGTTTCAGGCGCGGCCGCCGCGCGTAAAGCGAGCTACAGCGTGACCGTGTCGGGCACCGGCGCTTGGATCGATGCGGGTTTTGCCGTGTCGCCGGCTGACCACCTGCTCGCCACCGCGACCGGCACCCTGACGCTCGCCGACGGTCGGGAGACCGACCCGGCCGGTATTACCAAGGGCTGGAAGGACCTGCTGCGCGGCTTTCCGGTAGACGAAGCGAATACGGGCGCGCTGGTGGGGCGCATCGGGAACTCAGATGCCGCGGTGCCGTTTGCCATCGGTGGCTCGCTGAGCAAGGACATGCCCTCAAGCGGCGAGCTGTTCCTCGCGGTCAACACGAGCACGGCGCTCGCCTCGACCGGCTCCTACAAGGTCTCGCTCAAGCTGAGCCAGGCGGCCGCGCCCACTACGACCGCGGCTCCGGTGGACCTGCGGCAGGTGGTCACGCCGGCACTGCTCCAGTCGGTGCCCCGCCGCGTCGCCGACGCGCAGGGTGACCCGGGCGACGTGGTCAACTTCGCCATCCTGGGCACCCAGGCGCAGGTAGAGAAAGCGTTTACCGCGGCCGGCTGGGTGCAGGTGGACAAGACCACCAATGATGCGGTGCTGCACGGGCTGGTGGCGACGCTGTCGAAAAAGGCTTACCTCGAAATGCCGATGAGCACGCTGTACCTGTTTGGGCGGCCGCAGGACCTGAGCTACGCGCGCGCCGACCCGCTGGTCGTCGCGGTCGAGCGTCATCACCTGCGGGTGTGGAACTCCGGGCAGACGGTTGCGGGCCAGCCATTGTGGGTGGGCTCGGCGACGCACGACCATGGGCTGGAACGGGACGAGCGCAACAACGGCGTGACCCACCATATCGACCCGAACATCGATGTGGAACGGGACTACATCGAGGCGAGCTTTGCCGCGGCAGGCGCGCTAAGCGGAGCCGCCTACGCGACGCCGGCCGACCCGGTGCGCTCGGCGCACACAGCCACCGGCGGGGCGATCGAAAGCGATGGACGCGTCGTGGTGCTGCTGCTGCGGCCGCAGTAGCGGGCGCGGGATGCAGGTAGAGTACGGGGGAGAGCAGGAGCATGGTGCGCGAAGACAGCGAGGTACCCGGTATTGGCGCGCGATCTCCGGCTGAGCGCCGATGGCTGCGCCTGCTGGACCCGCCGGACCTGTCGGAACATGCCGCGCCGCGCTGGGGTGTTGCGGAATGGCTGGTGATGCTGGCGTGGTGCGCCGTGGTCGGTTTTGCCGTGTGGCAGCACACGCCCTGGGCCGATGAGGAGCAGGCCTGGCTGCTGGCGGACGATGTGAGCTGGGGAACGCTGTTCGGCCACAGCCTGCACTACGAAGGCACAGGCGGCTTGTGGCACGCGCTGCTCAAGCTGCTCCAGACAGCACACTTGTCCTTT
>CAXTMW010000001.1:62404-66246 GCA_964245455.1 uncultured Acidobacteriaceae bacterium
CTTTACGGCGGCGCGCGGGATTGCGGCCGGGCTGGAAGCTGTGGCCGTGACCGTGCTGCTGCGTTTCGCGCCGTTTCCTCCCCTAATCCGGTGGCTGCTGCCGTTTACGTTTTTTCTGGCGTATCAGGACGCGGTAGTGGCCCGCTCGTACTGCCTGTTTGCGGTTCTGGCGTTCGCGGCGGCGGCCCTGTTGCGCGGGGCTCGTCTCCGTTACCGACACCCTGATCAACGCCCTGACCGGCACCCTGATCGACGCCCAGACCGAGAAGACGCGCGACGGTCGCTTGCCCTGGCTCTGCTGCTGGGCCTGCTGGCAAACGTGTCGCTCCACGGGCTGGTCGCCTCGGGCGGGCTCGCCCTGGCCGCGCTGCTGACGCGGCAAACCCCGGTGCGACGCCGCTTGCCGGCCGTGGTGCTGCTGCTAGGCCTATGGGCATTTGCCATGGCCACGATGGCGCCGGCGCGGGATGTGGACTATGCGGCGGGTAACAACATCCATCGTTCGCTGGCGAAGCTGGAAATTGCGCTCGGCTGGAAGCAGACCGTCCCCGAAGTGCTGACGAGTCTGCCTATGGCGGGGCTGCGGAACGGACCGCCCGCCGTGCATGAACACCACGGGGCGCTCCAGCGGCGGTGGACCAAGCTGGCGCGCGCGCTTGCGGTTGCCACGTATCCCCTGTCGTCCTCGCGAACGCTCGCGCTCGCGCTGGTCGCCTGCGTCGCGGTGCAGGCTGGGCTGCAACGGCGGGCCGGTAGGGCGCGAAGCGAAGGCGAGAGCTCGTTAGGTCTTGCGGGCCTGGCGCCGTATGCGTTGATGCTGCTCGTGTTTTTGGCGTTATTTCTGGCACCTCGCCACGCGGGAACGGTGTTGACCGTCTTTGTGGTCAGCGCCTGGCTAACGTGGCCTGCTGCCGGTGCTTTGGAAGGGCGCAGGCTGCTGCTCCAACGCGTGACAGCCGCGCTGCTGGTGCTTGTCTGTGTGCAACAGATTGTGTGGAGCGCTCACGCGATCGCCGCCGAGCATCACGCCCCCTACGCGCCGGGCGCGATGACCGCCGCGTACCTCGAAAGCAAAGGCGCGGGGCAGCCTGGGGTCGCCCTGGCCGGCTACTACTACGGCAGCATCGACCCGCTGTTATATTTCCCGCGCAACGTTTACCTGAATCAGCCGCCGCACCGCTACTGGTACTGGAGCACGACGCTGCGCAACTACAGCACGGTCGCCGAGGTCGCCGCGCAGCACCCGGCACTGATCGTGATCGGCGGCTTCGCAACCGGGCCGGAGGGCGAGATCACACGCGACTGGCAGCCGGTAACGCCGGCGCTCCCGGGCATTACGCTGAACGATTCCTTCCAGGTGGCGCGGTACTTTGAGCGCCAGGATCTTAAGGGCGGGGGCTACCGGGTCACGCACGTATTCTGCGGGCACAGTTACATGCGCGGCAGCTACGCGGAGCTGCTCTGCGACACGGTGCTTGAACCGGGCGCACGGTAAGCGCGGAACCCTGCATCTCAACGGAACGCCCCTGCTTCAGGAATGGATGGTGCTGCGACATGGCTTTTATGGATCTGCTGGTGGGCAAACCGCTCGCTACCTCGGATGAACGTGCCGAACAGATCGGGCCGTCCTCCGGCGTGTCGATCTTCGGCCTCGATGCGCTGAGCTCGGCCGCGTATGGCCCGGAAGCCGCGCTGACGCTGTTGATCCCGCTCGGCTTCGCGGGCGTCGAGCATATCGTGCCGATTACCTCCGCGATCATCGCGCTGCTGCTGATCCTGTATTTCTCCTACCGGCAGACCATCGCCGCCTACCCGAGCGGCGGCGGCTCGTATACGGTCGCGTCCGAGAATCTGGGTACGTTTCCAGGCCTGCTTGCGGCCGCCGCGCTGATGATCGACTATGTCCTGACCGCCTCGGTCGGCATTTCCGCAGGGGTGGGCGCGCTGGTGTCGGCATTCCCGGCAATGCTGCCGCACACACTCGCCTTCTGCCTTGCCATCCTGGGCGTGCTCACGCTGGTCAACCTGCGCGGCGTCAAGGACACAGGCACGGCGATCCTGCTGCCGACTTACCTTTTTCTCGCCTCGTTGTTCCTGATGATCGTGCTTGGGGTGTTCCACACAGTCGCGACCGGCGGCCATCCACACGCGGTGATCGCACCGCCGCACCTTCCCGCCGCGACAACTGCGCTGTCATTCTGGTTGCTGCTCAAGGTATTTTCGAGCGGTTGTACTGCCATGACGGGGGTGGAAGCGGTGAGCAACGGCGCCATGGCGTTTCGCGATCCGCGCACCAAAAATGGGCAGCAGACGCTCACCATCATCATCGCCGCGCTGGTGGTGCTGCTCGCGGGCATTGCGTTTCTCTGTCGCGCGTACGGCATCGGCGCCACAGACCCAAGCAGCCCGCAATACCAGAGCGTTTTGTCGCAGCTGCTGCAGGCCGTTGCCGGGCGCGGCGTTTTCTACTGGGTCAGCATGACCTCCATCCTGCTGGTGCTGTGTTTATCAGCCAATACGGCGTTTGCCGACTTTCCCCGGTTAACGCGGGCTATCGCGCAGAACAGCTTCCTGCCCGGGGTGTTTACCCTGCGCGGTCGGCGGCTGCTTTACAGCTGGGGCGTGTATGTATTGGTCGCGCTGACGGGCTCGTTGCTGCTCATCTTCGGCGGCGTCACCGACAAGCTGATTCCGCTGTATGCCATCGGCGCATTTCTTGCGTTTACGCTTTCCCAGGCGGGCATGGTCATGCACTGGAAAACGCATCCGGGTGCGGGCTCCAGCCTCAAGATGGTCGTCAACGGCATAGGCGCGGTCGCGACCGGCATTACGACCGTTGTTGTGCTTGTGACCAAGTTCACCTCGGGCGCATGGATCACGGCTTTGCTGATTCCGACGATGATCGGGCTGATGCTGCTGGTGCATCGGCACTACACGCGGGTATTCGGCGAGATTGCAAGCGACGTGCCGATGCACCTGGATCGCCTGCATGCGCCTCGCGTAATTGTGCCGATTGATCGCTGGAGCCGCGTTTCGGAGAAAGCGCTCAGGGTGGCCATCAGCATGTCAGATGACGTGCAGGCCGTACATGTGCACTCGGACGATGAGCAGGGAACGCTTGAGGACTCATGGGAAGCGATGGTGGCGGCTCCGCTGCGAGCAGCGAACCGCACGGTGCCGGAGCTGGTGACGCTTACCTCACCGTATCGCTATGTGCTGCTGCCGCTGCTTGATCATGTGCTGGCCGAGGAGCAACGCTACGGCGACCGGCAGATCGCGGTGCTGGTGCCGGAGCTGGTGGTCAAGCACTGGTACGAAAACCTGCTCCACAATCAGCGCTCCAACCTGCTGAAGCTGCTGCTGCTGCTGCGCGGGAACCAGAGGATTTTTGTTGTGAATATTCCCTGGTACTTGTAGGCGCGTCATTGTGGGACCTACGGGGCCGTGTTCTGGACGCATTTGAAAGCCGCTGAGTGCGCCGTAGGAGCACTTTCAAGCAAAGCTGGGCGCTAAGCTCGCCAGTCATCTTTACGGCATTTTTTTCTCGCGCTAGACTCACGGCGGTTGTCGATCAACGGCAACTGACATGAACGGCCCGGGGCGCCAACCCCGAGCCGTCTCTGTCTAGGAGGATTCGCGCATGAAGCACATGCCGAAGCCGTGGGGCCCAAGGATGCGACTTGGACTCCGTGTGGTAGGTGATTCGATGCGGCTTGCGATTGAGGTGATCATCCTCATTCGTTTGCTGATGCATCGGTGATCCTGCCGAATAACCCTGGAGGGTGCGGCTATGCCGCGCCCGAAAGGCTACGGCAATTATCCTCTCACGTCCTCATCAAGGA
>CAXTMW010000001.1:66256-81789 GCA_964245455.1 uncultured Acidobacteriaceae bacterium
CTATTTAGCAATAAAAATATCTGAGCCTTCCTAGTAGGGCACCAGCGGACCCCGTGGAATCACCGGGAGCTTACCCGTGTCCCACCCGCCGCCGAGCGCCGCGATCAACTGCACACTGGCGACAAAGCGGCGCGTGACGATGTCTTCGTCGGTACGCTGGTCGATAAGCTGAGCCTGCTGGGCGGTGAGCACCTCAATATACGTGGTGACGCCGCCTTTGTAGCGGCTGGTGCTCAGACTGGTCGAGCGTGTAGCCGTGGCAACGGCGGCCACAGACGAAGCCTGCTCGTCGGACAGGATGCGCAGGGCCGCGAGGTTATCTTCCACCTCCTGGAATCCGGTGAGGACGGTCAGGCGATAGTTGGCGACGGTGGATTCGTAGTTGGCCCTGGCTTCGGCAGTGACGGCACGGCGGCGCCCTGCGTCGAAGACGGTTTCGATGGCCGAAGCGCCCACGGACCAGAGCGCGCTCGGCCCCTGGATCCAGTTGCCGGGTTCCCCGCTTTCAAAGCCGCCTGCGCTGTTCAGCGAGATGTTCGGGTAATAGGCCGAGATCGCGACCCCAATCTGTGCGTTGGCATTGTCGGCGGCCCGCTCGGCGGCAGAAATGTCGGGGCGCCGCTCGAGTAGTTCAGACGGCACGCCGGTCGGGATAAAGGGAATATTTCGGTTTTGCGGCGAGTCGGGCAGCGAAAACGCGGACGCGCTCACCCCCAGCAGCGTTGCAATGGCGTGCTGGTACTGGGCGCGTGCGATGCCAACGTCGATGCTTGTGGTTTCGGTGCTCGCAAGCTCGGTTTGCGCAAGCAGCACGTCGGCCTGCGTCGCCACGCCGCCGCGAAACCGTCGCTGGGCCAGGTCAAGCGAATCCCGAAAGGACGCGATCGTGACGTCCAGCAGCTGTTGCTGGGCATCCAGGCCGCGCAGCTGGTAGTAGTCCGTGGCAAGCTCGGTGCGAACCACCAGCTCCACGTTGGCCTGGTCGGAGGCAAGCGCCTGCGCATTGGCGCGCGCGCCTTCGACCTCGCGGCGCACGCGGCCCCAGAGGTCAGGCTGCCAGCTGGCCTGGCCGGTCAACTGAAAGTCGTTGTACTGGATCCTGGAGCTGCCGAAGCCGTATGGGCGGTGCTGCGACAGGTGATTGCGCGAGATCTCCGGCCCAAGAGAGACGGTGGGGTAGAAGTCAGCCCGTGCCTGCCGGACAAATGCCGCGGCCGATACGTAGTTCTGAAAGGCTGCCTGAATTTGTAGGTTTCCGGAGGTAAGCCGGCTTTCCAGATCATCCAGCGCCGGATCGCCGAAGATGCGCCACCACTCGCCGCGGGCCAGCGCGTCGGCCGGCACCGCGGGCTTCCAATTGCCTGGCGGCGGCGGCAGCTCGCGGTAGGTGAGCGTGGGTGGGGCCGAGGTGGGGCGATGGTAATTCGGCCCGACAGTGCAGCCCGGCAGGGCGAGCACGGCAAGTGCGAACGCGAGACTGCAAAGTGGCACCCTCACTGTTTCCCCCCGCCCCCTCCGCCGGACTGCTTGGCCCCGGCGTCGTTGGCCTGCGAGCCGGACTGCTGCGAGCCGGTCTGCTGCTGCGCTCCTTCGGCCCCGCTGGACTGCCCATTGCCGCCGCCCTGGCCGGACTGCGGACCGGCGTTGCCGCCGGCTCCCTGCGGCTGCACGATGTGCACCGCTTCTCCATCAAGGATCGAATCCGGCGGGTTCTGGATGACTGCGGAATCCTTGGTCAGCCCGGACACTACCTGAATTACACGTCCATCGTCCTGCCCGATGGTGATGGGCACCAGTTTGGCCTTGCCGTTTTCCACGGTGGCGACCTGGAGCCCCTGCGCACGAAACACCATGGTGGGCACTGGTACGATCAGGCTGCTGAGGCCTGTGTTCAGGGTCAACTTTACCTCGCCGTACGCACCGGGCATCAGCTTGCCATTGCGGTTGTCGACGTCCACTTCCACTAGCAGCGTCCGGGTGTTTGGGTCGATCGAGTCGGCGGACCGCACAATGTGGCCGGTAAAGGTCTGCCCCGGGTACTCGGCGAGCATAATTTGCGCCGTGGTGCCGCGCCGGGCTCCGAGCGAGTCGACCTGTGGGATCGACACGTACACGCGCAGGGTTCGGACGTCGGCTTCCTCAAACAGCTGCTGGTTGGCACCGGCACCGGCATTGATGAGTTGGCCGACGTCGATGTTGCGAGCCGTGATAACCCCGGTGAACGGGGCGTACACGTGCTCAAAGCCGACCAGCTGCTCGTACTGCGCAACAGCGTGGCGCGCGCTTTCCACCTGGGTGTAGGTGGAGGCCTGCGAGGTCACGTAATTGTCCGTATCCTGCTGGGACACGGCGTCCTGCTGCAGCAGGTCCTTGTAGCGCTGCGCCTGCACGGCGGCGTTGTTGGCGTTGGCTTGCGCGGTGGCCAGGTTGGCCCGGGCCTGAGCGAGCTGCTGGTCCACCTCGGGGCTTTGGATGACGGCCAGCAGCTGGCCTTCCTTTACATGCGCGCCGATATCCACATACCAGCGGCTCAGGTAGCCGGAGGTGCGGGCGTAAATGGGCGAGTCCTTGTAAGCCTGCAGCGCGCCGGGCAGCAGCAGGGTGTCTTCGGGCTTGCCGACCGTGGGCTTCGCGACAATGACGTCCGGCGGCGCAGCCGCGGTGGTCTGGTTCTGCAGTCGCTGCTGCGCGCGCAACCGCGGCACGATCCCAAGTACGGCGAGCACAACGGCCAGCACAAGGCCGATGAGTATCAGCAGTACCGCCCTGCCGGTGGAGAGGGGCTTTAACCGCTGGACCTCGCCTTCTTTCGCCTCGGGCGGCGTTCCATCCTGCTTCTTCTGCGCATGGTGCTTTTGGCTGCTCATGCTGTCTGGCTCTCCAGGCTTTTGGAACCTTGCCCGCCCTCGTTTCGCTTCCCTTTTTCCTCGCGCTCGGCCCGTCGCCGTTCCAGGCGGGAGTGGACGACCGAGAAGAAGGTTGGGATGAAGAAAAGGGTGGACACGGTCGCAAACAGGAGGCCGCCGATGACCGCGCGGCCGAGCGGCGCATTTTCTTCGCCGCCGTCACCCAGGCCAAGCGCCATCGGAATCATGCCGATGATCATGGCGAGCGCCGTCATGATCACCGGGCGGAACCGGGTAAAGCCGGCCGCGACGGCCGACTCGGTTGCTTCGCCCGGGTGCTGCTCCAGGTGCTCGCGCGCAAAGGAAACCACCAAAATAGAGTTCGATGTCGCCACGCCCATGCACATGATGGCGCCGGTAAGCGCGGGCACGCTGATGTGGGTGCCGGTGATGAACAGGAACCAGACGATGCCGCAAAGCGCAGCAGGCAGCCCCGAAATGATGATGAACGGGTCGAGCCAGCTCTGGAAGTTGACGACGATCAGCATGTAGACAAGCACGATCGAGAAGGCAAGACCGGCATACAGGCCGGTAAACGAGGAGTGCATCGTTTGCACCTGCCCGCGCACCACAATGCGCGAGCCGCGCGGCAGCTGATTTCTGTCCCGCGCAAGAATCTTCTCGATGGCCTTATCGACGCTCGACAGATCGCTGTTGACGACGTTGCCGTAGATATCGATGGTCGGGGAAATGTTGTAGTGGCTGACCGTGGCCATCTCCTGCCCCTGTGTGAACGAAGCGAGGTTGCCGAGGATTTGCGGAGGACGAGCGCCGGTGACGGTGCTTTGCGGCATGATCGCCGCAAGCGAGGACGGGGCGGTACCGCCGGTTGCCGGGTACGCCGAGGTGCTGGCGCCGGAGCTGCCGTTGCCGGATGCCGCGCTGCCGCTCGGGGTGACCGGGATGTTTGCGAGATCGTTCAGCGTGTCCAGGTTGTACTGCGGCGACTGCACGGCGATGTTGTAGGACACGTCGTTTTTGGGATCGAGAAAGAAGGTCGGCGAGGTCTGGAACGAGCCGCTCGTGGCCGAAAGCAGGCTTTGCGCGACATCGTTCTGCCGCAGCCCCAGCTGCGCGCTCTTGGTGCGGTCGATATCGACAAAGAGACGCGGGTTGTTGGCTGGCTGCTGGATGCGCAGGTCGGCCGTACCCGGGACGTAGCGCATTTCGTTCAGCACCCGGGTGGCGAATTCGCGGTTGCCCTCAAGGCTTGGCCCCACGATCTGGATGTCGAGCGGCGCGGGCAGGCCGAAGTTCAGGATCTGCGTAATCATGTCCGACGGCAGCTCATAAAACAGCGTGCCTGGGAAGCGGGCCGCGAGAATGGTGCGGAGCTTTTCGACGTAGAGCTCGCTCGGGTGGTGCTTTGCGTTGAGCGAGACCTGGATGTCGGCGTCAGCCGGGCCTACGGGCGCTGAGTTCGAATACGTGAGGTTAATGCCCGAGTAGGGCAGGCCGATGTTGTCAATGATGGTGGTCAGCTCGTTGGCGGGGACGACCTCGCGGATGGTGCGGTCGACCAGGTCACACAAGCGCGCGGTTTCCTCGATGCGGGTGCCGGTGCGGGCGCGTACGTGCAGGGTGAAACGCCCGGCATCGGTCGAAGGAAAAAAGTCCTGCCCGAGAAACGGAAACAGAACAACGGCCGAGGTGATGGTAAAGCCGAAGAACAGCAGCATGAACAGGGCCGGACGGGCAACGCACAGCTCAAGCACCGTTTGGTAGCCATGCCGAATGCGCTCGAATCCGCGCTCAAAGCCGAGCTGGAAACGGACCAGCGGATTGCGGCTTTTACCGCGGGCCGCCGAGGCTTCCTCATCGTGCTCCTTGAGCATGTACATCGCCATGGTGGGCACGATGGTGCGGGAGAAAAAGTAGGAGGCGAGCATGGCGAAGACCACCGCCTCGCCGAGCGGCACAAACAGGTAGCGCGCCACACCCGACAGAAAAAACATCGGCAGAAACACTATGCAGATGGAGATCGTCGCCACCAGCGCGGGCACGGCGATCTGGGACGCGGCGTCGAGGATGCCCTGCTCGATCGCCTTGCCTTCTTCCAGGTTGCGGTTGATGTTCTCGATCTCTACCGTCGCGTCGTCAACCAGGATGCCGACCGCGAGCGCGAGACCGCCCAGGGTCATGATGTTGATCGTTTCCCCGAGAGCGGAAAGCACCAGCAGCGAGGTGATGATGGACAGCGGAATGGAGACCGCGATGATGATGGTCGAGCGAAAGGAGCCCAGGAAGAGCAGGATCATGATCGCCGTGAGGCAGGCGGCAATGACGGCTTCGCGCACGACCCCCGAGATGGAGGCTCGCACAAAGATCGACTGGTCCCCCAGCGGGGTGATGCGGAGCTGCGGCGGCAGCTGGGTCATCAGGGTGGGGAGCTGCTTGCGGACGCCGGCGACGATGTCGAGCGTGGACGCTTCGCCCGTCTTGATGACCGAGAGCAGCGACGCGCGCTGGCCGTCTACCCGCACAATGTTGGTCTGCGGCGGAAAGCCGTCGCGCACGTGTGCCACGTCATGGATATAGACCATGCTGCCGTTGACCGACTTGATGGGCAGGTCGTTGAGGCCCTGGATGGTCGACGGGGCGGAGTTGGTCTCCACCTGGTACTCAAAGCCGGAAACCTTCATGGTGCCGGAAGGCAAAATCAAGTTCTGTGTGGCAATGGTCGAGACCACGTCGGCAGGTGCCATTCCTTTGGACTGCAATGCCTGGAGGTTCAGATCAACCTGCACCTGGCGCTGCTTGCCGCCGTAGGGGTACGGGATGCCCGCGCCGGGCACCGTGACCAGCTGGGTCCGGATGAAGTTGAGGCCGTAGTCGTTGAGCTGCTGCTCGCTCAGGCCTTGTCCGCTCAGACCAAGCTGAATGATGGGCACGCTGGAAGCTGAGTACTGCAAGATCAGCGGCGGCGTGGTGCCCTGAGGCAGCTGGCGCAACTGCGTTTGCGCGACCGCCGTCACCTGCGCATTCGCGTCGGCGATGTTGACGTTCGGCTGAAAGAAAATCTTGATGATGCCGATGCCGTTGAGCGACTGCGACTCCACATGCTCAATGTTGTTGACGGTCGTGGTGAGGGTGCGCTCGGAAAGATAGATGATGCGGTTCGCCATCTGCTCGGGCGAAAGCCCGGTGTACTGCCAGATCATCGCCACCACAGGGATGTTGATATTTGGAAAAATATCTGTAGGCGTGGCGATGATAGCCACCGGGCCGAGAATCAGCAGCAGCAGGGCCAACACGGCAAAGGTATAAGGCCGTCGCAGTGCGAGGCGAACAATCCACATAGCTCGTCAGGATCTCCGGGCGTTAAAACGATGGGATGCGATGAAGGCTACCCATACTAAATATATGAGAACGATATATAGGAACAAACAGAACGCATAGGTCCATTAAGCAGGCGCTTGGGGACGCGAAGGGAGCTTTCTCTGTTAGACGTTGGATGCTTGCGAAAGGACGCGCCGGCCCGCGATCCGCCTGGGCGTCGTCCGGGTGTTATCCGGCTACATATTCATCTTTTTGAAAATGCGGGTCGGGATCGCTCGCACGATCCACATGATCGGCGCCCAGAAGAAAGGGAGATACACAGAATCCTTGCGGGCGGCGACCGCGCGCAGGATGCCGAGCCCGATCGTGCGGGGCTCGGCGAACAGGGGCCCCCGCCGCAGGTGCGCGGTCATCGGCGACGCCACAAAGCCCGGCTTGATGGTCAGCACATGGGCGCCGGAGCGGTCGATCCGGTTCCGCACTCCGTCCAGCAGGACGTTGAGCGCGCCCTTGGACGCGCCGTACACGTAGTTGCTTTTGCGGCCGCGGTCCCCGGCGACCGAGGTGATCACAGCCAGCGTCCCGGAGCCCCGGGCCTCGAAATAGTTTGCCAGCCAGGTAATAAGCGAGGCCGGCGAAAGAAAGTTGGTCAAGTAGATCGCTTCGGCAACTCGCGCATCGGCCTGCGCGGCCGCCTGGTCGCCCAGCACGCCGTGGGCCAGCAGGGCAAGGTCGAGCGTGCCCAGGATTTTCACGACCGATTCGAGCACCGAAACATGCTCGTCTACCTTGTCGAGGTCGAGCGCGAGCGAGTACACGGTTTTGGCGCCGCGCGTCTGAAGGTCAGACACCACGGCGGCCAGCTTGTACGGGTCGCGCGCGACCAGAAACAGGCTGGCGCCGCGCTCGGCTAGCAGGCGCGCCGTGGCCTGCGCAATGGCCGAGGTCGCGCCCAGGATGAGTGCTTTTTGCGGGTATGCCGGTTCCCGCCGGCCCTGCGGGAAGGCTCGATCAGCCACGCCCGGTCACCCGCTGCCAGAAGCCCGAGTCAAACGCCGGGTCGACATAGGCGGCGAAGCGCTCCCACTGCGGATAAAACGCCTGGTACTGCGCCGCCGTCATCCTGGCGTCTTTCGCGGGATACATGCGGCCGCCGTGGTCGAGCGTGATGTTGGCCAGGCGGTCGAGCAGGTCGAACGAGACTTCTTCGCGAATCGGGAAGTCGAGCGCAAGCGTGATGCCGGGCGTGGGAAAGCTGAGAAAGCCGGGCGAAGGCGCGTCGCCGAACACCTTGAGCACAGCCAGGAACGACGCCAGACCAGAAGCCGTAATCGCTTTCATGATCTGCGTAATGCCGTGCAGGTCCTCGTCAGAGTTCGAGTGGACGGGCAGCACGCACTGGAACTGCAGCAGGCCGCGCTTGCCGTACATGCGGTTCCATTTGAGGACCGCGTCGAGCGGGTAGAAAAACGGCTCGTAGTCATGGACCGCGGTTACTGTCTTTTTAGTCTGCTTGTTGTAGTAGGCGAAGTTGAACAGGCCGATCGAGAACTTATTCAGCGCCCACTCGGGCAGGTTGATAGGGAAGGTGAGCTTCGGCTCTTTCGAGCGGGTGAGCGGGCCGGGCACCTCGGAGTGCGTGCCCTGCATGAAAATGCCTCGGGCGAAGTTCTTGCCGGTCGACACGCAGTCGAGCCAGGCGACGGTGTACTCGATGTTCTGCGCCGCACGGGAGATCTCCAGAAACTCGCCGATGCCGACGAACTTCTCACCGCGATAGTCGATGCCGCGGGACACGATGGGCCGTAAACGCACTTCAGCCCAGGAGATCAGCCCGGTCAACCCCATGCCGCCAATGGTCATCGCGAACCAGTCGCGATTCTCGCGATGCGAGCTCAGAATATGTGAGCCGTCAGAGCGGACGAGCTCGAAGCGAAGCACGTGCGAGCCGAAGGTACCCGCGACATGGTGGTTTTTGCCGTGGATGTCGTTGGCGATCGCGCCCCCGACCGTGACGTACTTGGTGCCGGGCGTGACGGGCAGGAAGAAGCCGAGCGGCACGGCGAAGTTGAGGATCTCGGCGAGCGTCACGCCGGCCTCGCAGCGCAGGATGCCGGTCGAGGGGTCGAAGTGCTGGAGGTGGTCCATGCCGCGCGCGTGCAGCAGGGTGCCGTCCTCAAGCAGGCAGACGTCGCCATAGGAGCGGCCCGCGCCGACCGGCAGCATGGGCCCGCGAGGGCGGTCGCGCGGGGGAAAATCAGTGGTCCAGGAAAGCGGCCGGAGATCGGCATCGAGCTTCGGGTAGCGACCCCAGGACTCGAAGGCCGGCGGCGCAGACTGCTTTTCAGGCGTTTTACTAGGTATCTTACCGGGTGTCTTACCGGGTGCAGTGTCGAGCAGGCTCTCGGCCATTGTGGGTCGGTCCTCTTGTTTCTCTGGGTCGTTCGTTTGGGCTTTGGGTCTGATGCGCGAGCGGCCCGTCAGATGATCGCGAGCAGGATGACGCAAATCGCCGCGAAGCCCAGCAGCAGGCTGGCACGATCGGTGACGGCAAAGATCACTGGATCTTCATCCAGCTCGCCCCGGCTGGCGAGCAGCCACACGCGGCTGATCCACAGGATCATGATAGGGGTAATCAGCCACATGCGCTGCGGGTGCGCATACAGTCCGGTAACATCGCGGCCGCTGATGTAGAGCGAAAACACAACCACGGAAGCGTAGGCGCTTGCGGTGCCGAAGGAGCGCATCTGCTCGGTGTCGGACAGCAGGTAGCCCCGGCCATTGAATGGAACCTGGCCGGCCGCGCGGATGTTCTGGAGCTCGGCAAAGCGTTTGACAAAAGCCAGCGACAGAAACAGAAAGATGGAAAAGCCGGCCAGCCATGGCGAGATAGCAATCGAGCAGGCGGCGGCCCCGGCCAGCAGGCGCAGCGTATACAGCCCGGACAGCAACACCACATCGACCAGCACGATGCGCTTGAGATACAGCGAGTAAGACAGCGTGCTGACCAGGTAAAGCAGCAGGTAGGCAAGGAACTTGCCCCCCACGATGGCGGCCAGAACCAATGAAAGCGCGAGCAACGCGGCCGAAAGCAGAACCCCTGTTTTTGCCTGGAGATCGCCGGCCGCGAAGGGGCGGCGGCGCTTGCGCGGGTGCCGGCGGTCGGCCTCGATATCGAGCAGGTCGTTGACGATGTAGGTGGAGGACGCGCAGAGCGAAAAGCAGAGAAACGCGGTCAGCGCCTGCCCAAGCGAGCGCAGGTTG
The DNA here is from genome assembly GCA_964245455.1 of uncultured Acidobacteriaceae bacterium. Lineage (GTDB taxonomy): Bacteria > Acidobacteriota > Terriglobia > Terriglobales > Acidobacteriaceae > EB88. Next base: position 75,706 of record CAXTMW010000001.1, read on the forward strand.
AGCGCATGCGCCAGCAGCAGGGGAACGAAAATCAGTACGTTTTTCGCCCACTGGTGCACACGGGCGGCCCGGCGAAACGCCTGCAGCGGCGAGGCCCGGTCGATGAACTGCTGCGTCGGGGTAAAGCGCCGCGCGCGGATGGCGGCCCGCAGAGCCCCGTCCGGATTAGCGACCATGGGGGTGCCCGCGTGCTCCAGCAGCGGCACGTCCGGGCTCGCGTTGCCGATGTAATCGAAGCCGCCCTCGCCGAAGCGCTGCTGGAACGAAGCCAGCTTGTTGTGCCCGGTCAGGTTGGTGCGGCCGTCGCTCGCGAGCACGCCGTCAAAGATGTCCAGGTGCGCCGCCACGCGCTCGGCCAGTGCCTGGTCGGCGCCGGTGGCCAGATACAGGCTGCGCCCCAAGCCCTTCTGCTGCTCCAGGAACGCGAGCAGGGGTTTGTTGTACGGTAAGTGCGCCACATCGAGCTGCACCCGCTCAGTCACCTCGCGCTTGAGCGTGGCTTTGCCCTTCAGAATCCATCCGGGGACCCGCACGAGGTCGCCCGAGTGGGTGCGCACCATCAACAGCAGCGCGTCCACAAGGGTGTCGCTCTTGACGAGGGTGCCGTCGAGATCCACGCAGAGAGGCCGGGGGGCAGGCGCGTATGCATTGACCCCAATGGCAGGAGCGGCGGTGGTGAAGCGTGTCGCTGGTATCTCGTCGATCATTGGCAGCGGCAGTATAGCATTGGCACTTCAGCACTTTGGTGTCCTGACCCTGCACACTATCCGCGGATCCCGCTGCGTCTTCCGAGCCGGCTCCCCATCCAATCGGCAGGATGGTGCGAATGGCAACGCGGAGGCGGGACGGATTGCGGCTCTCAGTACTAGACCAGGCGCCGGTCGCCGAAGGCTCGACCGCCGGCGAGGCGCTGGACCGCTCGGTCGAGCTGGCGCAGCACGTCGAGCGGCTCGGCTACGGGCGCTTCTGGATGTCGGAGCACCATGCCATGGCAACGCTTGCCTGCGCCTCGCCCGAGGTGGTGCTGGCCCGTGTGGGCGCCGCAACCCGGCAGATCCGGATCGGCTCGGGCGGCATCATGCTGCCGCACTACGCGCCGATGAAGGTTGCGGAGAACTTCCTGACCCTCCATGCCATGTACCCGGGCCGTGTGGACCTGGGCGTGGGACGCGCGGCCGGCGGCGGTGCACTCGAAGCAGCAGCGCTGCGCCGGGACCGCCAGGGCAGCTCGCTGCACGGGCCGGCTGATGACTTCCCCGAGCAGATGGCGGAGTTGCTGGCCTGGCTCGGGCAAGGCGAAGGATTTCCCCTGGGCCACCCGTTCAGCCGGATCGAGTTGTCGCCGGCAAGCCCCGGCAGCTCCGGTACCGGCCCGGGATCGGGGCCGCGCTCTGGGCCGGAAGTATGGCTGCTCGGCTCCAGCATGTGGAGTGCCTCGGCGGCGGCTCAGTGGGGGCTGCCGTATGCGTTTGCTCACTTCTTCAGCCCCGTCGCCACGCGGGCCGCGCTCGAAAGCTACCGTCGGGCCTTTCGGCCCTCGCCCATGCTTGCCGCGCCCCAAGCTGTCGCGGCCGTAGGCGTGATTGTTGCCGATACGGACGAGGAAGCGCGCTACCTCCACGCGAGCGTGCGGCTGCTGCAGCAGCGGATCCGGCAGGGGGATCGCCGCCCGGTCGCCGCGCCGGAGATGGCGGAAAAGCTGCTGCACCATGAGTCTGCGATCTCTGGCGGGGAGGAAGGCGAGTACCCCCGCTACCTCGTGGGCAGCCCGGCGACCGTGTATCGGGAGCTTGGCGCCATGGCGGCTTCGCTCGGGCTTGCAGAGGTGATCGTCAACACGATCACGCACAACCATGCGGCGCGGCTGCGCTCGTACACGCTGCTGGCGGAGGCGTTCGAGCTTGCGGGACAAGGCAAGCCTGACCGCGAGCCGGCGCAGGCGGAAGTTGCGGCATGCGCATCGTAAGGAGCGGCGGGAAAAGGAGCGGTGATGGCGGGTGAGCGCAAGCAGGGAACGATCGTACTGGTGCACGGGGCGTGGTCGGACGGCAGCATATGGAAGGACGTCCTGGTGCCGCTCGCGCACGAGGGCTACACGGTGCGCGCGGCGCAGGTGCCGCTCCAAAGCTATGAAGGCGACGTGGCGGCAGTAAACCTGCTACTGGATCACGCGGAAGGCCCGGTGCTGCTGGTGGGGCACTCCTACAGCGGCGCGGTCATCTCCGCCGCCGGCAACCACCCTAAAGTAAAAGCTCTGGCCTATGTCACGGCGTTTGCGCCCGAAGCAGACGAGGTGTTCGGGAGTCTGATGAGCATGCATCCGGCAGCCGTGCCGATGACGCTGGGTCCGGACGCGAGCGGCTTCCTGTGGATGGACGCCGAGTTCGCCGCGAACGCGCTCGGGCATGATCTGCATCGCGGCGTCATTCATCTGGCGGTTGCCGTGCAAAAGCCGGCCAGCTACAAGCTGTTCGAGGCGAAACTGACCAATCCGGCCTGGAAGCACAAGCCGAGCAGCTACCTGGTGACGACGGAGGACCGTATCCTGGCTCCGGAAACGCAACGTGTGCTGGCCAAGCGCATCGGTGCGCGCACGGAGGAGGTAGCGGCCAGCCATCTGGTGCCGCTTTCGCAGCCGGACGCGGTCGCGCAGTTCATCCGGACCAGCGCGCCTGTGCTTGGGTAGGCGAATTCGGCGTAGTAGCTACACGATTTATAGGTCACCATGACACCCATTAACTTCATTCGCCATCCGCTTCATTAGACCGAAGGCGAGGACAGCGGACCTGGCCGGAGCGGCGATTGCGTCGGGCTCATGCACTAAACTTCTGGCGGGTTCATGAAAACGTTGCGAGTGAAGCCAGCCATGAAGGCTAGGTTGGCGCATCATGTTCGATGATTGAAGAGCTTCTAGAACTACTCGCGCCGTATGGGTCATAATCGCTTGATGGTCAGGGACGTGTACATAGATGAAAGCAGCCAGACCAAACACCGGTATCTTCTTTTAGGCGGAATCATTAGCCGTGTACCCGAACCAGAGTTAGAGGATATGTCCGGGGTGCAAGAGGTCTTGAGCTGCCATATGGAGAGCTTGGATGGGTGAAGGTGTCTCGCTCGAAGCTGTCAGCTTACAAGAGATTTGTCGACGTTTTCTTTCGGAGTCGGATGTCTCAGAATCTCGACTTTCACTCTTTAGTCGTCGACACACATATGATCGATGACCGCACATAACAATAGGGGATCGCGAAGTGCCGGCTTCGATAAAGAGGTTTACCAACTCATATTGAAGTTTGGTCGACTATATAGAAGTCCGAACTTTCACGTCTATCTGGATCAGCGGAGTTCGCCCGCTCCACTATCAGACTTGCGAGAATTCGTTAACCGCGGAATGATGAATCTATCGCCAAAGAGGGACTGGCCCGTAAGACGTTTACACTATAGAGATTCGGCCACCTGCCAAGCAATGCAAGCTGTCGACGTTCTACTTGGCAGTCTGGCGTTCCATGTGAATGGGCGCCGGAAAAAGGCTGACGCTGCCCCGGCCAAATGTGAATTGTCAGATTACGTTCTTAAATTAGCCCGCGTGACGGACCCGCTTCGCGATACAAGCATCTCAGGTAAATTCACGATTTGGCATCGGCAACTTCGGCCGCCAGTTAAAACTCGTTAGCGTCCGGCTGTCCTAGACGTTGCCGTCTCCGTCTTGGACGGGTCCACTGCCCTGGGCAGTGGCGTCGGACAGCCGGAGACTCTACTGAGCGTAGCTTATGAAGAGGGAAGAGTCTACGAGAATCTTCGAAGCACTCGCTTCTTTTCGATTCAATTTCAAAATGAGCCACTGCCCACCGGCTCCCCGGCCAACACCTGCGGGAAGTACGCGTTCAGCGCGTACTGCTCCACCATGCGTTGCGTGTTGAAGAACGAGCCGTTCAGCGCGATGGCCGAGCGCATGACCCGCCGCCACAGCTCCGGCTGATTGTGGAAGAGCGGCAAGATCACGTCTTCAAGCTGGCTATACAGCGACTCGGCCTCTTCCCCCTCCTCTTCCCGATCTTCGATCGCCCAGCCGGTCACGCCTTCAATCCAGCCCTCGATCCACCAGCCGTCCAGGATCGACAGGGACGGCACGCCGTTGAGCGCGGCCTTCATGCCGCTGGTGCCGCTGGCCTCATAGGGCCGCTTGGGCGTGTTGAGCCACAGGTCGACGCCGCTGGTGAGCAGCTTGCCGAGCTCCCACTCGTAGTTCTCCAGATAGAGGATCTTGAGCAGACCTCCCGAAAGCTCGTGCGCCAGCTCAATCACGCGCTTGATCTTGGCCTTGCCGGGCTCGTCGGCCGGGTGCGCTTTGCCGGCATACACTACCTGGAGCCCGCCGAACCGGCTCGCCATGGCGACCAGGCGCTCGGGATGGGTGAACAGCAGGTCCATGCGCTTGTAGGTCGCGGCGCGGCGCGCGAAGCCGATGGTGAAGATGTCGGGCGAAAACTCAGCGCCCGTGCGCGTGCGGATCGCGTCTACCAGCAGGTGCTTTGAGGCATGGTGCGCGTCGATGATCTCGCTTTCCGGGATGTCGATCGCGTAGCGAAGCGTGACGTTGTCGCGGCGCCAGCGGGGAACGTGCCGGTCGAACACGGCCAGAAACGGTTCGGAAGCCCAGGTTGCAGCGTGGACGCCGTTGGTGATCGCGTCGATCTGGTAATCGGGGAACATTTCGCGGGACACAATGCCGTGCTGCATGGCGACGCCATTGACGAAGCGGGAAAAGCGGAGCGCGACATAGGTCATGTTGAGTAGGCCGTCGTGGCAGCCGCCGGCGCTTTGAAGCATGTGGACCGTGTCGGCCCCGAGCACCCGGTTGGCCTGCTCGATCGAAAAGCGGTCGTGCCCGGCGGGCACAGGCGTGTGCGTGGTGAAGACGCACTGCTCGCGCACGCGCGCAAACTCCGCCGGCCCAGCTTGTGCAAAGGTGCGCCCGGCGAGCGCCCGGCCTACCAGCGCCACCGTCAGCAGGGCTGCATGGCCCTCGTTCATGTGGTACACCGCCGGTTCATAGCCAAGCGCAAGCAGCAGGCGTGCCCCGCCGAGGCCGAGCACCGCCTCCTGGCGAAGCCGGTAATCCGTGTCGCCGCCGTAGAGCCGGTCCGTAATGGTGCGGTCCGCGGGCGTGTTTTCGTCCAGGTCCGTGTCGAGCAGGTACACCGGCACCACATGCCCGGTGACGCCGAGAATGTCGTGGCGCACCGCGCCAACGTGAACAGATCGGCCTTCAATCTCAACCACGGCGCGCGCCGCAATCATTTCCGTAAAAGCTTCGACCGGCCACGGCTGCTCCATCTCGGACTGCTGCCCATCCTCCTGGAGGATCTGCCGAAAGTAGCCGCGCCGGTGCGCCAGCGTAACAGCAACCAGCGGAATGCTCAGGTCGGCGGCAGCGCGCAGGGTATCGCCGGCCAGAACCCCAAGGCCGCCGGAGTAGGTGTTCATCTCCGGCTCGATGGCGATTTCCATGGAAAAGTAAGCGACGGGCGTTTGGCTGTCATTGGTGACATGTGGATAGAGGGGACTGCTGTCTTTGCGCATAGGGTCGCTGACGAGGCTTCGGGTCGCTCCAGGGGGAAGGGTGGAGACAGTTTAGCAAGGCGCTGTTCCGCAACGAACATTGTTTGCAGATTTTAGCTTTGCCGATTCTCTTCTTGCAGCAGTATGATGTCGGACTTCTTTCATTCGTTACGGGACCGCCGGAATTTTGTAGCTAGGCCGCGTGCGACCTGCTGTGCCCGGGAACGGTGACCGGGTGAACAAAGTTGGACGAAGCGCGCCGTGCGAGTAGACTTCGGCGCATGCCATTGCATCGCCGTCTCGTCTCCATTCCGCTCCTCGCCCTGGCTCTTATCCTGCCGCTCAGCCGGCCGGTGAACGCTCAGGATTGGGCCAAGGCGAAGCTCGCGAGCTCGCCGCGCCACCACGAATATGTGACGGTCCAAAGCGGCTCGCGCCCGATACAGGTGTTTGTGGACTATCCGGAGGTCCGGGGCAAGGCTCCGGTGGTGATCCTGATCCACGAGATCTTCGGCCTTTCAGACT
>CAXTMW010000001.1:81799-91471 GCA_964245455.1 uncultured Acidobacteriaceae bacterium
TTGCGGGGCAGGACGCGACGGTTAAGGCGGTGTCGACGCTGGACCCGGCGCAGGTGAGCGCCGACCTGAACGCGGTCGCGGACTACGGCAAGAAATTGCCTGCGGCAAACGGCAGGCTTGCCGTGGCCGGCTTCTGCTGGGGCGGCGGCAAGAGCTTTCAGTTTGCGACCGAGCGGACGGACCTGAGCGCCGCCTTTGTCTTCTACGGGCCGCCTCCGCCGGACGCGTCGCTCCCCTCGATCAAGGCTCCCGTGTACGGCTTTTACGCCGGCAATGATGCGCGCATTTCAGCCACCGTGCCGGCAACAACGACCGCGATGAAAGCTGACGGGAAGGTTTATGAGCCGGTGATCTACGACGGTGCGGGCCATGGTTTTATGCGGGCCGGGGAAGCGCCGGACGCGAGCCCGGATAATAAAAAGGCTCGGGATGAAGCCTTTGCACGGCTCCTGTCTCTTTTAGGGCGTTCGAAATAGACCGTTGTGTCACAAAAACTCGATGGTAACTGGAGAAATTTCGCAGGAGGCCGATGAAGCTGGCAAGCGAATGGTGGCTAGCTGGAAGCCGATGACGGCGGCCTGCTCTCGCGAAGCTCGATGGAGCTTTCCATGCTTGGTGTCGACCACGGATTGCGGTTGCTGGACGGATACCGTTCCCGGCTCACGGGAAAATCAGTGTTCGCCGCTGCGTTGTTGTTATTGCTTGTGCTTGTTTCTGCCGCTCGGCCGTGTTTTGCGGCACAGTCCGGCGCGGCTTTGTCGTCGCGGCGGCAGAGCATACAGCAGCCGGTCAGCCCGGCAAAGCCCCTTACAGAGGTTCAGCAGGTCCACCGGCTTAGCGCCGACCAGGCAGCACAAGGCTTGCCGGTGAGTATCCGCGGTGTCGTCACAGTCCCTGTCGCCTGGAAGGACGCGTTCTTTTTCCAGGACGCCACCGGCGGCATCGGGGTAGATGGACTGGACCGCACACCTTTGCAGGTCGGCGAGGAAGTGGAAGTCACCGGAGTCAGCCAGGTAGGAGGATTTGCGCCGATCATCCACGCGCAGCACATCCGTGTGCTTGGGCAGACGGAGTTGCCGTCGGCTCACCTTTACCGGTACGCCGACCTCATGGGCGGCTTCATGGATTCGGACTGGGTTGAAGTCCAGGGTGTGGTGCAGTCGGCCCAGACCCAAAATTATTGGTCGCGCAACATCCTGGAGTTGAAGGTGGAGATCGGCGGCGGACTGATCTCAGTCCGGCTGCTGGACTACAAACCGGGAGATGAAGCCGGACTGGTCGATTCGGCAGTACGTCTCCACGGCGTTTGCGGCTCCGTCTTTAACGACAAGCGCCAGCTTACCGGCATCCGCCTCTTTGTGAATGCGCGCAATCAGCTGGACATAGTGACACCGGCTGAGATCGATCCCTACGCCTTGCCTGTAAGTTCTCTCGACAGCATCATGCAGTTTAAGCCGGGTGCGCTGCAGAATCACCGCATCCGGATCGCCGGAATGGTGACCTATCAGGATCCAGGACACTCCATCTACGTGCAGGACGGAGCGGACGGCCTGCTGCTGCAAACCGAGCAGACCACACCTGTACCGGTTGGCAGCAGGATTGAAGCTGTCGGCTTCCCCAGTCTCGGCGGGTATGCGCCCATGCTGCGGAGCGCTCTGTTCCGGGTCGTGGAGCTTGGAAAGCCTCTTCAGCCGATCGCGATTGAAGCTGCTGATTTCTTCCGCCCTCAGGAGAAGCGGGCCCAGGACTCGGAAACGCTTGCCGACGCCCCATATAATTCGCGGCTGGTGCAGGTAAAAGGCTACCTAGTGCAGTCCGCGTCCACACTCAACGAGCAAAAATGGCTGCTCAGGGATGGCAAGAACTCCTTTGCTGTCGTCTTGAAGAACTTTCCGGAAGTGGAAGATACCCCGACCTTCGAGATTGGGAGCCTCCTTGCGGCAACCGGCGTTTTTCTCGTCCAGGTGGATGAGGATAACCAGCCGCAGACCTTCCACATTCTGCTCCGGGATGCCGGGGATCTCCAGGTGCTGAAGCAGGCATCCTGGTGGACGACGAAGCAGACGATCAAAGTGCTGCTGCTCGTCCTGATAGCAACCTCGGGCGTCACCCTATGGGTATTTTTGCTCAAAAGGCAGGTGCGCCGGCAAACGTCCATGTTGCGCGAAAGCGAGGATCGCTTTCGGAAGCAGGCCCAGCAGGACGCTTTGACCGGTCTGGCGAGTCGGTCGTTCCTGCATGAGCAGCTGCGGGCAGCGATCACCAAGGCTGCTGTCCATGGAGAGCGTTTCGGCGTTCTTATGATCGACCTGGACCACTTCAAGCAGGTGAATGACACGCTTGGCCACCACGCCGGGGACGAGCTCCTCAAGACCGTTGCTGACCGCATCCGGCGATCCGTGAGGAAGAGCGATTTGGTCGCCAGGATGGGAGGGGACGAGTTTGTCGTTCTGCTCTCGGACATCTGCGATTCACTCGAAGCAGAGCTGATCGGCGCGCAGGTGGTGGCGAACGTGTCTGCCCCGGTGGATCTTACCAGTCGGCGCATGCTGGTCTCCGCCAGCGTGGGGGTATGCACCTACCCCGAAGGCGGCCGAGACCCGGACGCGCTGCTCCAGAACGTGGACACAGCCATGTACAACGCAAAAGCTGCCGGACGCAACAGCTTTTCAGTGTATGCGGTTTCGCTGCATGACGGTAAGGCACCAGCGCACTCGGCTATCTCCATTTCGCGAGGGCAGCTGCACGGGGTACCCGGGTAGTCTGCAGGCCGGCACTGCGTCTGCGCCATGGCACCGCGTCCGACTGCCGTCTCTGTGATGGTGTAGTTGGCCTCGGCAAGTTCCGGCAGGATCAGGCTGCTCGCACACGGAATCCTGCGCTAGATCACCTGCCGTGCGCCGTCGGAAGCGTGACAACGAAACACGTCCGGCTCCATGCCGGTCTGCTCTCGATAGCTTTGGGCAACGGCTTTCTGGAATGCCTCTGCATACTGCTCTTCCACCAGGTTGACGGTGCAGCCGCCGAAGCCTCCCCCGGTAAGCCGTGCGCCGACAAGACCTGGCTGCCGGTTCGCAAGCTCGACCATGAGGTCGGCTTCCGGGCAGCTCGCTTCAAAGTCGTCCCGGTAACTGGCGTGCGCTTCGGCCATCAGCATGCCCAAGGTCCGAAGGTCGCCCCGCTCCAGTGCCGCAGCGGCGGCCTGCGCACGAAGGCTGTCTGTGATAATGTGGCGCGCGCGTTTCAGCACGTTTGGCGGCATCTCGGCGCCCCGCTGCATAAGCTCTTCGAGCGGTACGTCGCGAAGCAGCTGGATCTCAGGCCGATGGCGGCGTAGGATTTTGGTGGCTTCCTCGACCTCCGCGCGCCGCGTGTTGTATTCGCCGCCCGCGTGCGAGTGTTTGACCATGGTGTTGCAGATGATGAGCTCAAGATTCGGCGGAATCGGCGCAAGCGTATACGCAAGCGAACGGCAGTCGAGCAGCAGTGCATGGTCGCGTTCGCCGCAGCAGGCCACGAACTGGTCCATGATGCCGCAGTTTGCGCCGACGTAGGTGTTTTCGGCCCGTTGCGCGAGCAGCGCCATGGTCGGTCGCGGCAGCTCCCGGCCGGCAACAGCGAGCAGGGCGAGCATCGTCGCGAGCTCGATCGAAGCGGAAGAGCTCAGGCCCGCCCCCAGCGGTACGTCGCCGAACAGCGACATGGAAAAGCCGCCGATCTCGATCCCTTCGGCCCGCAGGACGCTCAACACGCCGAACGGGTAGTCGCTCCAGTGATGCCTGCCCTTCTCGGGTAAGGTCGCGAGGGTGTACTCCACTGTTTCGTCAAAGTTGGCCGAATAAATGGAAAGCACCCCGTCGTCGCGGCGTGACACTGCCGCGACTGTTGCAAAGTCAATGGCAGCCGGCATCACAAAACCGCCGGCGTAGTCGGTGTGCTCGCCGATCAGATTGACGCGTCCGGGCGCGGCATACACCCCGAGGGATGCCTCGCGAAAAACGCGTTGATGCGTGTCCGCGAGCTCCTTTGCGGCTTTCGCAGTATCCATGCCGTCTCCTTCCTTGTCCCGTGCGGAGAGGATGTGTGCGCAGTGCCATCGGGTGATTGGGTCGTCCTGAGCGCAGCGAAGGACCTGCTTTTGCTCCATCCATCCGCGAAAGCAGGTCCTTTCTCGCTTCGCTCCCTCAGGATGACCCATTTTTGGAGCTTCAACGTCGCCCGGATTGGCCGACCTCGGCTGGCTCAAGCATAGCGTGATTTTCTGAACCAAAAGGCAAGCCCGTCATGTACGCGTCGCCGGCTCGCTCGCAGCTGCCCGTCGCCGGCGCGGCTTACCCCCGGGACAATGCTTCCAAAGCATCGCAGGCCGAGCGCAGCCCATCCTCGGCAGCCATGATCCCCCTCACCGCCGCCGCCCGCTCGCTGTACAGCGGCTCGCGAAGCAGGCGCTCCAGCGACCGCGCCGCGCGCGCAGCCGTGTAGCGCTCCCTGGGCAGCACACGCGCAACTCCCAGCCGCTGTATGCGGAGGGCGTTATCGGGCTGGTCATGGCTGAACGGCATCACAAGCATCGGTTTACCGGCCCGCAGTGCCTGTGCCGTGGTGCCGACGCCGCCCTGGTGCACAATGGCGGCCGCGCGCGGGAACAGCAGCGAATAGGGCGCGTAGCCCGCATGGCACAGATCAGGGGTGTCGGAGTACGTGTCGGATGTCCGGGCGTGCTTGCCGGTCAGCAGCACGGCGCGCTGCCCGAGCCGGCGCGCTGCCTCCGTGCTTTGCGCCCAGAAGTCGCCCGCGTCCATCACGGCTGCCGAGCCCAGCGTGAACACAAGCGGCGGCGGCCCCGCTTCAAGAAACGCGGAGAGCTCCCGAGACAGGGTCGGGTGTTCGGCGTCACGGTCGTAGAAGATAAAGCCGGGCTGCCGCGTATGCGGCGGCCAGTCGGGCTGCGGTTTGCCCAGCAAGGGCGAAAAAAGGGCCAGAACCAGCGCCGGGGCATGCTTTGCGTCAAACAGCGGGCTCAGGCCGCGCACGAGACCCAGTTCACGGCGCAGCTCATAGACCGGCGCGCACCAGCTGCGTGTGACCGCGCGGGCAAACGGGCGCAGCAGGTGCCCGGTACCCGGCGCTTTTGCGAGCAGGCGCGAAAGCCTGGGGTACGGTGGGAGCACAGGCGGGTCCCACGCGGAAAAGAACGAAAACGGCGCGAGCACATACGACGCCCAGGCAACGCCGGTGCGCTCGGCCACCAGCGGCCCCGCGTAGGCCAGCTCGCCCGTGACCAGCAGGTCGGCGCCGCCGTCGGCCTCGACAGCCGCTAAAAGATCCTCGTAGCTTTGCCGCAGCGCCGGGAACAGGAACTCCCGCAAGCCGCGCTCGGTGCCGCGCTTGCGGTCGTAGATCATCGCGATCATGGCCGCGTCGTCGGCCTTTTGCTCCGGCCGAACTGGAGCGAAGCCGAGTCCGCCGGCCTCGGCCTGCGGGCGAAACATCTCCGGCGCGGCAAGCACGACCGAGTGGCTGCGCCGCGTGAGTTCGGCACCGAGCGCGACGAGTGGGTTTACATCGCCAAAGGTGCCGAAGGTCGCAAACACGATGCGCATTCCGCCAGGTTCCTAAAACGACCGCTCAAACGCATGAAAGCGGCGCTCCAGCTCCCACTGTTGCGCGGCCCGCTCGCTCCCGGCGACCAGCGCGGCGCAGGCGCCTAATGGGGCGTCGTTGCCAAGCTGCCCGCGGCAGGCGGGCACCGGCGTGCGCAGGGTTTCCGGCGTGGCGGCGGCCCACAGGCTCGCGCCGGGCAAAAAGCTGTGCTCCAGTGAGGCGCGCGCCATTCGTTTCAGGTCCAGGTAGCCCAAGCGATAGGTTGTCGCGGCGCGCACATACTCGTGAGTCAAGTCGATGCGCGAAACCCCTTCGTCATCGGTCGAGAGCGCGACCGGCACGCCGGCGCGCAGGTAGTCGGGCAGCGGATGGGGTATGCTGCTAATGCCCAGGCCGTTCACGTTCGGGCCGTTCACATTCAGGATGATGTCGTTGCTGGTGAGGTTGATCTCCACCAGCGTGTGCCGGGCGGCCATCTCGGCGAGCAGGGCAGCGGGCGCGTCCTCGTACATCACGTCCACGCCGTGCCCGATGCGCTCGGCATGGCCCTGTTCCACGGCCGACCGCACATGAAAGGCGAGGCCGGAAGGCGGCACCAGGCCAGGCGCGAGCTCGCCGGCATGGAGCGCGATGTGCACCGTCGGGTAGAGCGACTTGAGCGCGTCGAGCATGCTCATCTGCAGCGCGTAATCGCGCATGGAAATGTAGCCGTCTTCGGGCTGCACAAAGTTGAGCCCAACCACGTGCGGGTCGGCCTTGGCGAGCTCAAACGCGAAGATGACCTGCGCGAAAACGTCGGCCGGCGGCTGCTCCCGCAGCACCTGGAAGAGAAAGCGAATGGTGACGGCGCAGCCGGGCTGCGGTCCCGCTGGAGCGCTGCTTTGCACCGCCGCGCCGGGGTTTGCGACCGCGTCGCAGTGCTCGCGAGTGGCACGGGCGTTCTCGGCTGCGAGCAGCTCGTCTTCCGCGGGTTTGAGCGCCGCGCCGAGGCCGCCTGCGAGCAGCGCATTACGGTAGCGGGTGAAATCCGGATCGTACCCCAGCTTTTCGGCCAGCGCTTCCACGGCCTTCAGGTCGGGCGTGTCCATCACTTCGAGGTACTGCTCGTTTTGCCTCGCGGCGCGGGTCGCTACCTCGTCGAGCCAGTCGCCGGTGTGCTGCTTGCCCATGCCGCCGAAGCGGGCGAAGGTCCCGAAGAACTGGTCATGGCCGGTAATGCCCTCGGACGGGACAAAGCCGCGCATGGAAAAGCTGTCGATGAGTGCGTCGCGCAGGTGATTGTCCCCCTCAAGCGCTGCTTCGCCTGAAACCTCGCCAGGTTTGCAGGCGCCCCGGGTCGCCGATCGATCAAAGGCGAGCGCCGAAGGGTCCACACAGGTGCCGTCATGTGCGGCTTCGTCCAGAAAAGTCTCGGCGTAGACCGCGCCCGACAGGTGCATGTGCAGGTCGGCGCCCTTCGGCATGGCGACGAGAAACGCGTGGAGAGCCAGCGGGCCCTCGGCAGCAGCGCGGTCCATGGCCCGGGCGGTGCGGCTCTCAGGATCCCCGGCGGGGTGAGGAGCAGCCTGCCCTGCCGGCAGAAAGAAGACGGAACCACTCAGCATCGTAAGTACGCGTAGCATCTTCATGGCGGCGGGAGCGGGCATGATTGCAGCAAGTGTATGGCATGGGGCGGGGAGGCTGGTCGGTGCAGGGCGGCGAAGATCGCGATGGAGTGGGTGCCTGCGTGATCGCGGATGCGTCTTGACGGAGATGATGGCCTGGTTTCTCGCGGTTCTGTTCGCGGCAATGTTCTCGACGCCGGTTCAGGCGCAGGGCCAGACGGGAAACTGGCTTCAGCCGGTGCCCGCCTTCCCGCTCGCCTCACCGGAAAGCGTGGGCGGCCTCAGGATCGATCAGCGCAGCTCGGCCCTGCAGCCGTTTACCGTCGCGGGCGAGTGCGGGGCGTTTGTGGGCGCGGGCGACGGCACCCTGGAGGCCTGGGCATGGCCGGTCAAGCTGCTGAGCCACCTGCATATGACGGCGCAGCTCAAGGACTACACGGTACCGATCGACGTGAACGATCAGTCGGCCGAGATCACCGTGCAGCCCGACCACACCACCATCACCTTTGCCCATGCCGCGTTTACGGTGCGCGAAATCCTGTTTGCCGCGCCGTGCGGCCAAGCCGGCGGCGCTAGTGTGGTGGCGATGTTCCAGATCTCCTCGACGCGCCCGGTGACACTCACCTTCGCGTTTACCCCGGAGCTGAAGCGAATGTGGCCGGCGGCGAACTACAACGCGCCCTCGCCCGAGTGGGTGCCGTTCGGGAGCGATGGGGGCTACTACATCCTGCACTCGGATGCGAATGACCTGGCCGGCGCGGTCGCGATGCCGGGGACCGCGCCGGGCATCCTGCCGCCCTACCAGGAGCGGCCTAAGGACTACCCGCTGCAGCTGGTGCTGGCCTACGACCCGACCCGCGACGGCGATCGGTACTTTCCTTTGCTGATGGCCGCCGGGACCTCGGAGGCGTCTACGACCAAGGCTGCGCTGACCGCGCAGCTCGCGGCTGAAAGCGCTGCCGTGCCCCAGATGTATGCGGAGACGGCGCGCTACTACGCGCATTTTTTCGACACACGTCTGACCGCCGAAACGCCCGACCCGCGCATTGATCAGGCGCTGCGCTGGGCCGAGGTGTCGATCGACCAGCTGCGGGTGCGGCACCGGAGTGAACAGTACGGCGAGGAGATCGGGCTGGTGGCCGGGCTGTACAGCTCGGGCGACTCGAACCGGCCGGGGTTCGGCTGGTTTTTCGGGCGTGACTCGCTGTACACGCTCTACGCGGTCGACAGCTACGGCGACTGGGCGCTGACGCGCGAGGAGCTTGACTTCCTGCTGCGCCGCCAGCGCGCCGACGGCAAGATCATGCACGAGTACTCGCAGACCGCGGAGCTGGTGGACTGGCCGCACATGCCGTATGAGTACGCCGCGGCCGATGCGACCCCGCTGCTGCTGATGGCGCTCGGGGACTACGCCGCGCGTTCCGGCGATGTGGCTTACGTGCAGCAGCACTGGGTGCAGATCCGGAAGGCTTGGCAGTTCGAGAGCACGTATGACTCAGACGGCGACGGCATTTACGACAATGCGCAGGGAACGGGCTGGGTGGAAAGCTGGCCGCCGGGGATGCCGCACCAGGAGGTGTACCTGGCCGCGCTCGATGTGCAGGCGAGCAAGGCGTATGCGCGGCTAGCCTCGCTCGCTGGCAAGCCGGATGAAGGCGCGGGAGCGCGAGCGGTGAAGGTGGCGGCAACGCTCGAGCGGGAGTACCGGCCGGCCGGCGGAGAGCGCGACGGCATGTATGCCTTTAGCTATAACGGGTCCTTGACTGGGACGATCGGGACTGGGACGACCGGCAGCACGCCCGCCCTTGATGTGGCCAGGCTCGATACCACCGCGACCATCTATCCGGCAATTGCCTGGTGGGACGGAAGCTATGGGCTGGGCGCGGGTCGGGATGCTGATTTGGGCGCGGGGCCGGACCTGACCGACAGGATGTTTCGGCGCTGGGCCTCGCACGAGTTTTCAACCGACTGGGGCACGCGCGACGTGGGCGAGCACGAGCGGGTGTACGACCCGATGAGCTATCACCAGGGCACGGTGTGGCCGCTGTTTACCGGCTGGGCGTCGCTTGCCGAGTACCGGACCGGGCGCTCGCTTGCCGGCTACGCGCACCTGATGCAGAACGTGGACCTGACCTGGGCCCAGGACCTGGGGGCGGTGACGGAGCTGCTGTCGGGCCAGTATTTCGAGCCGCTAGGCCGCTCCACAACGCACCAGCTCTGGTCGTCCGCAATGGTGCTGTCGCCCGCGCTGCGGGGCCTGTTCGGCGTAAGCTACGATGCCGCGTCGGATACGCTGACGGTTGCGCCGCAGCTGCCGGCGGCCTGGCCGGGCGCGACGCTCCGGCACGTGCCGGTCGGCGGGGAGCGCCGGGTGACGCTTGCTTTTGCGCGCGAAGGAGCGGCGATGACGGTGCGAATGCAGCCGGAGGGCAGAGAACCCGCGCCGAAGCTGGTAGGCCCGGCC
>CAXTMW010000001.1:91481-91894 GCA_964245455.1 uncultured Acidobacteriaceae bacterium
TGCGACAGCCGCGGGAAGCGTGCTGCGGGTGACGCTGCCGCGGGTGGAACTCGCCATTCCAGATGAGCTGCCGCTGCCCGGCGCCGAAACGTCGCAGCTAAAGGTTTTGGAGCAGCACGCCGACGGGAGGAGCGCGACCTGGGTCCTGGAAGCCCAGGCCGGGGCCGCGTACACGCTGCCGATCCGTTTCAATGGGGTGCGCACAGTTCAGGTGGAGGGCGGAACGCTGGGTGTTGCGCCCACGAGCGAAAGTGCGCAGCCTCTTGCGGGGGACGCCCTGCTGCCGCGGCCTGCAACGCAGAACAAGGAAGTCTCGTCAGGCAAGTTGCCGGGGCGCGCCGGCGCGCCGCGGCAAAGTCTCCTATCGGTAGACGTGCACGTCCCGGCCGGCCCAGGGGATCGGCAACAACCTG
>CAXTMW010000002.1:0-1312 GCA_964245455.1 uncultured Acidobacteriaceae bacterium
GGACTCCCGGTACTGCTGGACGACTGGATCGGCGGGCGCGCCGTAGGCGTAGCAGTCGTAGAGAAAGCCTGTGCTTTGCACGAGGCGCATACGGGCGAGCGTGGTGACGCAGCCCGCGGTGAAGTCGAGGCATTGAACGTGATGATCGAGTGTGCTGTCGAGCGGGCCGTTGAGCGAAGGGCTGCCCGGCGGGTGAGCGGCCAGCGTGGTGAGGTCGCGCTCAAGGAGGTGTGAGAAATCCTGAGGGCTGGCACTGAGATGGCGGGTGTGGAGCAGGCACTGCGGGGCAAGCACCAGCGCACCCCACAGCAGGCCAAACGCCCCGGCGACCGGCAGGAGCCTGGTGCGGAATGGGTGCTGTGTGGCCCTGGAAAAAGCAAGCGAGACAAGCAGGAGCAGAAAGGCGTTAGCGGGGTAGCGATGATAGCTGTAAGCCTTGCGCTGGATCAGGAACGACAGCTCGCCCGCAAGGAAGCCGAGAAGCAGAAGGGCTTGCTCGCGGGGGAGACGCGGGCGCTGCCGGAGCAGGGTGGCGAGCCAGGCAAGCGTAAGGGCGAGCAGCGAAGAGGGAATTGGGTGCCAAAGGAAGTAGCGGACCGGGACCTGGAAGAGGGAGTTGTGGTAGCGGTCGAGGCCGGTGAGGGTGTCGATGAAAGCCCCAAGCGCGTGGGCCCTGTAAAGCGCGAGCGCGGCGAGCAATGGGGCGATGAGCATGGGGGCGAGGCCGACCGTAAGCAGGTGCTGTCGCGGCCAGGAGGAGTTGCCGGCCGGGGTAGCCAGAAAGGCGAGCATGGCCAGAAAGAAGAGAGCGGCAGTGGGCTTGACGGTGACGGCCGCGCCGGCGAGGAGGCCGGCAAAGGCGACAAGCGGGAGCCTGCGGGTGCGGAGAGCGCCGGTAAGCGCGGCGGTCGAGAGCAGGAGCAGGACTGTCATCAGGAGGTCGCGCTGGCCGAGCTCGGCGATGCCGTCGCGGCCGTGAAGCAGAAAGAACAGGGCGCCCGCGAAGAGGCCGGCGAGCCGGTGGGCGTGGCCGGCGATGAGGCACATGGCGGCGGTGGCGGCCGCGGCAAGCAGAAGGTCGTAGGTACGCCAGGCCAGGTCGCCGGGCCCGAGCGTGTGTACCACGAGCCACTGGACGGCGTAGGTGCCGGGGAGGTTGGGATCGTGGATGTCGCGGTAGGGGATGAGGCCGTGGTCGATAAGGAAGACGACGTAGTGCATGAGGGAGGCGTCGCCGAGCAGCGGCCAGTGGAGCGACTGGATGGTGAAGACAGCGACGCAGAGGAGGGTGAGGAGCGTGGCGGTGAGGCGA
>CAXTMW010000002.1:1322-4961 GCA_964245455.1 uncultured Acidobacteriaceae bacterium
GAGTGTAGGTCGGTCGTTAAGAGGTCAGACTGGAGGCAGCGACTCGCAATTCACGGGTCTCGGTGAAAGTATGTCGAAAAGGGCAAAAGCAGATCCTTCGCTGCGCTCAGGATGACACCTTTCCCTGAGTGGCAGCGCCTGTGGTGTGCTCGGCAGGGGCCCGCTGTGCTTCTCGGGATGACTCTTTTCGGAGCCTGAGGTGGGCACGAGTGAACTTTGCACACACCCTCTTAGGATGACCCCCTTTCCTTGAGTCGCAGCGCCTGGGGTGTGCTCGGCGGGGGAGCAGCCGGTCCCTCGCTTGCACCCCCGGCGAGCAGAGGCGCCTGACGGGGAACGGCCTTTGCTCACTTTGCCGGATGAAGCAGCTCGCTCAGCAGCGCTGGGTCGATGTTGCGGCCGCTGAGGACGGCTACGGCTTTGCGGTAGGGCAGCAGAGCTGTCGCGTGAAAAAGCAGGGCGGCGGCGGTCACGGCTCCGCTGGGCTCGGCGATGAGGCCGTAGTCGTTGCTGAGGCCGGGGTTGCTTTCGTGTTCGCGCGCCGGGGCGTGCCGGTAGATGGCGCGGACGGCGGCGCGGATTTCTGCTTCGGACACGGTGAGGATCGCGTCGACATAGGCGTGAATGTGCGCCCAGTTGAGGGCGCCGAGCGACTGGGTGCGCAGCCCGTCGGCGAGGGTGCGGGTGGTGAGCTCGGCAGGCCAGCTTTGGAGCGTGCCGAGCTGAAAGCTTTCGTGGGCGTCCCCGGCAAGCTCGGGCTCGACGCCGATGACGGAAACCTCGGGCCGCTGGTGCTTGATGGCGGCGGCGATGCCGGACAGGAGGCCGCCGCCGGAGACGGGGACGAGCACAAGGTCGACATCGGGCACGTCGGCGAGGATTTCGAGCCCGCAGGTACCCTGGCCCGCAATGATAGCCGGGTCGTCGTAGGGCGGGATCATCTGGTAGCCGTGCCGGGCGGCGAGCTCTTCGGCGCGGAGCTTGCGCTCGGCGCTCCCGAAACTCTCGACAAAGATGATTTCCGCGCCCAGCGCCTCGGTCGCAGCTCGCTTGACGGCGGGAGCATCACGGGGCATGACGATCACGGCGCGGATGCGGGCCGCGCGGGCGGCATAGGCGACGCCCTGCGCGTGGTTGCCGCTCGAATAGGTGATAACGCCGCGGCGGCGCAGCTCGGGCGCAAGTGAAAGGATGGCGTTGGCCGCGCCGCGCAGCTTGAAGGAGCCGATGGGCTGGGCGCCCTCGTCCTTGAGCCAGACCTGGCCCCAGCTGCTTGCGTTCGCGTTTGCCGGCGCAGGAAAAGGCACGAGCGGGGTGCGCCGAGCGATCCCGGCGACGCGGCGCTCGGCGTCGTGAAAGGCGGCAAGCGGGAGAAGCGTGGCGGGCATCGTAACTGCTGACATGCACTCAGGATAGAACGCGAAGCTTCGGGGCGGGTGCGGGACCGGTCTGGATCCCGCCGGACAGCACTCTTCGTAACCGCTGTGACTGCGAATCAAGCGCTTGTGCCTGACTGAGACTTCAACTTGAAGGATACGAAATTGGAGGACATGAAAGCCGTGTCATTTACTCGTGACTTACTTCCTAGGTTGCCCGTTGTGCCCCGGAGTATGCTCACCCGTCAGGAGAGGGACATGGGCGGCGAGCAGGCAGTGAAGACAGTTATCGGCATTTTGCGGGACGGCGAGCTCGGATACCGGGATTTCGCGGGCTCCCTGGCGGATAGGGAAGCACGCTCTTTTTTTCTGGAGGAGTCCCGGGTGCGCTCGGTGTTCGCCGTGGAACTAGAGCGAGTGCTGCGGGAGTTGACCGGGGCAGAGTGGGCGTCGAACGGCACGAGCCTAGGTACCCTGCATCGTTCCTGGGTCGACTTTCGGCTTGCTTTTCGCGGGACAGATCGCACGATCCTGGAAACTACGGAGCGTTGCGAGGAGTACGCAGTCGCTGAGTATGACGCATCGCTTGGCAACAAGGAGGTGCCGCAGGCGGCGCATGCAGTCCTGCAGCGGCAGGCGCTGCACGTGCGACGAGCGCTGGGCATTGTGCGCAAGTACCTTGCGGAAAGCGACGAACGAAACAGCGATCGATCAGCGTCTGAGGCGGATGCGGGCCCGGACGCGCGGTGAGCGGCCGGCCCGGCGCTATCAGCAAAGACTTACGGTTGGGCGACCGGAACGGCAGCGCGCGCCTGGAGAAAAACCACGTGGCGCTGGTGGTTTTCAAGCAGTTCTTCGAGCAGATCCTGAAGCTGGACCTGGACGCGACGGCTAAGCGCAGGGAAGTGAAAGCCGACCAGGGTATCGGCGTGAGCGGACCGCACCTGCGCGCGCACGCGAAACGGAAGCTGGTTGACCTCAAAGGCGATCTCAACCATGGCTCCCTGCGTGAGCGGCAACGGCTGAGGGAAAGCGAGCAGGCAGCCTTCGGCACTCAGGTTCACCACGCGCGCCTTGATTTCTGATTCCTTGCCCGTGACCTGGAGGCATGAGGTTCCGGTGCACTCGCGGCGGATGCCGCTGCGTCGTTCGTGTGGCATGACGTTCTTTTCCCTTCCGCGCGAAGTTATCTGTCGTTAAAGACTGTATCGACCTTTGCGGGCGGAACTTGAGCGGTGCGAGACTTTGCTGCAGGAACTGCGCGTTGAGCATGATGGTGTAGGCGGTGAAGACTGCTTCGCGAATGCCGGCCTTGACCACGACCAAGACGAGACACGCGAGAATCGACGGCGCGATTTTCGTTACCTTGCACGGGGCGAACGGGCTGTGTGGGATCGTCGCGGTGAGTGACTGCACACACTTACTCCGGCTTCAGGTACTGCATGAGCAGAAGAATTTCGATGTGTACCTCTCGGGATCAGAGTGTAAAGCTTTCCAGGAGGGCTCGCCTAAGCCGTACATGCGCAGGGAATGATCATCTACACGGCTCGCGAGTGGGAAACTTCTACGGTCCATACGCCCTCGCTTTACGTGCTTACCCGGCAGATAATGTTCTTGATTTGGCCGACGGTACATGCGAGGACATCACTTTGTTAGTACAAGGAATCGCGGTGAGTCCAAAAGAGTTCAGACATAAAGGGACTCTCGCTATCGGACCTCGCGCCAGCCTTCCGGCTCAGATGCCGAGAAGACCCTTCTGGACCGGGCTCGCAGCGGAGCGGGTGGGGGTAGGAGCGAGAGAGGTGAAGTGGCAATGGCAGACAAAGACTCATCAAAGAAGCAGATGACAAGGGACGGCCTCAGCCGCCCCTTGTCATTTGCGACGAATCGGCAGATATCTAGACTTCCAGAATGACCGGCATGATAAGCGGGCGCCGGCTGGTGTGCTTCTGGATGTAGCGTTTGAGGTCGATGCGGATTTTTTCTTTCATCACGCCGGCGTCGGCTTTCTCCTCGGCGCTTGAGGTATCGAGGGTTTGCTGAATGACGTTGCGCGCCTCGCCCAGGATCGCGGCGTCGGCACCGACGAAGCCGCGGGTGACGACCTCCGGGGTGCGCTCGACCTTGCCGGTGAGTTTGTTGATGGTTAGGATCGGCAGCACGATGCCGTCCTCCGACAGGTTGCGGCGGTCACGGATGACGAGGTCGCCGACCACGTCAGCGGTCGAGCCGGAGTCAATGCAAACGCGGCCCGCGGTGACCT
>CAXTMW010000002.1:4971-17213 GCA_964245455.1 uncultured Acidobacteriaceae bacterium
GGACAGCTCGAGGATGTCGCCGTCCTCAATCAGAATCGCCTCGCCGATGACACCGGTGGCTTTGGCGAGCTCGGCATGTTTTTTGAGATGGCGAAAGTCGCCGTGCACGGGGATGAAGAACTTGGGGCGCAGGAGATTGATGAGCAGGCGCTGCTCCTCCTGCGAGGCATGGCCGGAAACGTGAATGAGGCCCATGGTGCCATCGTCGTAAAGAATCTCCGCTTCGCGCCGATATAAATGGTCAATGACGCGGTAGATGGACTTCTCATTGCCGGGAATAACGCGGGAGGAAAGCAGGACCGTGTCACCGGGCGAAATGCGGGCGTGCTTGTGGTTGTCAACCGCGGCGCGAGAAAGCGCGCTCATGGGCTCGCCTTGCGTGCCGGAGATGAGGACCATCACGTTTTCCGGCGAAAAGTCGCCGATCTGGCCGGGGTGGATGGTGAGGCCGGCGGGCAGGTTGAGGTAGCCAAGGTCCTGCGCGATCTCGGACGACTCCATCATGGAGCGGCCAACGATCGCGACCTTGCGGCCGTACTTGTGGGCCAGGTCAAGCGCGATCTGGATGCGGTAGATGGAGGAGGAAAAGCAGGAGAAAAACAGCTTCTTCTTAGTGCGCTGGAAAACCTCATCGAGGCGCGGCTTCACCGCCCACTCCGAGGGCGTATAGCCGGGACGGTCGACGTTGGTTGAGTCCTGCAGGAGCGCGAGTATGCCTTTTTGGCCGTACTCAGCGAATTTGTGCAGGTCGAAGGCCTTGCCGTCCGGCGGAGACAGGTCGATCTTGAAGTCGCCGGTATGAACGATGACGCCGACCGGGGTTTCAATGGCAAGCGCGACGCAGTCAACGAGTGAGTGCGTGACGCGGATTGGCTCAACGATAAAGGGGCCGATGGTGAACTTGTTGTTGGGTGCGATCTCGATCAGCTCGGTCTGATCGAGCATCTTGTGCTCTTCGAGCTTGCCCTCCACATAGGCGAGGGTGAACTCGGTGCCGTAGACGGGCACGTTGATTTCGGAGAGGATCCAGGGGAGGCCGCCGATGTGGTCTTCATGGCCGTGCGTCAGCAGGATGCCGCGCACCATGGCTTTATTTTCGACGAGGTAGGTGATGTCGGGTACGACGATGTCGACGCCGAGCAGCTCGGACTCCGGGAACATGAGGCCTGCGTCGATCACCAGGATGTCGTCTTTGTAGCGGACGGCCATGCAGTTCATGCCGAACTCGCCAAGGCCCCCCAGGGGGATAAGTTTTACGCTGTCTTCTGCCATCTGAATCTTTAATGCTACCACCCCACCTGCGGTGGGGCCGGCGCGGCCTGTGGCCGGTGGGGGGCGGGTGCCCGCGTCCGCAGCGAGACATGCCACCCGTCTACGCCGGGCTGCTTACGCGTCCAGGACACGTGAGGCTAGGTGGGCCTACTTTTGGAGCGGCGCCGCGAGAAGTTTCCGTGGCTACGAGCGAGGCGGCTTACAGCTGAAGCGTGACCGCGATGGCCTCCGCTCGCCATACACGGTGAAGGCGTCTGCGGTCCCGGTGTGCGGACGTTCTAGGCGAGGAATTTCCTGACAGCTGCCGCCACCTCGGCAACGTTGGTTTCAAGCGCAAAGTGACCAGTGTCGAGGAACTCTACTTGTGCGGAAGGGATATCGCGATGAAAGGCTTCCGCACCCGCCGGGATGAAGAAGAGGTCGTTCTTACCCCAGATTGCCAGCACCTTTGGCTGTGCCTGGCGAAAGTATTCCTGAAAAGCTGGGTACAGCTTGACATTGTTCGCGTAGTCCAGAAAGAGATCCAGTTGGATTTCCATGTTTCCCGGACGCTGAAGAAGCGCGATGTCCAAGGTATACCCTTCCGGCTTGATGAGCTCAGGATGAGCAACCCCGGTCGTATACTGCTCCCGTATGCCTGCCGGGCTCAGAGCTTCGCAAAGAGCCTTTCGATTCTCCTGGGAAGGGTCGCTCCAGTAGCGCTGGATCGGTGCCCATGCACCTCCCAGGCCTTCTTCGTACCCGTTCCCATTCTGCGAGATGATCGCCGTTACTCGCTCGGGCCGCGCCATGGCCACTCGAAAACCTACGGGAGCGCCGTAATCGAAGACGTACATGGCGTAGCGCTCCAGGTGCAGCGCCTCGGTGAACGCCAGAATGGTCTTCGCGAGGGAGTCGAACGAGTAGACGTACCCGCGGTCCGAGGGCACCTCTGTGAAGCCGAAGCCCGGAAGATCAGGCGCGATGACCCGGTATCTGTCCGCCAGCAGAGGCATGAGTTCTCGATACTGAAAAGACGACGCGGGGAAGCCATGGAGCAACAGAAGCACCGGACCATCCTGCGGACCAGCCTCCCGGTAAAAGACGTTAACCCCATCTGCCATGATGCGGCCAATCGAAGTAGGTGGAACCGTCGAGACTGCGGCTGGCGTTGCGACCTGAGAGACAGCGGCTTCCTTCGGCATAGGGGTCTCCAGTACATGGGATGACTTACGTGATGCCTCCCCAAGCATGAAAGAGGCTTGCCGAGTCTTGAACGCGACTGTGGAAACCGTCGGTCTCACAGCACGGCATTGAACTCGGCTCCAACGATTTTTACTGCTGGTGCCGCAGCGAGCGAACAAAATCGGCCACGGCTTTCCCGATCTCCGGCCCGCTCGATTCTTGAAGAAAATGCCGACCCTTTACCCATACCTCTGTTTGATTCTGCAGCTCTTCGCAGAAGGTCGCGAGTCTCCCATTGCTGATGAAGCCCGGATCGCCCCTGACCCATAGCTTCGGCACAGGCGAATCTCGAAGCCATTTGGAGAAGTCGGACACGATCTTTGTAACATCCGCAGGCGCTCCGTCGAGCGGGATCTGGCGAGGCCACGTCAGCGTCGGGCGGCGATCCTCCCCAGCGTTGAGGTAAGGGCGGCGATACTCCGCCTTATCGGCTTCGGACAGGTTTTGCTTTTCGGCTTCAATCAGGAAAGCATTCACGAAGGTATTGTCTCGAAGGACCATGTCCTCCCCGGCCGCCGAGCGGAACGCCTTGATGAGGTTGCGGGCAGTGTCGTCGGGGAAGTCACCCCAGGTAATTGGCAGCGGAGGCGCTTCCATGTAAGCGATGCCTTGTACCCGATCCGCATGTTGGTGCGCCCAGTCGAAACCGAGGGTCCCGCCCCAGTCGTGGATGACGAGCACCACGTCGCGTTTCAGCCCCAGCTCTTCCCAGAGCGCGAACAGGTATTCGCGCTGGTCCGCATACGTGTAGCGATCTGGCCCAGAGTCGGGCAGCTTCTCGGAGTCGCCCATCCCGACCAGGTCACAGGCGATCAGCCGGCCAAGCCCGACACAGGCGGGCATTACCTTCCGCCAGAGGTAGGAGCTTGTTGGGTTGCCATGCTGGAAGACGATCGGCGCGCCCTCACCCTCATCGATGTAGGCCATTTTCCGCCCTTTGATCTTGATGAACTTCTTCACTGCAAAAGCACTACCGTTCATTGCATCTCCGTGAAAGCCGCAGATATTCGGTGAAGTCATGGATCTGACAACGCCTTGCGACTTAGTAGAGCGATCCTTACACTATCTACAGGGCGCGTCAATGAAATTGTTGAGCAGTTGCTCTACAAAAAGGGTGTCTACATATGGGACGGACTCGCGCATTCGACATGGAGGAGGCAATCAGCGCTGCGACCAGGCTGTTTTGGATGGGCTACGACCGGACGTCGCTGGCTGACCTGACGGACGCGTTGGGCATAGGCGCGGCGAGCTTCTACTTCGCTTTCGGGAACAAAGAAGCGCTATTTCGTCAGGTAGTAGAGCGATACATTGCGTCCCTAGACGAAGCCTACGAGAATGCTTTCGAAGCCTCCACGACTTACCTTGGCGTAGAAGCGCTCCTACGCCACTATGCGGATGTAGTGACCGATGCCGGGCACACGACAGGGTGTCTTGTCGTGAACAGTTCGCCTTCCATCCACGCCGATGACGCACTGCAGCAATGGCTCGCCGGACACCGAGAAGCGCTGCGTCTCCGATTGGAAGACCGTTTCTCCGCGGACCTTGCCGAAGGCAAGCTGCCGGATGACTGCAGCCCTAAGACGATGGCCCGTTTGGTCCTGACGCTCGCCGGCGGCATCGCGGTAGAAGCTCGATCGGGAGCGAGCCGGCAGGAGTTGTACGCGATGATCGACGTAGCGCTGAAAAACTTTCGCAGGTCGTAAATGCATTTGCATCCTTACATGTGTAAGTACCCCGCAATGGAGTCCTGCGGCGAGTCGTTTCCGTGACCAGCGACATGCGCCACGAACACGTCTGTTGAACTTTGCCAGACCTTAGTTTTGATGCCGCCGGCTCTGCCGATTGCGCGCTCTCAGAAGTCGGCGGCGAGGCGAACGGCTTCGAGCTTGCCCTGCTCCACGGCGGCCGCTGCTTCCTCCTTATCCGGGCTCCAGGTGTTTTCGACGGTGAGGGTGCGGACCTCGTGCACGCCGATGAACCGGAGCCAGAACTCGAGGTAAGCGGACTGGTGATCGAACACGGAAGCGGGGATGGCTGAGTCTTCCTTGTAGCGCTGGCCGCGCGTGTAGATGACCAGGGCGCGCGGGGTCTGGAGGCAGGGGCCGAAGCGGGTGCCGTCGTAGGTGAAGAGGAAGTTGCGCTGGCTGGCGAGGTCAATCAGCTGCTTGAGCTTGTAGGGGTAGGCAAAGTTCCACATGGGCACGCCGAGCACGATGCGGTCGGCCTGTTGAAAGCGCCGGGTGATCGTTTGAATCGTTTGCCAGACGGCGTCCTCCGCTTGGTCCATTGGCTCGCCGGCGACCCCCTTGTACTTGGCCCCGATTGCCTCAGCGTCGAACTCAGGCAGGTGCTCGTCCCAGACGTTCAGGGTATCGATGGTAAGCGCGGGATTGCGGCGGGAAAGCTCGGCGAGAAAGGCGTCGCCGAGTGCGATGGAGGCGGACCTGGGGCCGCGCGGGGAAGACTGGATGTTGAGCAGATGCATGGAGGCTCCGTGACGGATGAGCGTGCGACTTGGGTCTGGTGCATAGACTAGCCTGCCTCGCAATGGGGCCGCGGCTTTTGAGCCCCCACACATGGCCCGCGAACCTGCTTGGCGCTGGGGACCATCGAACGGTGCATGCGCGCAGATATCTGGATAGCTCGGGATGACCAGGCCCTGGCAGTTGCCGGGGTCCTGCTGGCGTTGTCGCACCTGGCGTTTCTGGTGCTGATCGTGTCGTGGTTTGCTTTGCGCAAGCCGACAAGCTGGGGGTTGTACAAGTATCGGCTCCGCGCGGTGCTGCGGCGGCAGCCGATCCCGGACCGTCTGCCGCCGGGCTATGGACGCAAGCCGTCGCCGGCGGGCGCGCCTGTATCTACACCTACAGAGCGGTCCTAGGCTCGACAGAAGCTAGGCAGGCAGCGGCCGTGGCGGCTCGCGCAGCAGCAGCGCCGTGACGAGCGCGACGCCAAGCAGCGACGAAGCAAGAAAGAACGGCGAGCCGGGCAGGTGAATCAGCGCGCCTGCGCCGATGGAGCGAGCGAACACCCAGGTAAACATGCCCGGGCCGATGAGGCCGGAGATGCCGCGGAGCGAGTGAATGGCGCCCTGGAGCTGGCCTTGCTCGTTTGCGGCTGCGCTGCGCGACATGATGCTTTGCGAGGCAGGCCAGACCAGGCCGATCCCGTTCATCAACGGGATGGCGAGCCAGAACAGCCCGCCGGTACGCGACAGCCCGAACATGGCAAAGCCGCTCATGCCGAGCAGGAGGCCGGCGATGATGGTGCCGCGCTCGCCAACCGCGGCGATGGCGCGGCGCACGAGCAAGCCGCCGTAGATGCCGGAAAACAAGCCGACCGCGCCGAGCGAAAGGCCGACGGTGCGGTCGGTCCAGCCGTAGCGGTAGTCAGCGTAGAGGACGTAGACATTCATGAGCGACTGCTGGGCGATGTAGGCGAGCAGCAGCAGGGCGGCGAGGCCGAACAACAGACGTGAGCGGCTGAGCATACGGATAGCGCCGACCGGATTGGCGCGCGCCCAAGAGAAGGGGCTGCGGTTCTCGCGCTTGAGCGACTCGGGCAGCACAAACGCGCCATAGACGCCGTTAAGCAGGCTCAGGCCGGCGGCGGCCCAGAACGGCAGGCGCGGATTGACGCTGCCAAGCAGGCCGCCGATGGCCGGGCCGACCACCAGCCCGACGGCAAAGGCGGCCGACAGCAGGCCGAAGGACTGGGCGCGCTTCTCGGGCGGGGTGACGTCGGCGATGTAGGCCTGGGCGGTGGGCACGGATGATGTGGTGAGGCCGGAGACGATGCGGCCCAGAAAAAGCCAGCCGACAGTCGGCGCCCAGGCCATTAGGACGTAGTCGAACGCGGTGCCGAAGTTTGACAGCAAGACCACTGGGCGGCGCCCCCAGCGGTCAGACAGCGAACCGATGATGGGCGACAGCACGAACTGCATGGCGGCAAAAACGGTGGCGAAGATGCCGAGCAGCTCGGAGGCGCGCGCGGTAGGGTTTGCGGCGGAGCCGTGGAGCATGGACTCGATCAGCCGCGGCAGGATGGGCGCAATCATGCCGAGTGCGAGCATATCGAGCGCGACCGTGAAGAAGATGAACAGCGCAGCGGCGCGGCGCGGGCTGCCGGGCACGCCGGCGTTGCCTGAAGGGGTACGGTCCAACTCGTCGGCGATCTCGGGTTGGGCACCGGACAGCTCGCTCTTGAAGGAATCGTTCGGCATTCCTGGTGAGTGTACAAGGCGCGGCAGAACCGCCTACACGGCTTCCTTCCTCCCAGACTCGCGCCATAAACCAGCCATTGCGCCCCTAGCTCGTTTTCTCCGAGGAGCGGCGCCTTTGCAGCAGGGCGTCTACCGCTGCGTCACAGAGCCATTTTTCTGCCTGGTCATAAGTCCAGCCGTTTTCAATATGAAGGGTATAAAGCCCCCAATAGCCGAAGTAAAACCACAGCACATCGACCGCATGGTCTTCCGTCATACCTTCCCGCAGCGCCTGCAACTCGGTAAGCTTTTGCGCGACATTGCGGATGGCTTTGCGGTAACGAGAGGTTGCAAGTGTGAGGCTTTCTGAAACATCTTTGTCATGTGGAGCCGTCGCCAGCATCAGGACCACGATATCGCCGAATTCCTCCCGGATCCTGCGCGCCGTATTCGCCACCAGACGCAGTATCTCGACAGGGTCGTCCGACTCAAGGATCAGTACATGGGTTGCTTCCATGATGGGAGCAGTGCTCCATTGATCCGTGAGCGTCCGCAGCAAACCGCTCTTGCCGCCGGCCGCGACATACACGGTGACGGAAGCTACGTTTGCCACTTTTGCTATGTCGTCCACGGTCGTGGAGAAGTAGCCGCGCTTACTGAAGAGCCCTCGTGCCGCCGCCAGAATAGCTTGGCGCGTTTGCTCGGCGTACTGTTCTCTGCGAGTCAAAATCTAAGGTTCACACTCGCCATCATGGGGTCTGCATCCTTGCAGCAGGGTGAAATCGGATCCAAACGAGAGGCATTTCTAGTGTGTCCAGGTCTGGGCTGCGTTCCAAACCTTTTCAAGGCAATCGATGCTACCACTCTAGCGCAGCCGGGCAATCCTGAGAGAACCAGCCGCATGGCGGTGAAGAGTAGTCTTCGGATTTACACGAGCTTGACACTCGCTCGCCATAGTTAGACTATGCTAAGCGAAGAGGGCGTATTCAAAGCGCTGAGTCTGGTGCATGGATCCGATTGCACCGATCGACCGCTGACGTGTTTTGCCCCTGAAGACGTAAGGCTTGGATGAAGAGTAACCCTCCATCCATAACCCTCGAGTACTTAGAGCGAGGCAGTATCGCGAAAGCACAAGGAAATCCAACTATGTCTCAGCGCATCTCCAATCCCCTTGAGAAATCTCAGCTTCCTGTCAGGCATGGCGTTCTCGCAAGCAGCACGCCTGCTCTCTCCTTGCTTCAACAATCGATCACCAATTCATCCGAGTGGAAGCTGCAACGTGCTCTAACCTGGAAAGCCTTGTGTCTGCCGGCGATCTTCGCCGCTGCGATCGCACCGGGAGCGTTTGCCCAGAACGATGCGAAGCAGCCGGCGTCTCTGCCTCAGAATCTGCCGCAGACCGGAAGCGATGACCTGATCGCACGGGCTCATGCATGGTCCAGTGCCGGCAACGGCGCAACCGATAACCACTTCAGCCCTTTTGAGACTGTGCTGGGCCCTGGCACGGTCCCCCGGCTTGCGCCGCGCTGGGTTTTCTCGGCGAATGCAGAAGTCGAGGGAACGCCGACGGTGGAAGGGGATGGCGTCTATGTCTCGGATGCGGCAGGCTCGGTGTGGCGCGTGGATGCGCACTCAGGAAAAGCGATCTGGCAGACAAAACTGCCGAGTATCACCGGACTCGCAGCTTCGTACTCGCGTGTGAGCCCCGCACTCGATGGCGACACTGTGGTGGTCGGCGATCAAGCGTCCGCTACGCTCATTGCCCTTTCCAAATCGACAGGCGCGTTGGTGTGGAAAACGACCGTGGCGACCGACCCCTACGCCTTCATCACCTCTTCGCCGGTCATTGTCCGCGGCCATGTGTATGTTGGCGTGTCCTCCAATCAAGAGTACGCGGCCACGATCGTGCCGGGTTTCCAGCTAAGCTTCCGCGGCGCGGTGGTCGCGTTGAACGGGCATGACGGCAAGCTCCTGTGGCAGACCTATACGGTTCCGACTGGATATACAGGCGGGGCGGTATGGTCAAGCAATCTGGCGGTTGACCTGACGAGAGGGGCTGTGTACGTCGATACCGGGAACAACTATTCGGTGCCCAGCGCAGTCACCGCCTGCCAGGGGAACGCGACGACGAATCAGCAGTTAGAGGCCTGCCTCGATCCGCGGGATCACATCGACAGCGTTCTGTCACTCGATATCAACAGCGGCGCGGTCAAGTGGGCGCAGCGGTTCACCTTCCAGGACACCGCGATCGATACCTGCGTGAACGTTATTCCGGATCCGGCCACGCCCTGCCCGACACCGCACGGCGAGGACACCGACTTCGGCTCCGCGCCTAACCTGTTTACAGCAGACATCAAAGGCACCGAGCGGCAGCTGGTCGGCGCGGGGCAAAAGAGCGGCGTGTACTGGGCGATGGATCGTGACACGGGAAACATCGTCTGGGCCACGCAGGTCGGTGCCGGTGGACGGTACGGCGGCATCGAGTACGGCACGGCTACGGACGGCAAGCGGATTTATGTTCCCGAGGGCAACGCCAATTATGTTTCGACAAAACTTGTTTCGGGTAAACAGACAAATGGCGGGTACTGGTCGGCGCTCGACCCGGCAACCGGAAAGATTGTGTGGCAGACGCCAACTGCAGCTTTGGCGGTCGATGACTCAGAGTTCAAGGGAACCAAGCTCGCTCCACCGCCGGGAGCCTACGCGGATACGTATGGCTCAGTAAGTGTTGCGAATGGCGTGATGTATGGGGAAGATCAGGCCGGCAACTTCCTCGCCCTGGACGCCGCAACCGGAGAGACCCTGTTTGTTTTCCCGAGCGGCGGTACTTCGATTTCTGCCCCGGCCATTGTCGATGGAACCCTTTACTGGAGCTCCGGCTATAGGCTGCTTGGAGCAACAAACAACAAGGTCTATGCGCTGAGCGTGGACGGAGCCCATTAAAGATGGACGGGTATTCCAGGCGCGCCCAGGCGCGCCTGGAATGCTTTCAGCACCGCATTTGAAATCGTCATGGGCTACCCGTTGCGAGAGCATCGGCTTGCTAGAGCATCGGCTAATGACCGGTACGGCTTAGGCGGCGATCCACTCGATCAGGGCGCGATTGACTGCCTCAGGTTGTTCGAGCGTGCACCCGTGGCCGCATTCCGGAATGGTTACGAGCCGGGCTCCTGGGATGGCGGATGCTATCTCCTGAGCCCGGTTTGGCGGTTGCAGCGGATCGCTGTCGCCGACCAGAACAAGTGTGGGAACAGAGATGGCGGCGAGACCGGGACGGCTGTCTGCCCGCGTGTTGAGCGCCTCGACCTGCCGCGCGAATCCTTCAACGCCAACGATCAAGCCCATGCGTACGTTTACTTCTTGCAGGGCCACATCACTCTGTTTCGACGGGTGCAGGATCGCCGTCAGAGCCTGCGCCAGTAAGGCCCCGAAGTCGCCGCTGCGCGCCTGGGCAACCAGGGCCTGGAACTGGATTGTTTCCTCCGGCGTATTTGGGCGGGCAGAGGTGCTCAGCAGCGCCAGCTTCACCACGCGTTGCGGGGCCTGGCGCAGAATTTCAAAGGCGATGAACCCTCCCAGAGACATGCCGACCAGCGCAAAGCGCGGCGGGGCTGTGGCAAGGATGGCTTCCGCCATCGCAGCGATCGTTTCGCCCTCCAGCGTGGAGGCCACAGTGACTGCGGCGTAGGGCCACAGCGCTGCCAGCTGAGGCGAAAACAATTCCACAGTGCAAAGCATGCCGGGGATGAGCAGAACGGGGACCATAACTTACTCTGGATGCGCGTATACGAAGAACCAGCCGCTTCCTGACTCCGCCCAGGCACGCTCGCTCGGGTCGTGACCTTGGTACGCGCTGCGCCGCTGCGGTTTACCAGATGCGGCGGATGGCAAACGAGTCTAGCTCGCGGTCGGCGCTGACGATGGGCATATCTGCGTCAAGCGCCTGGGCTGCGAGGATGCGATTGAACGGATCGCGGTGTTCGCCGGTGAGCCGGCCGGCGCGCAGGGCTGTTTCTATTGCGATGGGCAGCAGTTCGTAGCCGGCGTCCCGCATGACGTCGAGGAAGTTGCGTTCCAGCACCTCCGCGCCTGGGAGTTTGCCGATGCGGACCTTGGTGGCGATCTCCCAGGCGGAAGCGGCGGAAACGAGAATGGTATTGCGGTCGTCCGAGATAGCGCCGGCTGCGGCGCGGCTCAGCGAGTCAGGGTCGAGCGTGGCCCAAAGCAGGGCATTGGTGTCGAGCAGAAGCTTCACTCACCCTCGCCGTTCCAGAGGCGGAGCTCCTCTTCCGGCAGCGGCTCGAAAAAAGCCGAGGTGAGAGTGAAGCCGGGCGTCAGCAGGGCACCGAGGCGCGTCTTCGGCTTCGGGCAAATGGCTTCAAGGCGCGCGACCGGAGTTTTATCGCGTCCGGAAGTGATGATGACTGTTTCCCCGGATTGCGCCTTGCGGAGCAGCTCGGAAAGGTTCGACTTGGCCTCAAAGGTTGTGGATGCGAACACGGGCGCCCTCCTCACTTTGTGATGTTTTCTATGTTGCCTAATTTTGGTTAGCTAGTCAAGTCGAATGGTTTTATCAGGCTGTGTTGCATTTCAGCGCAGCAGCTCTTCCAGCGCAAGGCTGAGTTCAGTTTTGTCATCGCGGTACTTGACGACGACCGGGGTATAGACGCTGAGGCCCCACTCGGCGGCCTTGCCCTTGGTCACGGAGCGCGCTCCGGGGACGACAACGGCGTTTTCAGGAATGATGAGGGGCGCGTCCGTTGTCGCGCGGTACACCTCGCCGCGGACGAGGTCGTACACCGGGGTGCCGCGGGTGAGGACGGTCCCGGCGGCGAGCACAGCGCCGCGGCGGACGAGTGTGCCCTCATACACGCCGCAGTTGCCGCCGACGAGCACGTCGTCCTCAAGGATGACGGGCGCGGCGTTGACAGGCTCGAGAACGCCGCCGATCTGCGCGGCGGCGCTCAGGTGAACCCTGCGGCCGATCTGCGCGCAGGAGCCAACCAGTGCGTGCGAGTCGACCATGGTGCCGGCATCGACATAAGCACCGACGTTGACGTAGCAGGGCGGCATGGCGATGACGCCCGGAGCAAGGTACGCGCCGGAGCGGACCGAAGCGCCGCCGGGGACTATGCGCACGCCGCTGCGCAAAGGCCAGGCGCGCAGCGGGAGCGTGCGTTTGTCGATCGAGGGATACAGCGGGTCTCCTTCCTCATCAGCAGAAACTGATGGGCCCATGCCGATGGAATCGCCGATGCGGAAGCCGAGCAGGATGCCGCGCTTGACCCATGGGTTGACTCTCCAGCCGAGCGGGACGGAAGGGTCGGGCTCGGCGGCGCGGACGGTGCCGGCTTCCAGGCCTTCTCGGAGGGCAAGAAAGGCATCTTGCGCCCCGTAAGAGTCGCCGCCCGCGTCGACGGCAGCAATGGCAGCTTCAACCCGCTGCTGCAGCGGCCGGTAGAAGGGGGAGGATTTGTCGGCGGAGGTGCTGGCGGGCATGGGGCGTGGGCCTTTCCGTGGAGGTGTGCTGGTGGACGCGGATGAT
>CAXTMW010000002.1:17223-17747 GCA_964245455.1 uncultured Acidobacteriaceae bacterium
GGTGAAGGAGGTGCGGTCAAGAGTCTTCAGTGCGGGTCGGCCGACCTCGCGAGCTCCTCACACGTGAGCGATGGTCTGAGCGGGCTGCTGGGCCGGCTGCTCGTCTGGCTGCTCTGCCGGCCGGTCGAGCAGACCGAGCTCACCGGCGAGCTGGTGCAGCCGCTCGCGCGTAGCGGCGGCTACTGGAACCATGGGCAGCCGGTAGGTTTCGTGCAGGCGGCCCATCATGGCGAGCAGAGCCTTCACAGGGCCGGGGTTGGGCTCAAGAAAGCTCGCGAGCATCAGCGGAAAGTACGTATGGTTGAGCCGGCGCGCGGTGGCCCAATCATTGGCAAGCGCGGCGTGCACGAGCGCGGCCATGGGCGCGGGCGCGACGTTAGAGGCGACGGAGATAAGGCCGGCGCCGCCCGCGCCCAGGACGCCGAGGGCCATGGCGTCATCGCCGGCGTAGACCGAAAAGCGCCGGGGCACGAGAGTGAGCAGCTCGGTGATCTGAGCGAGCGAGCCGCTCGACTCCTTCATAG
>CAXTMW010000002.1:17757-25098 GCA_964245455.1 uncultured Acidobacteriaceae bacterium
GATGTTGGGGGCGTGCTCGGCGAGGCGGGCAACGGTGGCGGGCTCAAGGTTAACGCCGGTGCGCCCGGGAATGTTGTAAAGCACGACGGGAAAGGGCGCAATCGCGCGGGCCACGGCGGCAAAATGCTGAAACTGGCCTTCCTGGCTGGGCTTGTTGTAGGGAGGGCTTGCGGAAAGCACGGCGGTGATGCCGGGGATGGAGGACGCCTCCCGCGCGCGCTCGACCGCCTCGCGGGTGGAGTTGCTGGTGGTGCCGGCCCAGACCGGGACGCGCTCCGCGGCTTGCGCGGCCACGATGCGGAGAACGCCGACCCACTCGTCGTGCGACAGGGTTGGAGTTTCGCCGGTGGTGCCGCAGGCAACCAGCCAGTCAACGCCGTGGGGCAGGGTTTGCGGGCTGCCGGACAGGGTGGTACGCGGTGGGGTGCCAGGGGTGCCGATCTGCCAGTCGACCAGCGCGCGCAAGGTCGGCTCGTCGAGCGCGCCGTCGGCGCGAAAAGGGGTGACCAGCGCTGTTCCGCAGCCTACGAGGTCCATATCAGGTCGAGTCTATACCGCTTTGCGGAGAACTCGCGGACGACGCTTCTTCGCTGAAGCGGGCTTCCCAAGAGGTACTTAGGTGTGCGCTTCAACGATTTAGCCAGGCGCGCTGAGAATTCTCTGACCTATGATTACCGGGCTGAGTAATCAATCGGAGGACCTATGAGACGAAGTTGTGCCATTTACTCGCTTTCCATGGCAATGCTGATGTGCGCGCATACGGGGTTGGCGAAGGATCATGCGTACACGCAGGGAACGCTGCTGGACGCAACGGTGGACGAGAGACTGCATGAGGGCTCGACCTTGGCACGGGCAATCTACGTTGTCCAGATTGCGGACGTCGTGTACACGGTGCAGGGCGAGCGAGTGAGCGCGCGAACTAAGGATTACACCAAGGGTCTGATTGTCGGTGATCCGGTGGAAGCGTCCGTTGAGGGAGAGCATGTGTTTCTCCGCACGCCGAACGGGAAGGACATAAAGACGAATGTTCTGAAACGGGCTCGCGCGCAGAGGCCCTGATCCATTGTTCCATTTTGGAAAGACGCCGGGAATGATTCAGTCAGGAACTCGTGTATAGCTCCTTTCGCGTCGATTGGGAGGACAGAGTTACTCAGAGAGGATCGAGTAACGACGCGAGGGCTGAAGCTGATGATCTCCGTAGTGATCCTGACCAAGAATGAGGAGCTTGACCTGCCGGAATGCCTGGCATCGGTCCGCTTCTGCGACGACGTCCACATCTTCGATTCCTGCAGCACTGACCGGACGGTTGAGCTCGCCGCGCAACTGGGGGCGCACGTACACCAGCGCAAGTTTGACTCCTATGCAGCGCAGCGCAATGCGGCGCTCGATACGATCCCGTTCAAGCACCCGTGGGTGTTCATCCTGGACGCGGATGAGCGGCTGAACCCGGTGCTGTGGGCCGAGGCGGTTGAGGCGTGCCGGAAGGCGCCGGAGGGGGTTGATGCCTTCCGAATTCGTCGGGACGACCACTTTCTGGGACACCACCTGCGACACGCGCAAATGATGGCGCTGTACACGCGCCTGGTGCGGGTCGGACACGTGCGCTACACGCGCGATATCAACGAGTTTCTGGAAGTGGAAGGCCAAACGCGTCAGCTGGAAACGCGGTTCGACCATTACTCCTTCTCGAAGGGGCTCGACCGCTGGTTTGAGAAGCACAACAAGTACTCGGCGATGGAAGCGCGGATCGTGGCCGAGCGGACTTTTGAGCACGACATCAGTCTGCGGACAGCGCTGTTCCACCGTGACTTCCACACGCGGCGCCGGGCGCAAAAGGCGATCTTTTACCTGCTGCCGGCGCGGCCGGCGGTGCGCTGGGCGTACCTGCTGTTTGTGCGCGGGGGCGTGCTCGACGGCAAGGCCGGGGTGATCTACGCAACGCTGCAGGCTGTATATGAATGGCAGATTGTGCTGAAGACACGCGAGCTGCTGGCCGAAGGGCTTGCCGGGCCGGAGATGGAAGGTGTGAAGGCCTGAGCGGCCCGAGGGCAGCTTGGCGGATACACTACTGGGGCTGCTCTCGGACTCAGGTTCCCGGATCTTAGGTCCCGGACTTAGATTCCCGCACCTGACCTGTCAGGGTCCTTGGATGAAGGCAGCCCGGAGATTCGCGCGCCGCGCCTATGCTGTCTGTGCTCATCATCACGAAGAACGAAGAGCAGGACCTGCCGGGATGCCTCGCCTCGGTGGCCTGGTCGGACGACGTGCACGTGCTGGACTCGTTCAGCACGGATGGGACCGCGGAGGTGGCTCGGGCACACGGCGCGCATGTGCACCAGAGGGTGTTTGACAGCTATGCCGGGCAGCGCAATGCCGGCTTGAGCGAGGTGGCCTACCGGTATCCATGGCTGCTGATTCTGGATGCGGACGAGCGGGCGAGCGGCGGGCTTGCGGATCTGCTGGCGCGGCGAACCGCCGAGGCGTCTGAGGGGGTGGACGCCTTTCGGCTACGGCGGCGCGACTACTTCCTGGGCCGGTGGCTCAAGCACGCGCAGACCACGCCGTTCTATATCCGGGTAGTGCGCCTGGGGCGGGCGCGGTTTCGGCGGGATGTGAACGAGGTGGTCGAGGTAGACGGCGCGATTGTGGATCTGGACGACCCGGCGGACGCGGAGGCGGCGTTCTTTGATCATTACCCGTTCTCGAAGGGGCTGACGCACTGGGTGGCCAAGCACAACAGCTACTCATCGGGCGAGGCGAAGATTGTGGCCGGGAGCGCGTTTGCCGGCGAGGTTTCCTGGACCAAGGCGCTGTTTGCCAAGGACTTCAACGTGAAGCACGCGGCGCGCAAGGCGGTGTTCTACTCGCTGCCCGGGCGGCCGCTGATGCGTTGGGCGTACCTGATGTTTTACCGGCGCGGGATACTGGACGGGCGCGCGGGGTTTGTGTACTCGACCCTGCAAGCGTTTTACGAGTGGCTGATTGTGCTGAAAACGGCGGAAATGCTGGACGAAGTGCGGAACAAGGGAGCGAAGCGTGGCTGAGGAGGTGCAGGAAGAGCTGGAGCAGGACCCGACGCTGCGGCCGGCGTACTCGATCGGGAACCGGGCGGCGCGGCTGCTGTGGGGTGTGGTCTACGTGCTGCTGTACCGGACTTCGCCGCGGCCAGCGCATGCCTGGCGGGCGGCGCTGCTGAAGCTGTTCGGGGCGAAGCTGGGAGCCAAGTGCCACTTCTACCCGAAGGGGCGGATCTGGGCGCCGTGGAACCTCCGGTGCGAGGACCGCGTTTCGCTGGCCGATGATGCGGAGCTGTATAACCCATCGCCGTTTTTCCTCGGCTCGCACGCGATCGTGTCGCAAGGTGCGTATGTGTGCGGCGCTACTCATACCTATAATCACCCGGATTTTCCGCTGGTCTCCGCGCCGATGCGGCTGGGGGCGTACAGCTGGGTGTGCGCCCGGGCAATTGTGTCGCCGGGGGTCAATTTAGGGAACGGGGCGATCCTGGGACTGGGCTCGATCGCAACACGCGACCTGGAGCCGTTTGGGGTGTACGCAGGGGTACCGGCAAAGAAGGTAAAGGAGCGCGAGCGCGGGGCAGTGCCGGCGGAGTACCGGTAGCCACGGCGCTCCGGGCGTTGTCCGGCAGCCGTCATTTAGCTGTCGGTTATTTGCTGGATACTGGAGGCATGTGGCTCCATATTGTGCCCAGCCCCTTGGACGAGATTGAGCTTTCACGCTACATCGAGCGCGAGCTGCCGGCCTTTGGTCGCCTGCAGGAAGCTGCCGTACGCAGCCTGCCGCTGCGGCAGCTGCTGGGCGGCGTGGAAGAAGATGCCGGAACGGTGGTTCTGGAGAACGCGGGAGCAAAAGACCTGACCGCGCTGGCCTGGCGCTGGACGTTTGTGGATGCGGAGGAGAAAAGCAGAACCCGGACCTTCAGTGTCGACAGCTATGGGGAGGTCGGGACGCGCCCAGTCGCAGCTTCGGGTTCACGGCTACGTTTGACGCCCGACGGCGGCATCGGCGAGGTGCCCGTGGAAGGCGTGCAGGCCGCGAGATACACCTCAGGACGCGTGCCCGGGGCGCGTACAGCGCAGCAGGTGCTGCCCGGCGTCATGGAGGTCTGGTTCCAGCTGGACCTGCTCCTGTTTGCCGATGGTGAGCTTGCCGGGTCGGACCCTGACCGGTTCGCGCTGGAGCTGCAATGCCGCGGTCGCGCTGCCGGCTATGTCGAGCAGCAGATACGGGCAGCCATGGCGGAAGGGCGCGATGCGGCCCCGATACTTGCCGCACTGCGCGACGTGCCGCACCTGCATGACGATGCGCTGGCGCGGACGGTAAGCCGGTTTGCCCGTGAGGCTCTGCGGCGGTCGGCGCACACCTCCACGCATGCTTTCGATGCGTCGCTCAAGTATCTGGAGAGCCGGCCGGAGCTGCCGGAGTTCTATCGGCGCACGTAGCTCCCGGGGCTGAGTTCTCGGAGCCGCTACTTTTTAGCCCCGCTCCACTCCAGGTATGAGCGCCATGCAGACTCGCCGGGCATGCGCATCTGGAACTTGCCGGACATCATCGTGGTTTTGCGCTCGTAGACCAGCTGGAACTGCGGGCCCGGCTCGGTCGAAAGAAAAACAGCCTCCGTCGGCGTCGGTGTCGTGACCGCGTAGTGGATCACATGGCCCTCGTTGTCGAAGTAGATGGCCGACAACGGTGCGCCGGGCGCGTCCGCATAGATGTAGAGCAGGTCGCCGTGTTCGCAGTCAAAGGTGGACGGGCCTTTGCAGGTACCGGGCGTGGTGCTGTGGCGCGCCAGGATGTGGCTGCCGAGCTCGCGGCTGAAGGAATAGGTGCCGACCGCGGCGGCACCGCTGCCCTGCGCCTGCGCGTCCCAGGTGCCTTCAAGGAAGCTGAGCGGCGCGAGCGGGTCGGCGGCTGGGTGCGCAGTTTGGGCGAGCGCGGGGGTAGCGAGCACGAGCAGAAGCATGGCGCGGAGCTTCACTTGAGGTGTGCACCTTTCGCATGAGGCGGAGTGAGATGAGGATAGCAGTGGCCCCACCGGAAGAAGAACAGGATTTCGGTGCCGGCTCCTTCGCGGTAGGTGTCCTTGCGACCATCGCGAGGACCCTCGCGCGGATCCGCTAGCGTGTGACCGGCGGGCGCACCGTGATCACTGTACCCGAGAGATGGTGGGCGGCGTCGCTGCACAGGAAGACAGTCCAGGCGACGAGGTCATCGGGCTCGCCGATGCGGCCGCCGGGGTAGTTGGCGGCGACGCGCGCGATGTGCTCGTCGGTGACGATCGCGCGCATGCCGGGGGTGTCGGTGAGGCCCGGGGCGAGCGCTACGGTGCGGATGCCGCGGTCTGCGAGCTCCTGGTGGGCAACGTTGGCGAGCATATTGAGCCCGGCCTTGGAGGCCGAGTAGACCGAACCGCCGGCGACCGTTTGCACCGCGGCAATGCTGGACATGTAGAGGATACGGCCGCCGCCCGAGCGGATCATGAGTGGGGCAAAGTGCTTGGTGGTGAGGAACGCGCCGATGAGGTTCGAGCGCAGCACGCGTTCGAGCACGGCGAAATCCGTGTCGAGGATGGGGTGGCGGCCCGGCATCCAGCCGGCGTTGTTGATGAGGCCGTCCAGCCGGCCCCACGCGCGGTCGAGCTCGGCCGCGGCGGCAAGCACGGCTGCCTCGTCGCCGACGTCGGCTTCGAGCGCGAGGGCAGGTGGGGCGTCGGGTAGGACAGCAATTTCGTCGACGACCAGCTGCGCTCGCGCTCGGTCGCGCGCAAGCACGGCGACACGGGCACCTTCAGCAGCGAGGCCTAGAGCGAGTGTGCGGCCGATGCCCTGGGCCGCGCCGGTGATGAGGATGTGTTTGTTGGAGATGTCGATTTGCATGAGTTGCCCTTTCTGTTGCGATAGGGATTGAGCTAACGTGCGATGGCCTTCAAAGGCGCATCTCGCCTCAGTCGTTCACCCTTATCACTGCCCCAGGTCTTGGAATTACAACAACCGGCCGTTCTTCGGCCGTTCTCCAGGAGGCTGTCGCAACGTCGTACCGGATAATCAATTTTCGTCGGTGCTCAGAGAGGCAATTAGTGACAATAAAGAGCTGCCAAGTAAGTTTATAGCGCTGCATTTTCTCATACTCATTTGGTGTGAGCTCAACGGTCGCTGAAGAGCCGCTTAAGCCCTTAACTTCCACATACAAGGTGTCGACTTCTCCAGAAGCTTCTAAGTCCCACCCCTTATTTTCCCGCTCGACACTTCTAACGCGCCGAGCGCCTCCTTCTACAGACGCATAGAAGGTCGTTGCAGCCTCGATAGCAATTGCTTCTATTAGTTGACGTTGCGCAAGGTCAGGGTTACGGGACGGCTTAAAAAAGCGTTCACTTGGAAGAAGCTTCACCTTTGATTCACGATCGCCAAGGTATCGCTCGACTGTGCCACGAAAGAACTCGTCTTTGCCGTACCAGTTCACGTTCTGCCCGTAGCCACCATCTTTTCTATCTAAGACTGGAAACGAACGCTCATAGATTTCGAGAAGAGTGCAATCAGAGTGACGAGCTTTCACCTTAAAGCGTATAGCCTTTCCATTTAGGCGATTTCCTTCGCCGGTCAGCGGCTCTTGCATTTTGGAGTAAACAGTGGCATTGCGGTACCAGCCCACAATGCATGCACTTCTAGTATCCGGGTTCTTGCTGAACCAAATTACATCGACGCTGTTTAGGCTTTCAGCGCCGCGCGGACCTCCGAGCTTATGCAGGTTCGTTCCTCGACTTGATGGATGACTTCCGTAGCACCACCCATTCACGTCTACAAAGTTATAAGCTTCGTCTCCCAAATCATGATCCTTTAGAAATTTATGGTTGCCAAGTGTTCTATCATCCACATTCTCTCCGGTGTAGTGCTTCATCCAACCAACGTTAAGGAAGAGCATGCTTACTAACGGCTTGTTTTGGGTCTTCCTTGTCAGCTTCTCGTTAGTTTCTTCTAAGGTGCCCATTGTCCTCCGTTGATCCAGCTACACAGCCCTCTAAAGTTCCTCAGTAGTGATAATCCCAGATACTTCCGGGAAGTCTCGAATGCCAATATGTTCCTGCACAGCCAGCCACTCAGCGGCGCGGACGGCGCCCTCGGCGAAGGCGCGGCGTGAGCGCGACTCGTGCTGGAGCATCAGCGTTTCATCTTCGTTCTTGAATCTCAGCACGTGGAGGCCGGCGGCGTCGCCTTCGCGGTGCGAAGTGATGGGAGCTTCTTGCGAAGATGCATCTTCGACCACCCGCTGGAGCGTGAGCGCGGTGCCCGATGGCGCGTCTTTTTTTGTGACGTGGTGCGTTTC
>CAXTMW010000002.1:25108-35439 GCA_964245455.1 uncultured Acidobacteriaceae bacterium
TGGAGCAGGGAAGCACCATGCCGCTCGGCAAGCTCCGTCATTTCCGGCAGGTGCGCGTACCAACCGGTGGTGCCGACGACGACCTTTGCGCCGAGCGGGAGCAGCGCGCGGAGGTTTATCAGGACGGCTTCGGGCGTGGTGAAGTCTATGACGACATCGATCGTCGCTATTAGATCAGCGGTGAGGGCGCGGGCTTGCTCGTTGTCTCGCGATGCGAGCGTTCGGACGGAGTGGCCGCGTTCGCGCGCGATCTCAGCGACGGTGCTGCCGGTTTTGCCCTGGCCGAGGATGAGGAGTTTTGCCATTGTTTGTTCTTTCGCTCAGCGCTGGGGAAAGCAGATCCTTCGCTCCGCTCAGGATGACACCTTCTCCTCATCAAAAGAACTAAACCGCCTACGCGGCTTGCGGCCACTTCGTGGCGGGTGTTCTTTAAAAGACAACGTCACGTTCGCTCTACGTCGAAAATCAACGGATCCGGGTCCTGGAAGAACTCCGCGTGCAAGGACCGTACGGCGTCGTCCACGTCGTCCTCGTCGATCATGAAGCTCATGTTGATCTCGCTTGCGCCTTGCGAGATCATGCGCACGTTGATGTGCTTGATCGCTGAAAACAGCCGCGCGGCCACGCCGGAGTGGCCGCGAATGTCCTCGCCCACCAGACAGACCAGCGCTTTGCGGCCTTCGTACTTCACGTCGGCCAGCTTCGACAAGTCAGCAGCGATAGCGGGCAGGGCTTCGTTCGAGTCCACCGTGAGCGATACCGATACCTCCGAGGTCGAAACCATGTCGACCGCGCAGCGGTGCTTGTCGAAGATGTCGAAGATGGCCTTCAGGTAGCCGTGAGTCATGAGCATGCGGCTGGCGACGACGTCGACGATGGTGAGGCGCTTTTTCGCGGCGATCGACTTGACGGGATTGCGGCAGGGCGGCGCCAGCGCCTGAATGCGCGTGCCCTCGTTCGATGGGTTGCGCGAGTTAAGCACCAGCACCGGGATGTTCTGCTTGACGGCGGGCAGGATGGTCGCGGGGTGCAGAACCTTTGCGCCGAAGTAGGCGAGCTCAGCCGCTTCCTCAAACGAGATAGAGCGCACGCGCAGCGCCTGCGGCACGACGCGTGGATCGGTCGTCATGATTCCGTTGACGTCGGTCCAGATTTCGATCGCCTCGGCGCCGACGCCGGCCCCGACCAGCGCGCCGGTATAGTCGGAGCCGCCGCGGCCGAGGGTGGTGGTGACGCCTGCCTCGGTTGAACCGATGAAGCCGCCCATCACCACGGTGCGGCCCTGCTCGGCGTAGGGCAGCACGTACTTGCGCAGCTGCTCGGCGATGCGGGCGTCGTCGGGCACGGCGCGGGTGTGCGCGGCGTCGGTGAGGATGCACTGTCGCGCGTCGACGTGCATGGCGTCGAGATTGGGACGGCCGGGGCCCGCGAGCACGAAGTATTCGGCGATCAGACGGCTGGAAAGCCGTTCCCCGTAGGACACGATCATGTCCTGGATGCGCGGGGTGAGCTCGCCGACCGCGGCAAGGCCGCGCAGCACCTCGTCGAGCGCGGCGAACTCCTGCGGAAGCCAGACGCCGGCGATCTCCGGGGCGAGCCCAAGCGCATGGGCGGCAGACTGGTGGCGGTCGAGCAGGCGGCTCGAAATGGCGAGCGCCGGCTCGCGCTCACCGCGCGCGGCGCTGGTGGCCGCGAGCAAAAGCTGGTCGGTGACCTTAGCCATTGCGCTGACGACCACGATCGGCTGCTGCTCAAGCGTAGAGCCGCTGAAGCGGCGTCGGCCGGCGACGATGGTTGCCGTGCGCTCGATCGCCTCGGCGTTTTCAACCGAGGTGCCGCCGAACTTCATAACAACGTACTTCATGCCTGCGGCTCTCTCGAAGGTACAAGCCTGCCCTGGGAGTGGAGCAGTTCGGCGTTAAGCAGGGCTGCTCCGGCCGCGCCGCGGATGGTGTTGTGCGACAGCACGGTGAACTTCCAGTCGAGCAGGGTGCAGGGGCGCAGGCGACCCACCACCGCGGCCATGCCGAAGCCGCGCATCCGGTCGAGCCGGGGCTGCGGGCGGTCTTCGCCGTCAAGGTATTCGACCGGCTGCGCGGGCGCAGTCGGCAACGCGTGATCGCGCAGCGGCTGCCACTCGCGCCAGGCGGCCAGAATCTGCTCGCGGGTCGCCGGGGTGCGCAGCTTGATGGAGACAGACTCGGTGTGGCCGTCCTCGACAGGGACGCGGTTGCAGTGGGCGGTCATGCGGAGGTCGTAGGGCTGCAACGCGCCGTCAGCGACGCCGCCTAGCAGTTTTGCTGTTTCCGCCACCATTTTCTCCTCCTCGTTGCGGATGAAAGGCACCACGTTGCCTAGGATATCGAGCGAGGCCACGCCCGGGTAACCCGCGCCGGAAACGGCCTGCATGGTCGTGACGAAGAGGCTTTCGATGCCGAAGCGGTCGGCGAGCGGTTTGAGCGCGAGTACCAGGCCCATGGCGGAGCAGTTGGGATTGGTGACAATGCATCCGCCGCCGGCCCAGCTCTGCCGGTCCATGACGAGCAGGTGCTCCGGGTTGACCTCGGGGATGACGAGCGGCGTGCGCGGCTCCATGCGGAAGGCTGAGGAGTTGGAGATGACCGCGCAGCCGGCCTCGGCAAACCGCGGTTCGAGATCGAGCGCGATGTCCGTGTCGAGCGCGGCGAAGATAACCCTCGGTGCGTCGTCCGGCACGGCGGGCGAAAGCGGCAGGCGCGCGAACGCGTCGGCAAGCGGGGTCGCGAGCTTCCAGCGCACGGCCTCGCTGTAGAGCTTGCCGCTGGAGCGGTCGCTGGCGGCGAGCCAGGTGGGGCGGAACCACGGGTGATTCTCAAGGAGCGAGAGAAAGCGCTGACCGACAGTGCCGGTTGCGCCCAGAATGCCGATGTTGATTGGTTGATTCGGTTGCATTCCGATAGTGAAGCTCTCCTTGCCAGCAACTGCTTCGCAGGACTCTGCCTTGGGTCATAGGCGAGCCTCAGTGTATCGCTTTGCTCGCCGGCACCGGGTCTTGAGTCAGACGGGCATAGAGGGTTCTAGTGTGCTCGATAGGAGCAGGCCAAAAAGCAGGCGCTCCACCTGAACGGGGTCCGCCTCACCTCCGGCGATGTCGGTCAGTAGCTGAAGCAACTCCCAGCGTCGATAGCTCGCCAGGACCATCGTCATGAGTGCTGGGTCCTCAAGCTCGCTCACGGTATGCGCTCCGACGAGCAGGTCTCCAAACACCGTTCCGTCATTATCTATCTCCTGCTTGTAGGTAGCGGCATCGGCTATCTGGTCAGGCGAAAGGTCTTTCCCGACGAGCCGGCGCGTCACTGCCTCCACCCAGAAGCGTTGAAAGTAGAAATTGCTGCTATCTCGGGCGATGCGCAGCTCCCATGGTGGCAGTAGGGGGTGTGGAGTGGGCGAGCCGTCGAGCAGAGAGCGCAGCATGGCCGCGTTGTACTGAGGCAAGCGGTCTAGCGGCGGTAAGTCACGATCGAAGCCGAGTGCCCAGCGAAGTACTGGAAGATATGGCAAGGCGGCATCCACCTGCTTGCATACCTCTTCGGTCCAGTGTCCATCCGGTAGGATCAGCAGCTCGAGTAGAGCGCGCGGAAGCCGCTCCCATACCTGCAGTGCCAGCAACCGTTCTCGTAGCCAACGCCGC
This sequence comes from uncultured Acidobacteriaceae bacterium, assembly GCA_964245455.1. GTDB lineage: Bacteria > Acidobacteriota > Terriglobia > Terriglobales > Acidobacteriaceae > EB88. The sequence continues at coordinate 28,779 of CAXTMW010000002.1, forward strand.
GTCGCCACCTCCCGGTTTGCTGGAAGCACCGTGGTTTTGATGGAGCTTTCGCTCCCTGACCGCTGCAGCAGGGCGGCTAACGTTACTGTTTGCTGCCATAATTGCGCCGCCGCAGTATCGTGCTGCTCGGTAGCCAGCTCTGCGGATTGCTTAAGAGAAGGCGGCGGTGTGCGGTCGCGATGCTCCTGCCAACGTTGCAGAGCAAATACCATCAGTACACCTACCAGCACCATGGCAAGGAGGCAGAGCTCCATGAGATGGTCGGCCTGCGATGCTCTGCTGTCCAGGTACACGAAGCGCCACAAGAAAAAGCGAAAATACAACCCGAGATAGAGAAGCAGGCCTGCCAGCTTGTACGCAAAGCGGCGTGCCCGTTTGTCCCGGTGGAAGCGTCGGAGGGATATCAACGCGGTGCGCCAAAGCTCGGCTTTGAAAAGCGGGAGAGGGGACATCGTTGTCAGCCGCACTGCCGTCGGCATCTCGGCGAGAGTATCAGGGATGGCGAGAACCGGCAGCTTCAGGGTTCATAATGGCACCCCAACCAGTCGGCTGTGGATCGGTACTTGCCTGGACGACGTTCCGTTGTAGATTAGGCTTTGTTCCCCCTAGCAGCAAGCAAGCCTGCACTTCCTCAGCGAGTAAGGAGCACCTGCACCCATGATTCAACCCTCATCTCTCCTGCGTCACGCGGGACTGCTAGCTATTTTGGTGTTTACGCCCTGCGAGCAAAGCTTATTTGCGCAGCAGCATAGAGCGGCGCCTGCCGCGGAGAAAGCGGCGGGCAGCACGCCCGATACTTCGGCTGAAAAATCTCCGGAGAAGAAGAGCACGACCCTGCCCGCAGACGCGATCACGGACGGCTTGGTTTCGCTGGCGGGCGGGAAGACCGTCGCCTACACGGCAACGGCCGGCTTGCTTGCCGTCGGCTCGAGCGATCCGCAGGACGCGATGCTCGCACTCGACGGCAGCTACCTGCCGGGCTCGCCGGCGGACGTGCAGGCCAAGCCGGAAGACCACCCGGCGACCGCGCGCATGTTCTACACGGCCTATATGAGCAAGGGCGCGAACCTTGGTACCCGGCCGATCGTCTTTTTCTACAACGGAGGGCCGGGCTCGGCGACGATGTACCTGCGCATGACGAGCCTGGGTCCGGTGCGGGTCGCGATCCCGGACCTTGCGCATCCGGTGGGCGGGCCGTACAAAGTCGAAAACAACCCGTACTCACTGCTGGACGCGGCGGACCTCGTGTTTATCGACGCGCCCGGGACCGGGTACAGCAGCATCGCGGGGCGCGATGCGATGAAGAGCTTTTACGGCATCGACCAGGATGCGGCGGCGTTCGACCGATTTATTCGGCGGTTTCTGACCAAGTACGACCGCTGGAGCTCGCCCCGATACCTGTTCGGCGAGAGCTATGGAACCACGCGCGACGCTGTGCTGGGCGCGCGGCTGCAGCAGCATGGGGTAGACCTGAACGGGATCGTGTTCCTGAGCCAGATTCTGAGCTTTGACAACTCGGCAGACGGCGCAGGCGCAAACATCGGCACGGATAACGGCTTTTTTCTGGCACTGCCCAGCTATGCGGCGACGGCCTGGTTCCACCACAAGGTGCCGGGCGCGCCGGCGGAGCTGGAGCCCTGGATCCACGGGGTGGAGCAGTACGCGCTGGGCGACTACGCGAGCGCACTGCTGGCCGGGGCCGACCTGCCTGCAGAACGAAAGCAGGCCGTCGCGGCGAAGCTCGAAAGCTACACGGGCATACCGGCGGCCACCTGGGTGAAAGCGAACCTGCGCATCAATGGCGGCGAGTTCTCCAAGCTGCTGCAGGACGGCGCGGACGTGACCACGGGCCGGCTCGACTCGCGCTACGAGGGCCCCTCAATGAACCCGCTGGGCAGCGAGGCGGGCTACGACCCGTTCACCGAGTCGGTCGAGTCTTCCATTCTCGCGGCGATGAACAGCTACGCGCACGACACGCTGCGCTTCGGGCGCGAGATGACCTACAAGCCTTCGGCCGATGACGCCGGCATGAGCTGGGACCTGCGCCACATGGTTGGCAAGGCCTGGGCCGGAACGTATACGAACGTGTCGATGGACCTGGCGAATACGCTCAAACTAAATCCCAGGATGCACGTGCTGCTGATGGGCGGCTACTTCGACCTGGGCACGCTGTACTTTGCGGCGACCTACGAGATGAAGCACCTGCCGATTCCGCAGTCGCTCGAACAGAACATTGAGTACAGCTTTTTCCCGACCGGGCACATGGTGTACGTGAATGGAGACGCATTGCGCGGCCTGCATGACCGCACGGCCGCGTTTATCCGTTCCAGCGAGAATGGGGCCACTCAGAACGGGCAGTGAGCGGCCGGCAGGGTTTACTGCGTCTCGGAAAGCGCTTCGAGCGCGAGGGGCGCCCGCGACGGCAGCCGCAGCAGAAGCGTGAGGAAGGCGGACAGGACATACATCAGCGCGAAGATCCAGATCACGCCGGACACGCCGAGCAGCGGCAGAAAGACACCGGCGATCGCGGGGCCGAGCCAGATGCTGGTGCCTGAACCGAGATTCATGATGGACATGGCCGCGCCGCGCTGCTCCGGCGCAAGCGAGCTCATGATGGCGCTGAGCGGCACAAAGCCGGCCAGCGTTGCCCCGTAAGCCATGCCCGCCAGCGTGACCAGCCCATAGCTGCGGCCAAAGTGGTCAGGGATGTAGTAGAGCCCGAGGGTTGCGAGGGCGCAGCCGCAGCCGCCCACAAAGCCGACGGTGGTGCGCCAGCCGATGCGGTCGCCGACCCAGCCCCACAGAAGATTGAACACGACATTGGTCGCGAACATCGCCGTAAGAATGCGGAGCCATTGCGCGAGCGAAAAGCCGACCGTGTGCGTGTAGAAGATGGGCAGGAACAGGAGAAATCCGAACTCGGAGGTGGTGGTGATCACGGCGACCAGGCCGCCGAGACCCACCATTGGCCTGGTCCAGAGGATGGACACACCGGAAAACAACACACGAAGCGGGTGCCCGGTGCGCCCGACTTGCAGGCCCTGCAAGCCGCGGCGCTCCTGGACGCCCAGCAAGGCGATGAGGCCGCCGATCAGGACGAACACGGTCGAAATCCAGAGCGACGCGTACGCGCCGTAGCGGGGCACCATAAAGCTGGCCAGCAGGGAGCCGAGCGTGGGCAGGCCGCCGGTGCGGGCGACCCAGAACCAGCCAACCGCGGTGGCCAGATAGCGCACGTCGGTGACGGCGGTGACCCAGACAAGAAAGCCGAAAGCAAACAGGGGGTAGCCGAAGCCGCGCAGCGTGTACATGACGGCGATGACCGGGTAGTTGGCGTGCGCGATGCCGATGAGCAGAAATGGGATCTCGCACAGGACCCAGATAAGGAAGCCGACCCACATCACTTTTTTGGGTCCGAACAGGTCAGAGAGCGTGCCGCTAAGCCAGGCGGCGAGCGCGGCTGTGGCTCCGTAGAGCGTAAAGACGAGCGCGACCCGGGAGGGGGCGAAGTGCATGTCGTAGAGCACCGGCGAGAGAAAGCCGGACTCCACGCCGTCGCCGATCATGAACAGCAGAAGACCGAGATACCCGATGGTGAGCTCCGGGTGCATGCCGAGTTTCTCGGACCAGCTTCGCGCTTCGTTCATGAAGTTTGCTCCGACAGGTAGTGCCGCATGGTGGCGGCCACCCCTTCGGTCGAGAGCAGGCGCAGAGCCTCCTCAACCCCTTGCACAAACAAAGGATTGGCCGGCAGCCCCTGGCCGAAGACGAACGAGAGTGCCAGCATAGGCCTCGGGTCCGTCGCGCCGGCGCTGGCGGTCTCTCGGAGAACCGCCGCGCGGGCGTCGAGGATTTCGAGCGGTCGCCCGCGCTCGTCCACACCCTGCCGGAAGTAGTGAATCCAGCTGGCGGCGACCAGGCTGAGCAGGTCGATCGAGCGGCCTTTCGCGAGCAGCTCCACGATCGAGGGAAGCAGCCATTTCGGTATCTTCGCCGAGCCTTCCGAGCAGATTCGCGTGACTTGATCGCGAATAGCAGGGTTGGCGAATCGCTCGACGAGCGTGGCCTTGTACTCAGGAATGGATGTACCTGGGATGGCCGGAACAACCGGCGTTACCTCGTCCATGAAGCGCTGCACAAAGTGGAGAAACAGCGGATCGGCCATGATCTCGTGGACATAGGTGAAACCCGCGAGCGCGCCCAGGTAGGCCATGGCTAAATGGCTGCCGTTGAGCAGCCGAATCTTCATCGTTTCATACGGCGCGACGTCGGGAACAAGCTGCGCGCCGACCTTTTCCCAGCGAGGCCTGCCCTGCGAGAAGTGATCCTCAATGACCCACTGCAGAAAAGGTTCGGTCATCACTGGCCAGTCGTCGCGAAAACCGTAGTCCGCACGCACGGCCTCGCGGTCCGCGTCGGTGGTGCCGGGCGTGATGCGGTCGACCATGCTGTTGGGGAAGCTCATGTGCTCGGCGATCCAGGCGGCGAGCGCGGGGTCCCTTAACTCGGCGTAGGTGTGCAGCACGCTGCGGGTGATGTCGCCGTTGGACTGGAGATTGTCGCAGGACATGAGCGTGAAGGGTGGGAGGCCGCGCAAACGCCGGCGGTCGAGCGCAGCTGCGATGTAGCCGAACGAGGTGCGCGGCGTGTCGGGGTGATCGAGGTCGCGGCGGATTTCGGGGTGGTCGGGGTTGAAGCGTCCCGTGCCTTCATCGAGAAAGTAGCCGCCCTCGGTGATGGTGAGCGAGACGATGCGGGTCTCGGCGGCGGCGAGTTTCTCGATCGCGCCTTCCGCATTGTCGGGCGCGTACAGGTAGCCTGCGATGGAGCCGATCACGCGCGCCGTTTCCGCCGCTGCGCTGCGCTCGACCACCGTGTACAGGCAGTCCTGCCCGAGGAGCGCGTCGCGCATGCGGTCGTCGCTCGGCAGCACGCCCAGGCCGCACTCGCCCCAGCGCGGTTCGTCCGGTATGTGGAGCAGATTGTCGAGGTATACGGCCTGGTGCGCCCGGTGGAAGCCGCCAACGCCGATGTGAACGATCGGCTGCTCGAGCACGCGGCGATCATAGGCCGGGGTGCGAACGGTTTTGTCCACCCTTGGGAGGCTTCGATTGTTTAGCCGGAACTGTTCTGGCTCAGGACCCAAGCCGTGCCACCCTTCTTCCAAACTCACCGAGCTTAGAGGAAGGGAGGCGCAACTTACAAATGATCGAAGCGACGGACGTGTTTAGCGCGGATGGCCCAGATTGGGCGTGGCGTCGGCTAGCCCGGCTCCCGCTTGCGAGTAGCTGAAAGCCGGCTGCGCGGTTCCGTTCGCGGCGACGGTGATGGCAGCTGTGCGCTTGCCCAGCGTTTCATGCACCGCGGTGACCGTGTAGGTGCCGGGCGGCAGGCCGGCGATCCGGAAGCGGCCCTGCTCGTCGGTGACGGCAAAAAAGGGGTTCGCCATCACGCTGAGATAGCTGTGCATCCAGGGGTGGGTGTTGCAGCGGATGGGCATCATCAGCTCGGGCTCGCGAAAGTTGCGGGTGACCGGGTCGGCATGCGCGTTTTGGCTGACGTCGAAGGCAAGGTTGCCCGGCACGGTGGGCGACATGTGCACATTGTGGATGGTGTCGTCGGAGTTGAGGAAGTGAACGGCCTGGCCGACCATGGCGGCGTTGACGTGGGGCTGAAAGCGGCAGCCGCGCTGGTCGATGATGACCGGGTCGCGCGTGATGGGGTAGGTGCGGTCGCCGAGGCCGCCTGAAACGTAGACAAGCACGTTCGCGAGGCCGCCGTGATTGACGACGAGGTCGTTGGTCATGGCGGTGCCGCTCATGGCGCACACCGAATCGGCGGCCATGTCAATCTCGACCGGTTTGGGCGGGGTGCCCTGGAACTGCACCGTGCCCGAGATAGTGCCGCCGTGTGCGTAGTCAACCTGCGAGTACTGCTTGGTCGGGTTGAGCGACTTGCAGGCGGCGAGCGGGAGAAGGCTGAGGGCGCAGGTGAAGGCGGCTGCGCGGCTGAGGTGGCGAAGGCGAGGCATTGGTGCTCCTGCCTTTATGCTACGCCGCAGGGGTTCGGCTAAGCTCCGCGCTTTGATCGGCTGAGACCGTGTTCTTTTCATAGCAGCCATCCGGGCGCGAGCGATAAAGTAAGTCCATGGCACTCAACGAGAACCAGATCACGACGGCCTGGGAGCGACTAATCTCGGCGGAGACTTATGCTTTGTACTTCGGCAGCCTTGCGAGCCGGTACAGCAGACAGCAGCAGGTCGTGACCTTTCTTGCCTTTCTCTTCTCCTCAGCTGCAGCAGTGATTGCGCTCAGCAAGCTCCCGTTCTGGGTGCCTACCTTTTTTTCGGTGATTGTTGCTGCCGCGACGGCGTATTCGGTCGCCCTAGGGCTTGAAAACAAGATAAGGACGATGGCTAAGCTGCATTACTCATGGCTGGCGGTGGGGCAGGAGTACACAGAGCTGTGGGAGCGAACTTGGTCGGACGAAGCTGAAGCGATGTTGTACGCGCTAATGCACCGGGAACGGGACTTATCCACGCTGGCAACAACTGAGGCGCCGAACGACGAAAGCATGATGGTGAAGTCTCAGGAACAGGTCTTCCGGATGCATCATCTCGTTGCATGAGTGACGACTGGGTCCAGAAAAGCTGGCCGCCACT
>CAXTMW010000002.1:35449-53323 GCA_964245455.1 uncultured Acidobacteriaceae bacterium
GCCATCGCCCCCGCCGCGCCCGTCATCTCCGCCGGCTCAAATACCACACCAAGGCGTTAATCGCTCTCAGTGAAGCACGAAGCGCCAGCTCGTTCTCCGTTCAGCCAAGCGCCGCAACAACCGCATCCGTAAACTCCCGCGTGCCGGCCTGCCCGCCGACATCGCGGGTAAGGGTTTTGCCTTCACGGTAGACCGCTTCCAGCGCCGCGTGGATGCGATCGGCGAGCGCGTCCTCGTTGAGGTGCCGCAGCATGAGCACGGCTGATTGCAGCAGCGCGGTCGGATTGGCCTTGCCTTGCCCGGCGATGTCGGGGGCGGAGCCGTGCACGGCCTCGAAAATCGCGTGCCGCTCGCCGATGTTCGCGCCTGGGGCAAGGCCCAGGCCGCCGACGAAACCGGAGCAAAGGTCGCTCAGGATGTCGCCGTACAAGTTTTCCATAACCATCACGTCGTACTGGTAAGGGTAGGTGACCAGCTGCATGCAGGTGTTGTCGACGATGTGCTCGGCGTATGGGATCGACGGGTGCTCTTCGGCGATCTTGCGGGCGCAACGCAGAAACAGCCCGTCGGTGAGCTTCATGATGTTGGCTTTGTGAATCGCGTGGACGCGTTTGCGGCCGTTTTTCTCTGCGTAGTCGAAGGCAAACTTTGCAATGCGGGTCGAGCCTTTTTCGGTAGTCACCTTGAGCGAGGTGCACACGCCGGGGACGATCTCCTGCTCGAGCCCGACATACAAGCCTTCAGTATTTTCGCGGACGATAACCAGGTCGACGTCCGGGTACTTGGTCGCGAGACCCGGCAGGTTTTTAATGGGGCGCACGTTCGCATACAGGTCGAACTGCTTGCGCAACGTGACATTGATGCTCTTGAAGCCCTCGCCGATGGGGGTAGTGACGGGGCCTTTAAGGCCTACCTTGGTGCGGGCTACGGACTCGTAAAGGGCTTTCGGGATGTACTCGCCGGTGCGCGCGAAAGCGTCGGCACCAGCGTTCTGGCGCTCCCAGGTGAAGGTGGTGCTCGCTTCTGCGCCGCTCTTGGCGGCTGCTTCTACGATCTGGACAGTGGCATCGGTGACTTCAGGGCCAATGCCGTCGCCGGGGATAAGAGTAATGATGTGGTGGCTCATAAAGGGTGTGCGGCGGCCTTTGCAGTCGTCGACACTGCCGACGCGGGCGGATCAGGCAGGGCTAAGGCGGCTTCGGTCCGCGACTGGATAAGCTGTTCCAGCTCGTCGCGAAACTCGGCGGCATCCTTGAACTCGCGGTACACGCTCGCAAAGCGGATGTAGGCGACCGTGTCGAGCCGTTTCAGGCCGTTCATGATGAGCGCGCCAAGCTCGGCTGTGGTGCGTTCGCGGTCGGGTGCTTCGTTCAAAAATGTTTCGGCCTGCGCGACAAGCTCATCGAGCTGGCGCATGGCTACCGGACGCTTTTCGCAGGCGTGCTGGAGGCCTGTAAGCATCTTCTGGCGGTCAAACCTTTCACGGCGGCCGTCTTTCTTGACGACCATATAGGGAATTTCATCCACGCGCTCATAGGTGGTGAAGCGGCGCGCGCAGCCAGCGCACTCGCGGCGGCGGCGCACCGCGGCTGCGTCCTCAATCTCGCGGGAGTCGACGACCCGGTCCTCCGGAAAGCCGCAAAAAGGGCACTTCATACGGTGCGGCCATTCTAGCAGCGGCTTACAAGCGGCGGCGCACCACTCCGCGCACCACCTCGGTCGCGACGCCGTACATGACGTGCGTGACCCATTCGCTGATGCGCTCCTGCGCGGGCTGGTCCTTGACCGGCTCGACTACGCCCGTGTTCGGGAGGATGCCCTGGTGCATGAGGCGATTGAGGGTGAGGCCGAAGACGGCGCCGCGCCAGGAGGTAGCCCGCGGCTGGTACTCGGCGACGACCGAGTAGACGCCGCCGGCAAGAATGCCGAACGCCCAGTGGGAGGCCTCGACGAGCGGCTTTTTCACGGCGGATGACAGGGGAACGCCAGCCGCAGCGGCCATGCTTTCAACAACAAGCTTAGGTGGCGGCTGCTGGCTCCTGGTGCGCGGGGGCAGCAGCTTCTCGCCTACGATTTTGGCGGCCGAGCCGGCGAGCCCGCCGGCCAGGCCGGCGAGCAGAGCTTTGGAGAAGGAGGTATCAGGGCGTTCGGAGGTGCGGGCAGACATGCCGGGTAAGATGCGTCCGACTCCATACGCGCTCCGGCTTAGGCTTCCGGCTCAAGCTTCTGGGACGAACTCACCCTTGGGCGCGGCGAGGGCCCCTTCAGCGACCTCGCTATCTTCCGCAAGTTTTTTAAGCGAGACATGCTCAAAGCGGGTCCAAAGCAGGCCGACTGGGATAATGCTGAGGAAGGTGACGACGAGCAGCATGGCGGCCGCAGCCACTGCCGGCTCGTAGGCGACGCCGAAGAAGGACTGCATCGCCTGGGCGACGATGCCGATCTGAGTAAACCAGCCGATGACCGGCAGCTGGATGAGCGAGCCGGCGGTGGAGGTCGCCATGAGCAGCATGCAGCGGGACAGCGTCATGGAGGCGAGCTCGGGCGAAGCGGAAAAAGCGCGCAGCGTTTCAAGGTAGGCGTAGGCGATGCCGGCCCACATGAGGAGCGAGATGGCGAGCGCCTGGAGGAACTCACCGAAGGAGGTGATGGCGTTGAGGCCGTCGCGGAAGGCGAGAATTTTCTCGCGGACGCTTTCGCCGAGTTTGGGCGAGAGCCGGCCGAAGAAGCTGCCGGCCATCCCCGCGACCTGCCGGCCCGCGGCGCGCACGAAGAAGGCGAAGCCGATAAAGAGCGCGACGACTGCCAGGCTCGCGACGGCTGTGCGCTGGATGAGCTCCGGATGCGGCAGGTTGTGGCGGTCGGGCGCGAGCAGCAGGACCACCGCGAAGATGAGCGCGACCGAGCCCATGTCAAACATGCGGTCCAGCGCGTACACGGCCAGCTGCGACGGGAGCGAAAGGCCGGTGCGGCGGGAAACCAGATAGGGGCGAACCGGGTCGGCGGGTCGGCCGAGCAGCGCGACCGCGGTGAAGCCGATGACCTGCGTGCCGACGAGCGAGCCCGGGTTGACCCGTTTGCTGGGCCGGATGAACAGCGCCCAGCGTACGGCGCGCAGCGCGTAGCCGGCCCAGATGAGGAGGGTGCCGACGCCGAATAGTGGCCAGTTGGCGTGGCTGAGCTGCCGGCCGAAGGTGGCCCAGTCGAAGTGAATGCGGTCGCGCAGCAGGAACATCCCGAGCAGCAGGGCGAGTATGGCTACGGTCCAGAGTGCCGTCCGGTTCTTTTTCACGGGTGGATCTCCTTTGTGGTCGCCAGGGCTGCGGAAGGCGCTGCTTCGGCCACAGCGTGGAGCGAGTGCGCCTGCCGGGCTGCATAAAGCATGTTGAACTCGCGGATGATGCGCGCGACGTAGCGGCGCGTTTCCACGTAAGGCGGCACGCCGTGCCAGCGGGCGACCGCACCCGGGCCGGCGTTGTAGGCGGCAAGCGCCAGCGCAAGATTGTCGTGGTAGCGGGTCAGCAGCGAGTCGAGGTAAGCGGCACCGCCGCCGACGTTCTCGGTCGGGGCGTACGGATCGTGCACGCCGAGCGTGGCAGCGGTCGCGGGCATCAGCTGCATCAGGCCCTGGGCGCCGACGCGGCTACGGGCGTGGACGCGGCCCGCGCTCTCGGCATGGACGACCGAGGCTAGCAGGTCCACGTCGAGGTGGTGGGTTGCGCCTGCCCCGGTGAGTACTTCGTGGAGCTCACCCGCGGTCAGGACTTCATGCGCGGCAGGCTCGACAGGGATGGCGGGCGCTGCTGCCGGCAGCGCTTCATCGGCGGCGATGCTGGCTGTGCCGACCTCGACGAAGCTGGTCGAAGCGGCATCCATGTAGAGCCGCGTGCGCTCGCCGTCCACCACGCGGTGGTCGCAGACCATGTCGAAACCGTTCTGGAGGGTGATGCGTTCGGCGGCGAAGCCGGGTGCTGCAAGTGCTAGTACAGGGCTCAGGCCGAACACAAGCCGAAGACGCCGCAGGTTCCCTCGTCGGCCTGCGCCTGATACCCGTTCTTGCACGCTTCGGATCAATGGGTAGACTTGTCTTCCATCTTGCGCTGGAGCGCTTCGTATTTGCCTTGCAGCAGCGCGTAGTCCATTTTGAGGTTTAGTTGGTCCGCACTTGCTTTGATTGCCAGCAGCAACCGCGCTTCCATCTCTGGGAGTGCTTTCTGGAGGGCTGCTACCTGTTCGCCCAGCTTGCGCAAATCGGGTGCGAGCAGGTCCTGGATAACAGCGCGTGTTTCTTCGATGGCACCCATATCGCCTCCCACCCTCACTGCCGAACAGCCGCCCGCTTGTCACACCTGTTCAGCATAGCAAGCGCTTCAAATCCTGAGTTGCTCCCAAAACCTGAGTCGTTATCTGCCAACAGACGCCCCAACGCGGCCTAGCGCAAAGCCTCCTCGGGCAGCCGAGCTGCCGCGCGCTGCTCCAGCGCCGCTTCCAGCGCAAGCGCCGCGCCGTCCTCATCGTTGGTTGCCGTGATATGCCAGCTGGACCGGGCCGCTTCGTCGCGCAGCTTCGAGGCGGCGTTCGCCATTAGGACCGGCTGGCCGGCCCAGCGCAGCATTTCCAGGTCGTTCCAGTTATCGCCAACGGCCATGACGGCCTCTCGCGGGATGCCGCGGGCGGCAGCGAGCTTTGCAAGCGCAACCCCCTTGTTGCAGCCGAGCGGCAGGATGTCGAGGATGCTGAGATCGCGCTCCACGTACTCGGTCCGGTGCATCTCGATTTCGGAGGCATACGGCGTGCAGAGCAGATGCTGCTCGGCGGCAGCCATTTCGGCGACCGTGCCGCAGATCATGCCCTGCATGGGCGGCTCGCCGCGATCAAACACGCGTTCCAGCGGGTCCACCTGCTCAATGTGCTCGCGGTTGGCATCGACCCAGAGCGCGATGCGGTCGTGGAGGCGGTCCATCGACTCAAGCACCAGGTCGCGCTGGTGCGGATGCATGCCAGTGTCGAAGGTAAACACCATGGTGCCGCCAAAGGGGCGCATTTCACTGCACAGGGCGCGTGCCGTGTCGAGCTCGAGGTAAAAGCGGTCCATCAGGTTGCCGGCGAAGTCGCGGGTAGACGCGCCATTGGATGAGATGAGTACCGTTTCAGGTGCGAGCCCGATCGGGTGGAGCAGCGGCATTGCATAGGCGGCGCGTCGCCCGGTCGCAACGCATACTTCCACGCCGGAGGCGACCGCCTCACGCAGCGTCTGCATGGTGCGCTCGCTCATGCAGGTGCCTTCAGACGGCATCAAGGTGCCGTCGATGTCGAAGGCCACCAGGGCGACCGGGGGCCAGTGTTCGGGGCGTTGAGTCATTGCACCCAGTGTATCGGCCATTCCGTGACAGGCATGTTGCCCGGGAACAAACGACGGTAACCGCAGTTTCACTTGGGGAAAGTCAATCTGAAAGTCCCGTTTTGGCAGACGCCCTGCGCGGGATCCTTTTTCCCGACATGCCTCGTAGGCCGGCAATGGCGGTGTGGCCCTTCCGTAAAGAAGGGCCACGTGCAGCGACGTTACGCGCGGAGTGATATGGGGAGAAGGAAGATGCGGCCACTTCGTGGCGGATGTTAATTAAACAGGTTCCAATCACTCAAGAAGCTCAACGGTCCGACCGATTAACCTAAGAGCTATGCCCGAGATCGCCTCGCTCCAGTGCGCCCGTTGCCAGAAACACACGTCCGCTGACCAGCCGCAGACGGTATGCCCACACTGCGCGGGCATTTTGTACGTCCGGTACGATATGGACCTGCTGCGCGAAACGGCCCGCATGCCGCAGGACGCACAGGGGATCGACGGCCGCGAGCGGCAGCTGGACTTCAGCATGTGGCGCTATCGCGACGTACTGCCCGCGGTTGAGCCGGTGACCCTGGGCGAAGGCTGGACGCCGCTGATGCAGAGCCGGCAGCACCCGGGGCTATGGCTGAAGGAAGAGGCCACTAATCCGACCGGGACCTTTAAGGCGCGTGGCATGTCGATGGCGGTGTCGATGGCGCGCCACTATGGATTACGAAAGCTGGCGGTGCCGTCGGCCGGCAACGCGGCCGGGGCGCTCGCGGCTTACGCGGCCGCCGCGGGCATTGAAGCGCACATTTTTATGCCGCGCGACGTGCCGCTCGCGAACTACCTGGAGTGCGTGGCGTACGGTGCGCACACGACGCTGGTGGACGGTCTGATCTCGGACTGCGCGCGGATCGTGAACGAGCGGAAAGCCGCTGAGGGCTGGTTTGATGTGTCCACCGTGAAGGAGCCGTACCGGGTGGAAGGCAAAAAAACCATGGGCTATGAGCTGGTGGAGCAGCTGGGCTGGGAGTACCCGGACGCCGTGTTTTACCCGACCGGCGGCGGGGTGGGCCTCCTTGGAATGTGGAAGGCGTTTGAGGAATTGGAGCAGCTGGGCTGGGTGCGCGGCCGGCGCCCGAAGATGATTGCGGTGCAAAGCTCGGGGTGCGCCCCGGTTGCGCGGGCGTTCCACTCGGGCGAGCAGGCGTCCACTTTCTGGGAGGGCGCGCACACGTTTGCTGCCGGGCTCCGCGTGCCGAAGCCTTATGCGGACGCAATTGTGCTCGAGATTGTGCGGTCCTCCGGAGGCGTCGTCCTCGACTTTTCCGATGAGGAGATCCTGCACTCGCTGCTGGGCTGGGCCAGGCACGAGGGCATGCTTCTGTCGCCCGAGGGCGCCGCGGCCACCGCGGCGTACGAACACCTGCTCGATAGCGGGTTCCTTAAGAAGGAGGACCGGGTAGTGCTATTCAACACCGGCTCCGGATTGAAGTACACAGATATGACGGCGGAGGCGATGGGGCTGCACAAGCCGGAAGGAGAGTTGGCGCTGCCGGGGCGTATGGCGGTGGGGGGGATTATTACGCCGCAGTGAAGGAGAGTAAGGAGCTAGCCTACGGCGAAATTGCACAGCAGCAAGAGTGCAGAAAACACCAGAGTAAGCAGACTGAGCAACGGTAGAGCTGCTCTTCCAGTGCCTTGTCCATATCGACCTAGCAGCCAAATCGAAATAGCTGATAGAGACAGAGCAATCACAGGTAAGCAAGTTATGCCTGCCAGTATCGCCGCATTTACCAATCGCCCCGGTGGAGGCCCCGCAGCGCTCCTCAATGCCTGTGGCATCTGCAGGAAAGGTATAAGTGTCTGCGCTAATAAACACTTCATTCCAAGTAAGTGCAAATGCTGACGTTTTGTACGAAGCTCTGCTGGATGCTGCCTTCTTGCGATACCGAATGCGATGCCGGCGCAGAGACTGGATGTTGTAAGTAGTACGAGGACAACTGCATATAACATCCACAGCTGCATCGACGGCGACCTCTTCTCTCGAGTAAATGGCAGGGAGCAGGTTTAAGCTGATGCGCCTTCTCAGTAACCATTCGCGATCAGGTACTCCACCGTGACCTCGAATGGTGCGTCCTGAACGGTATCCTGCTCGGCGAGGCGGGTCCAGCGGTCTTCGGTCTTGCCGGCGACCAGGAGGCCATTCTGGATGGCGAGCTTCATCAACACATCAGCCTCGAGGTTGACCGGGGAACCGGGGGCGAGGGTGTGGAGGTTGGTCGCCTCATACGTATGGGGTATAACGGCAACGTGCAGCTCGCCCGCGCCGGTCGGTGTGTCGTCGTTCGCGTCCCGCTCCGGAAACCAGCGCGCGACCGTAAGCGAGATGCCCTCGATGGTGACCGAGCCTTTTTCCACCACGAAGCGGCCCACCGCGGGCGGCACAGCGATGCGCAAGAGCCAGTCGGTGCGGGCTGCGTTTTCGCCGGACTGCATCGCTTCCAGCCCGAGCAGGGAGCCGGTTGCATCCACGTGGCCCTGCACGATGTGACCGCCGAGCGGCGAGCCTGCCGGGGTCGGCAGCTCCAGGTTTACGGTCGAGCCCGCCGCTAGCGAAGAAAGCGAGGTGCGCTCGACGGTCTCGCGGGCCAGCTCCGCGTGGAAGCGGGCGGCTTCCGGCGCGAGCGCGGTCAGGCACACGCCCGACACGGCAATGCTGTCGCCCACCCGGAGCTTGGCGGCGAGCGTGGGCGCGTGGACGGTAAGCCGCAGCGTGCCACCCTGTGGGGCAAGTGCTTCAATGGTGCCGGTCGCCTGGACTAGACCTGTAAACATGCTGTGTTTCCTTCCCGAGTGGAGCCTCCGGAGCGCTCCCGCGCACTGCTCTCATGGCTCGTTGCTGGTGAAGATGCAAGCGAACGTGCGATCGATTCTGAGCCGTTCAGGAAGGCCCAGCTACGAGCGGAAAAGCCGATTGCCGCACGAGCCGACGCCAGATATAGTGCCGATGCGTGGGCAGCACTTGCCGCCTACGCACGCCACCCCATCCTGCGCTGTTTCCCTATTCATGCCGCAATCACCCATTTAACAGGAGATGTTCGTGAGATCTACTCTTCGCCCTGCTCTGCTCGCTGCGTTCACCATGCTGCTTGCCCCAGCCCTCCACGCCCAGATCGCTAACTTCACCTGCCAGGGACCCAATGGCGCAACCCTGACCGGGCCTGCCTTCTACTTCTTCGTTGACACCAGTGTCACGGGCGGCATCCCGATTTTCTTGGCTGACGTGTACACGGATTACACCCTGCTGCCTCAGCTGCTCGCGGCTGAAAAGGCGGGAACCAGCTACAGCTGCACGCTTGGCAACGGGTCGGCGCAGGTATCGATTGGGGGTGCCGTGGTGGACGGCGTGAGCGCGTCCGCTGCAGGTGCCGGTATCACCTCGACCAATGCCCAGGTGTACGCGAGCGCGACATTTGCCTTTACCTCCATCACCTCGGGACCTGTGACCTTTAGCCCGACCGCCACTTCCATCCCGGCCGACCAGAAGGCGAAAGCGCTTGCAGCGCTGCAGGCAAAGGCGCTTGCCAACTTCACTGGCAAGCCGGTAGGTCCGCAGTAACCGCGAGCAGGTCTGCCTCCGATTCAGCGGCAGACCTGCCTTCCAGCTTTACGCCTCGTGCCATGGATCGCGCAGGTACGCTTCCAGGCGAAAGTCCGAGCCGGATTCGCTCAGCACGGAGCGCTGCAGCTCGACGGGCTGCGAAAGGCTGCCGGCGATCAGCGGCACGCCCGCGTCGCCGAGAAACATGGGAGCGTAGAAGAGGCAGAGCTTATCGGCCAGGGAGGCATCATTGTCGAGCAGGGCTCGATTGAGCGCGGAGCCTCCTTCGGCCAGCAGGTTGAGCACTCCATAGCTCCCCGCAAGCTCGTGGAGAACCGCGCGCAGGTCGAGGCCGCCGCCGGGGAGCGAAGCCACGGCATGTACCCGTGCGCCGACGGCCTCGAGCGCGAGGCGCCGTTCCTGGTGGGTGTGCTCGGGCGCGCTCGCTCCGTCATGCTGCCCTGAGTCCTGCCCTAAGTGCTGCCCGGATTTCTGCCGGGTGTCTTGCCGGGTAAAGATCAGCAAATCGTTCTGCGCCGTTTGCAGCACGCGGCTGCCCAGCGGGAGCCGCAGCTCCGAGTCAAGCACCACCCGCAGCAGCGCCCGGCGGCGCGGGCCGCCGCTGCGGTCGGTCAGCAGCGGATTGTCGGCGAGCACCGTGCCGATACCGGTCAGCACCGCATCGGAGCCGTGGCGCATTTTCTGCACGGCGAGGAGCGAGCGCGCTCCAGTCAGATAGTTAACGCTGCCAGGCTGCCGAAGCACGGCCGGCGGCGCAATGCGGCCGTCCAGTGATACGCCGGCCTTAAGCGTGACAAACGGAAGCTTTGCCTGGATCCAGCGGGCAAAGCCATCGTTGATCGCCTGGCAGGGCGCGGCGAGCGTACCGACTGAAGTGGCGATACCGGCATCGCGCAGGATCGCCAGACCGCGGCCCGCGACCAACGGGTTTGGATCGCCCGTGGCGACGACCACCCGCGAAACGCCGGCCTTGACCAGCGCCTCCGCGCAGGGCGGCGTGCGCCCGGTGTGCGCGCACGGCTCAAGGGTTACGTATGCGGTTGCCTCGCGCGCGTGCCCGCCGGCTTCGCGCAGGGCAACTACCTCCGCATGATCCTTGCGGTCGTAGTGGTGCGCGCCTCGGCCGACCAGCACGCCCCTCCGCACCAGCACACACCCCACGCGGGGGTTGGGCGAGGCAAGCCCGATGGATGCCTCGGCCATCCGCAGCGCTTCGCCCATCCAGTAGGTGTCTGCGTTCCGGTCGCGGTCTCCGATTGACTCGGGCGCGCGCGCCTCGACACTGCGAGGCGCGGCCCGGCTCCGGTCATCCCCTCCGTACGGCTCCGGCATGGGCATCCTCTCCGAGCAGGGAGTCCACGAACGCTTCGCTGTTAAATGCGAGCAGATCGTCCACCTGCTCGCCCACGCCCACAAACCGTACAGGAAGCTTCAGCTCGTGCGCAATCGCTACCACGATGCCGCCCTTGGCTGTGCCGTCAAGCTTGGTCAGCACAATGCCGGTCACCCCGGCCGACTCGGTAAACAGCCGCGCCTGCTGCAGGCCATTCTGCCCCGTGGTTGCGTCCAGCACCAGCAAAACCTCGTGCGGCGCGTCCCACACGATGCGCTGCGCGGTGCGGCGCATTTTCTCGAGCTCAGCCATCAGGTCGGTCTTGGTGTGCAGGCGGCCGGCTGTGTCCACCAGCAGCAAATCCGTCCGGCGCGCGTTGGCGGCCTGGAGTGCGTCAAACAGCACCGCCGAAGGGTCGCCGCCCTGGCGGGTCTTGATCATCTCCACGCCCGAGCGCTGCCCCCACACGCCCAGCTGTTCAATGGCCGCGGCGCGAAAGGTATCGGCCGCGCATAGCAGCACCGTTTTACCCGCGCGGCGATACCAGGCGGCCAGCTTGCCGGTGGTCGTCGTCTTGCCCGTACCGTTCACGCCGACCAGAAACACCACCTCGGGCGGCGTAATGACGCGCTTCGGCAAAGTGTCTTTTTCAAGCAGCAGCGCCAGCAGCTCTTCCTTCAGCAAACGCTTCAGCTCGGCCCCGTTGGCGATGCCCTGCCGGCGCGCGCGATCCCTTAGGGCACCGAGCACCACCTCGGTCGTGCTCATACCCAGGTCCGAAGTCAGCAGCACTTCTTCCAGCTCATCGAGCGCCGCCGCGTCCACCTCGCGGGTCAGCGCAACCACGCCCTCGATGCGGTCTGACAGCGACTCGCGCGTACGCGAAACCGCGTCGCGCATCCGGTCAAACACGCTGCGCTTCTCAGGCTGGTCAAGCGAACCGAACAGGGTCTGGATCATGTGTCCAGTCTAGAACGGGTAGGGCAAGACCCCCTGCGCGGGAGGCGGTCACTTCGTGACGTGTTTACTTTGAGAGGCAAGGGCGGGTACTGCTCGCCCTTGCCTCTCAAACGAGTACCCGCCCTGAAAGGGCCGCCAGCCGCGTAGGCGGTTTGGTCTCTACTCGTCTCTGCCCGGCCGCATCATCAACGCGTGCACGGCTTCGCCGGCGGAGGTGCGGCCGTGCAGCACAGCATGGACCTGCTCGGTGATGGGCATGCTGACGTGCGCGCGTGCGGCGAGCGCGAGTGCGGCGTCGGTGGTGCGGACGCCTTCGGCGACTTTGCCTTGGAGGCCGGCGAGGATCTCGGGGAGTGGACGACAGCGCCCCAGCTCGATGCCGACGGAGCGATTGCGTGAAAGCGCGCCGGTGCAGGTGAGGACCAGGTCGCCGATGCCGGAAAGTCCGGCAAGGGTTTCCGCGCGGCCGCCGCACGCGAGCGCAAGCCGGGTGATCTCGGCGATACCGCGGGTGATGATGGCGGCAGCGCTGTTGTGGCCGAGGTCCAGGCCCGCGACGACGCCGGCGGCGATGGCGATGACGTTTTTGAGCGCACCGCCCAGCTCGACGCCGGGAACGTCGGTGTTGCGATAGAGCCGGAAGGTGTCGGTGGAAAGCATCTGCTGCGCGCGTTCGGCGTCCTGCCCGCGGGGAAACGCCACGGTGACAGCAGCAGGTGCGCCGGCGGCGACCTCCTGTGCGAAGGACGGGCCGCTGAGCACGCCCAAGGGCTGCCCTGAGTTTTGCGCGAGGCGGTGCGCAAGAACGTCAGCCAGCACCTCCGTCATGCGCAGCAGGGCGCCATCTTCGAGCCCCTTTGCCGCGCTGACGAGCAGGGCGTTGGGCGCCAGAAACGGCGCGAGCGATTCACCGACTGCGCGTACGTGCTGCGAGGGCACGACCAGCAGCACGGCGTCAGCGCCGGAGACTGCATCGGGGAGCGATGCGGTAACGACGAGCGACGTGGGGAGCGATAGCCCCGGAAGGTAGCGGCGGTTTTCACGGAACTCGGCGAGCCGCGCGGCATGATCCGGGGTGTGCGCCCAAAGATGTACTGAGTGGTCGGCACGCCGGCAAAGATTGATGGCCAGCGCGGTGCCCCACGCGCCGGCACCGAGGACCGCAATCCGGCTCACGCGGCTTGGGCGGGCCGCCGCCCGCCAAAGCGGTACTCTGTGCCGGCGAGCAGGCGGCGGATATTGGCATGGTGTTTCAGGACGACGATCAGGGGCACCAGCACCATGACAGACAGCACCGCCCAGCCGCGCTCAAGATGCGGCGGCAGTGCAAAGGCCGCCGCGGCCATGGCTGCCGCGCCGCACAGCGAGGCGAGTGAAACGATGCGGGACACGGCAAGCACCAGCAGAAACGTGCCCAGCGAGATAAGCGCTACCGGCCAGGCGAGCGCCAGCGCCACGCCAAAGGCGGTCGCGACGCCCTTGCCGCCGCGAAAGCCGAGCCACACCGGAAACACATGGCCAAGCAGCGCGCACAAAGCAGCGAGCGAAGCCGCGACGCTCACGTGAAAGGTGTACGCCGCGTCGTGCTGCACCCAGCGGGCCGGCAGCATGGGCAGCACGCCGGTCGCAAACACCACGGCAACCCACCCCTTGGCTGCGTCGAGCAAAAACGTAAGCGCGCCGAGGCCTTTCGCGCCCGAGCGCACCACGTTGGTCGCCCCGATGTTGCCGCTGCCGATCTCGCGAATGTCGCGCTTCTGGAACAGTGACACCAGCACGAAACCCCACGGAATAGAGCCCAGCAGGTAGGCTACGGCGGCAATCAGCAGAAAGGGCGCGGCGCTCATGGCGCTTCGAGTGTACCAGCCGGGCCGTGCCGGGCCAGCACCGGGCGCTTGCGCGCCGAAAAGCGCAACGGCGCATGCATTCAGGCGCGTAAAGGGGATGCCCAGGTGGTAGCCTGTCTCCGCCATGCGCCCTTTCCTGCCTGCTCTCCTTCTCTGCCCCTCGCTCTGCTTGGCGCAAATCGCGCCGCGACCCGTACCGCCCTCTGACACCACGGTGCCGGTCGGCGCGCGGCTGTTGATCCAGGTCGTCGGCGACGGCGTGCAGGTGTACAACTGCGCGAGCAAGAACGGGACACTCGGCTGGACGTTTCAGCAGCCGGAAGCCAAGCTGCTCGACCCCGCGACCCATGCACAGCTGGGCACGCACGGTGCCGGGCCCATGTGGGTTTGGAACGACGGCAGCGCGGTCGGGGGCAAGGTCACTGTATCGCAGCCTTCGCCGGAAGCGGGCAGTGTGCCCTGGCTGCTGCTGGCGGCCACGCCGCTCGGCGAGCAGAAAGGGCTCCTCACGCCGGTCGTGTGGGTGCGCCGCTCCGAAACGCATGGCGGCGCGGCCTCGGTGGGCGGCTGCGATGACGCGCACCAGGGCACAACCCAGCGGGTCCCGTACACGGCGCTCTATGACTTCTACAGCGTGGGCACGCCGGCCGGGCAGTCACGTTGAGTGCGCTGCCTAAAAGGCTTCGTAACATCGGGTGTAGGCAGCGCTCCGGAACGCGGTAAGCGACAGGGTTGGCTTGAAGCCGGAGCCGCCCTGAGCGGCCCTCCTTCTCCCCGGCCTACTTACTATTACAACTCCTGCCGCAGCGAGCCGGAAGGTAGGAACGCCGGTCGGCACCGCGTTGCCGCTCAGGTGCCGGCGGCGGATCCTGACACAGGCTAGTGCCTGGCGAATGCCGCGGATGGGGCTGAGCTTGCTTCGCTTTCCTTCAGGTCCATGCGTTCAATCAGGCCGTTCGTGATGGTATAGACGTGCCACACCTCGCCGTCGAAAAGGATGTCGCCGCCGAGGCTTTTTACAAGTTGATGAACTTTGACCTCGGTGATGCCGCCTTCCCGGTCGGTGACCGCAAGCGGTTCCACGTGAGGATCAAACTCCTGCCACTGACGGGTCCAGTAAGCCCGAATCTCTTCTTTCCCGACGACATGCCCGCCTTCCGATGCCTTGGGCCAGCGGACGTTCTCACTCATCAGCGCCAGGGCGCTGTCGATATCTCGATGATTGAAGGCAGAGTAGGCCTGAGCTATCAACGCTTGTGTGTTCGCCATCAATCCTCCAGAGTACCTATGTGTACTACACAAACGCTTTATCCCGGGAAGCGCCTGCTTCGCCACGACATGACTTTCCCGGCGAGAAACGCGACCGCACATAATGTGCGGTCGCTATACCCTCAGCGCTGCGTCAGCAGCCTGCGCCGCACCAAGTCGAGCGCCTGTTGGGCGGCGAACTGCCGCACCCGGTCGCGATCCCCGGTGAACTGTTTCTCCGTAACTTCGGTGTCGGTCCCGTCCGAAACCGCCAGGTACACCAGGCCGACCGGCTTCTCGTCGGAGCCGCCGTTGGGGCCCGCAATGCCCGTGATGCCGACACCGAAGGTGCTGCCGACCCGCTCCCGGATGCCCGTCGCCAGCGCGGCGGCGACCTCGCGGCTGACCGCGCCGTGCTCACGGATTAACTCTGCCGGGACCCCGGCAAACAGCGTCTTGAGCTCATTCGAGTACACCACCGCCCCGCCCAGAAACGACCGCGACGACCCGCTGATACCCGTAAGCCGCTGCGACAGGAGGCCGCCGGTGCAGCTTTCCGCCACGGCAAGCGTGGCCCCTGCGAGCTCCAGGTGATACAGCACGATTCGCTCCAGCGTTTCCCCGTTGGTCGAATAGACGACGTCGTCCAGCTCCTCCTCGATGGCGCCGGCCAGTTTGTCGACGCGCTGCTGTGCCTGCTCCTGGGTCGCCTTGGTGCTAATGAGGTTGAGCTGGATATCGCCCAGGTGCGCGAGGATGGTCGTTTCCACGTCGGTGTACTGCTTGTAGATCGGCGCGATGCGCGTGTCGCAGGCCGACTCGCCCATCATCGCGACCTTAAGCACGCGCGTCGCGTAGAAGCGGCGCGGGATCGCCTCGCGCAAGCGCGGCACTACGCCCGAGCTCCACATGGGCTTGAGCTCCGAGGGCGGCCCGGGCAGCAGCACGACCAGCTTGCGATGCCCCTTGTACACCGTATCGAGCCACTGCCCAGGCGCGGTGCCGGCGGTGTTTTCGATCGGCTCCGCGCCTTCCAGTACATCGCCCTGCTTGGTGTTGTTGTCGGTCAGCGTGATGCGCCGAGCAGCAAAGCGCGCGTACAGGGCGGCGACAATCTCCTGGTTGCGGCGCAGGCGCAGCCCCAGCGCCTCGGCGACGGCTTCGCGGGTCAGGTCGTCCTCGGTCGGGCCCAGCCCGCCCATGGCGATGACGATGTCTGCGCGCTCGAGCGCATTGCGTACGGCCGACACCAGGTGTTCGCGCCGGTCGCCGACGATGGTCTTTGCGGAAACGCGTACGCCCAGCTCATTCAGCTGCGCGGTCAGGTACAGGGAGTTCGTGTCCTGTCGAAACGGCGTCAGCAGCTCAGAGCCGACCGCAATGATGTCACAATTCATAAACGTGTGGATTCGGATCGGTGTTGGGGTGACGCTGGAGCAAGAGTGTTCGCAACAAACAGTTTCCAAGGCAAGAGCTGTCTGACTTAGAGGTTTTCGAGGCGGTCCAATTTAGCCCGATGTTCGCCGAGTGTGTTATGAAACTCGTGGAAATCGCGATGAATAGCATCGAAGCGTGCCTCAATGGCAGTGAAGCGCGCTTCAAAGCGAGCCTCCATGCTGTCAAATCGCTTGTTCATGCGGTCTTCCAGCCTATGCAGGTCCGCACGATTGATCAACGCAGCGAATAAAATCGCCAGAACAGGCACCCCGATCGTGACAGCGTCGTGGTTCATCGGGTGGCTCCCTGTGGTAACTCTAATACAGCCGCAACCCTTCCACCCCGAGCGGCAGGGTAAACAGCGCATTCCCGGTGGCTACGACCGCATCGCCCTCCGGCTGCAGCGCAAGCCCGACGATGCCTGAGCCGGAAGCGACCAGCTCGGCCCGGCCTTCGGGCGATACCTGCACGATGCCGCGCCGCCCCGCGAGTGACGCCGAGATGTACGCGTTGCCCGCGACGTCGAGCGCAATGCCCTGGGGGCGACCCAGCCCACGGAAGCGCACCACCGCGGTGCCGTCCTCGCCGATGGCGTAGAGGGTGTCGAAGCTGGAGGTCGTCGGCCCGGTCACGAACAACGTGCCGTCCATGCCAAATGCCAGATGGTAGGCGGCGATCGACGGTTCAAGCGTGGCGAAGACAAAAATCTGCCGGTCGGGCGCGATTTTAAAGACTGTACCGCTGCGGTCGCCGACGTATAGGTTGCCCTCCGCGTCGAAGACAATGCCCGTCGCGACGCCCATGCCCTCGGAAAACGTCGAAACGGCGCCTTCGGCTGAAACGCGGTAGATCGTCCCGTCGTTGCGCGAGGACACGTACAGGTAGCCGTCCGGGCCGACCGCGAGGCCGGTCGCGTTGGTGATACCGGTGACAAAGGGAGCGGCCTCCCCCGAAGGGGTCACGCGGAAGACCGAGACCGGGGTTTCCTGCCCACGCGGGCCGGAAAACGTAGCATAGATATTGCCGAGCGCGTCTACGGCAGGGTTGGAGACCTGGTGGATGCCCGTGGTTAGCAGCCGCCCCACCGCAATGGGCACGCTGTTGCTCTGCTCGCCGTTGCGCAGAATGCGCAGCAGGCTGGGCTGCCCTTCATCGGGAATGCGAAGCTGCAGGCGGTCGGCGCGGCTGAGCAGTACGCCCGCGGCCAGCTCGCCCAGCATGGCGACAGGGATGCGGCCGCCGACGGCCTGGAGGTTGGCACCGTGGACCTGGAGTTCACCGCCCGGCAGAGCCGCTGTGGGCTGCACCCGCGTGATGCGCGGGGCGGGGGTCTCGGACGGGAAAGAGGGTTCGGATTCGGGGATCACTCTTCTACTGTAGCGAAGCGGCTTGGCCCACTGCCAGCGCGAGCGACCGCCTGTGCCGCGGCTCTACCAGAAGTGACCGATAATCGCGCCGACAAGCAACGCATACACGCCGGCGGCTACGTCGTCGAGCAGGATGCCGAGGCCGCCGTGCAGCCGCTCCAACTGGCGCGCCGGCGCGGGCTTCAGGATGTCAAAGAAGCGGAACAGCGCGAGCGCCAGCAGGGCATGTGGCCAGTTGTCGTGACCGTAGCCGCAAAAAGCCAGCAGCGCGATCCACTGCCCGGCAGCCTCATCGATCACGACGTGGCCGGGATCCTGCCCGGCGGACTCGCGCTCCACCACCGTCGCCGCGGGGATGCCGGCTACCAGCGCGATGAGCGCGGCCAGCAGCGTCGCGGAGCGCAGCGCGGGCGGCGACGGGTGGGCGAGGCCGACATAAGCAAGCCAGACTGCCACTGCGGCCACCGAGCCCCAGGTACCTGGCGCCGGCTTCAGAAAGCCTGCCCCGAGCAGTGTTGCGACGGCCCAGGCCCACGGCGTGCGCGGCGGCTGCGGGGTGGCGTCAACCATGCTTGTCGGAGTCCGAGTCGCTTTCCCCGCGCTGGGCGGACTGGAGGCCGTCCAGTTCGTCCAGTAGCTCCGGATCGTGCACCGGCGAGGAGATGCGGTAGGCGCCGGAAGCCCACTTGCCGAGGTCGATCAGGCGGCAGCGGTCCGAACAGAACGGGAAG
>CAXTMW010000002.1:53333-57684 GCA_964245455.1 uncultured Acidobacteriaceae bacterium
CGGGAAGTCCGCCTCAGCGGGCAGAACCAGCGTTCCGCAGCTGGGGCAGCGCAGGGATTTTACTTTTTTTGCAGCAGGTTTTTGAGGCATTAAAGAACTCGCGCGACCACGTCGTAGCCGTGGGTTTCGGTGATTTGGCAGCGATAGAAGGTGCCCGGCGCGAGCATCTCCCGCTCGCCGAAGTCGTTAATGTAGAGTTTGCCGTCGATCTCGGGCGCGTGCAGGGCGGAGCGGCCTTCCCACAACAGCGGCGTTTCCTCGCTCGGGCCCTGGACCAGCACGTCGAGCTCGCGGTTGACCCAGCGGGCTTTTGCCGCTTTCGAGATGCCCTGCTGCAGCTTCATCAGCGAGCGCCGGCGCGCTTCGGTGGTGCGGCGCGGTATTTTTTCCGCGTAGTCAAAGGCCTTCGCGCCTTCTTCGTCCGAGTACGAAAACACGCCCAGCCAGTCGAAGCGCGCGTCCCGCACAAACTGCTTCAGGGTCGCAAAGTCTTCCTCGGTTTCGCCCGGGAAGCCGACAATAAAGCCGGTCCGCAGCACCAGGTCGGGCACGATGGAGCGGGCTTTCTCGATCGTGCGCAGAAAGATTTCCGGCCCGCCGCCGCGGCGCATCTGCTTCAACACCGACGGCGCCGCGTGTTGGAGCGGCACGTCCAGGTACGGGCAGATGTTTGCGTGGCGCGCCATGGTTTCGAGCAGCCGTGTCGTGATGCGGTTGGGATAAGTGTACAGGAAGCGCAGCCAGGTGAGGCCGTCGATGCGGGCCAGTCGATCGAGCAGCAGCGCGAGCCCGTCACGCAGGCCCAGGTCCTCGCCATAGCAGGTCGTGTCCTGGCCGATGAGCGTGATCTCGCGCACGCCGCTCGCGACCAGCCGTTCGGCTTCCAGCACCACAGACTCCAGGCGGCGCGAACGGAACTTGCCGCGCAGGTTCGGGATCACGCAGAAGGTGCACGGATGGTCGCAGCCTTCGGCGATCTTGATGTAGGCCGAGGTGGTGCCGGTCGCAATGCGGCGCGGGGTCTCGTCCGAGTAAAGATAGCTTGGGAGAACAGCTGTCGCGCCGTCCCAGGCGGCGCGGGTAAAACGGCCTTGTTGCTCGCGCAGGTCGCCCTCTGGACGGCTTGGGGTAACAGCAAGACCCCCTGCGCGGGAGGCGCCCACTTCGTGGGAGGTGCTCGTGGGAGGAGGGTGCGGGCTGCTGTGGGCACTGGGTGCGGAGAAGGTCGACTCGGCGGCGCGGTGCACGATCGCCTGCCCGCTGAAACCTGTGATGTGGACGAGCGAAGGTGTGGCCGGCTCGGGGCGGGCGAGCCCGGCGGCTGCCAGAATCGCTTCGAGCTCACCTGTCCCGACCACCGCGTCCACCTCCGGCAGGTTGCGCCGGATCTCGTCGCGGTACCGCTCCACCAGGCAGCCGGCGACGATGAGCGTCTGCACTCGGCCGCCCGCGGCCACCTTGTGCCCGGCCAGCTCGAGGATTGTATCGACCGACTCCTGCTTGGCCGAGTCGATAAACGAGCACGTATTGACGACCAGCACGTCCGCGCTTGCGGTGTCGGCGGTCAGCTCGGCCCCGGCCTGCTCCAGGTAGCCCATCATCACCTCGCTGTCCACCAGGTTCTTGGGGCAGCCGAGCGAAACGAAGCCGATTTTTAGCGGGGGAGGCGAGGCCGAGGTCGGAACGGGTACGCCGGGAAGCTGGAGCGTCGAAGACACTCCGTAAGTTTAGCCGATGCGCCGCCCAGACTATGCCCGATCGCATTGGTTACGAAGCACAACTAGGGACAATTGTCTTGCATGTACACCCTGAAGGCCGATAACGTACATGTAGTTCAGCAAGAGGGTGGTGCGATGCAGATCACGGCAACGAACTTTCGGAAAGACATGTTTCAGGTATTCGAGCGGGCCAAGCAGGGCGAGCAGGTTCTTGTGTCGCACAAAGGCGAGCAGTTCCGGCTGGTTCCGGAGAAGCCGGTTTCGAAGTTGAGCCGGCTCCGGCCGATTCAGTTCATCAATCCAGACTCGACCGAGGCGGATGAAGAGCGAATGAAGAAGGAAATGTGGGATGAGATTGAAGAGGAGTGGGATCACTTCTATGGGAAGGCTCCTGTGGATGATCGCCTACCTTGATACACAGATTGCGATCTGGCTTGTCAATGGGCAGCTAAGAAAGCTATCCAAGGCTGCTCTACAGAATATCGAGCGGTGCTCCTTGTTGCTGTCGCCCATGGTGCTGCTCGAACTTGAGTATCTTTATGAAATAAAGCGCGCTTCGCAGCGCTCAGCGCGGGCACTCGACACCCTTCAGGCGGACCTGGGCGTCGAGCTTTGCAATCTGTCATTTTCGGCGGTAGCCCAAGCAGCGGTTCATGAAACGTGGACCCGCGACGTGTTTGACCGCCTGATTGTTGCCCACGCCCGTGCGAACGGGGTAGCTAGCCTTGTTTCGGCTGACGAGCGTATCCGGGCGAACTACAGCGCCACAATCTGGTAGGGAAGGTGTGATGAGTAACGGCAACCGGTTGGCGGCCACCCGCAGAGATCTGTTGCGCGGGGCAGCGGGAGTGGTTGCAGGCGCAGCGCTCACCCCTTCTGCGCAGGCGAGTAGTCAGCAGCCATATACTTCGCCTGTATCGGAGGCAACGCCCTCAAAAGCGCAGCCCCGTCGCGGCCGCATTCATCAGTCCGTCGCACGCTGGTGCTTCGCCGAGTGGCCGCTGCCCACCCTCTGCGAGCGTGCCGCAGCGCTCGGCCTGGTGGGCGTCGACCTGCTCAAGCCCGACGAGTACGCCGTCCCGGCCCGCTACGGCCTGCGCTGCACCATGGGCTACGCGGGCGGTGGCGAGATCGACCGCGGGTTCAACCGGATCGAGCACCACGACGAGATCATTGCCGGGCTCACCGTGGCCATTCCGCTGGCGCAGCACGCGAATGTGCCTAACGTGATTACCTTTTCCGGCCTGCGCGACGGGCTTAGCAATGACGAGGGCGCGCGCAATACGGTCACCGGCCTCCGCCGCATCGCGCCGATCGCCGAAGCGCACGGAGTCACGGTCTGCATGGAGGTGCTGAACTCCCGCCGCGACCACCCCGGCTACATGGCCGACCACACCGCCTGGGGTGCTGCGGTCGTGCGCACGGTCGGTTCGCCGCGCGTCAAGCTGCTTTACGATGCGTACCACATGCAGATCATGGAGGGCGATCTTATCCAGACGCTCCGCACTTACCGGGACGCGATCGCGCACATCCACACAGGCGGGGTTCCAGGCAGGCACGAGCTCGACGGGACGGAGCAGGAGGTCGCCTGGCCTGCCGTGATGCGGGCGCTGCTTGCCATGGACTTTGAAGGCTATGTCGCGCACGAGTTCCTCCCCTCAGGCGACCCGTTCACCGGGCTCGCGCACGCGGCCGCTCTCTGCGACGTGTAGTCGCCAGGGTGTTTCAAAAGGGCACATTCGCGGTCGCGCCCTGCTGTTTTCGCATCCGACGTGTTGGTTCGGTAGCGCACATCAGCTACCCGGCGGAGGTGTGACGAGATGACACATGGAAAGGGAACAGCCTGGCTGCTGGCCGGCGCCCTGCTGCTGGCGCCTTGCGGACTGGCGCAGCATGACCATGGCGGCAACGGCAACAACGGCGGGTATAACGGAGGCGACCGTGGCGGGCAAGATAACGATCGCCAGGGCTACGGCAACGGCGGCAACCGCGGCGGTCAAAACAACTACTACGGCGGCATGCACGACAACATCCGCGGCGGCGGCTACGACCAACGCTATCAGCAGGATGAGCGCGATCACCACCACGACGACCGGGGCGGCGGCATCGGACCGGGCTACGGGGCGCTGATCGGCGGCGGTGGCGGCGCGGCACTGGGCGCTGTTTTCGGCGGCGGACTGAAAGGCACGCTGATCGGCGGCGCGGCGGGCGCGGGCCTAGGAGCGCTCGGCGGCAAGCTCGCGCAGGGCAACAACCACCATGACGACCGCTATCGCCGCTAGAGCGCCCTGCCGGCGCTCAGCCGGCACAACAGCGAAAGGACACGCAGATGAGAAAGCAAGCAACAGCACAGGCCATCCGTTGGAGCGCTCGGATCCTGACCCTGGTCGTTTCCGTGGGTGCAGTCAGCTACAGCTCCCATACGGCGATGGCGCAAACCAAAGCCACCAATGCTTCGACCGCCGCCACTGGCAATGATCCGAACGACCGGAAGATCAACGCCATCCCCATCAGCCAGCTCGTCACCGCAACCTGCCGGCAGGCGTGGCACCTGGGCGGCAACAACGAAGACGCCTTCTTCGATATCGTCGAGCGCCTCACCGCCTTGTCGGCCCACAACCGCGGCGTGACCC
>CAXTMW010000002.1:57694-58484 GCA_964245455.1 uncultured Acidobacteriaceae bacterium
GTGGATCCGCGAACAGGCCCTCAAGGACCCCGACCAGCTCCTCTACGCCGTCGTCGACCACGCGGTCGTTTACAACGCCAAGGGCGGCAACACGGCGGGTACCGCAAAACAGTAAGGCAAGACCGCCTGCGCGGCTGGCGGTCACTTCGTGACATGTTTACTTTGAAAAGCAAGGCGGGGGTAGTTCTCCCGCCTTGCTTTTCAAACGAGTACCCGCCCTGAAAGGGCCGCCAGCCGCGCAGGCGGTTTGCCTTGTTGTTCTGGTATTCTGACTCCGTGCCGGGCCCTGCGCGGCGCAATCCCGCCAACCCCGCCAGGTCCGGAAGGAAGCAACGGCAACGGGCTCGTGCGTGCGCAGCAGGTCCCCCGGTACAAAAGCGCCGTCATTCGACAGGGTGCTTCCCCTCAGAGACAATCAAGCAGCTGGATCGCGGTTGACGGGCGAGCGAAAGCCTCGTCGGCCTGGAGAGTGCATTGACTCTGGACGCATCGCATCGCCCGATTCCCGAGAGCAATCGACGGGCGAAGATTACCGCGACCGGCACCTATGTGCCACCGCGTGTGCTGACCAATGCCGACCTAGAAAAGATGGTCGACACGTCCGATCAGTGGATCGTGGAGCGGACCGGCATCCGTGAGCGCCACCTGGTGGACCCCGGCGTGGCCACGAGCGATCTTGCCGCTGAGGCCGCGCGGCTGTGCCTGGCCGACCGGGGCATCTCCGCGGAGCAGATTGAAGTCATCATTGTCGCGACTGTGAGCCCGGATATGCCCTTCCCCGCAACAGCGT
>CAXTMW010000002.1:58494-58889 GCA_964245455.1 uncultured Acidobacteriaceae bacterium
GTGCAGGAGAAGATCGGCGCGCACCACGCGTGGGGCTTTGATCTGGGCGCGGCCTGTTCGGGCTTTTTGTACGCGCTGCAGGTAGGCGCCAAGCTGATTGAAAGCGGTGCGCAAGGCACCGTTCTGGTGATTGGCGCGGACACCATGAGCTCCATGATCGACTGGACCGACCGCAGCACGTGCATCCTGTTCGGCGACGGTGCGGGCGCGGTACTGCTGGAGCCGACAGTCGATGGCGAAGAAGGCTTGATGGACTATGCGCACGAGATCGACGGCTCCGGTGCTATGGCGCTGCGGCTGCCGGCGGGCGGCAGCCTGAAGCCCGCAAGCGCGGCCACGGTTGCCGTCAAGGAGCATTTCGTTGACCAGGATGGGCAATCCGTGTACAAGTTCGC
>CAXTMW010000002.1:58899-59282 GCA_964245455.1 uncultured Acidobacteriaceae bacterium
AAATGGCCGAAATTGCCGAAAAAGTGCTCACCCGTAACGGCCTCGTCGGCCGCGACCTCGCGTGCTTTATCCCGCACCAGGCCAATCGGCGCATTATCGAGTCCACTGCCCAGCGGCTGGGTATGCCGCTCGACCGCGTTCTCATCAACATCGACCGCTACGGCAACACCATCGCCGCCACCGTGCCGCTCGCGCTCGGCACCGCCCGCAAGGAGGGCAAACTCAAACGCGGCGACATGGTCCTGCTGGCCAGCGTCGGTGCGGGCTTCACCGCAGGCGCCTCGCTGCTGCGCTGGGAGATCGACTAAGGGCCAAACCGCCTACGCTGTGTCCTTTCTCCCGACATGCCTCGTAGGTTGGCGATGGCCAGTGTGGCCCTTCCG
>CAXTMW010000002.1:59292-60458 GCA_964245455.1 uncultured Acidobacteriaceae bacterium
GTGTAGAAGGGCCACGTCCGGAGATGCTAGGCGCGGAGTGTCATCGGGAGAAAGGAACTGGCGGCCCTTTCAGGGCGGGTACTTGTTTCTCAAAGTAAAATGCCGCGTGAGCGGCCGCCTCCCGCGCAGGGGGTCTTGCTTTAAGCCGTTGCCCCGGCCGTCGCGCGCTGCTCGGCGCGCCAGCTGCGTTGCTGGCGGCGGTATTGCCAGAAGCCGAAGGCGATGGCGGCGACGAGCAGGGCCAGGAACGTCCAGAGGATGGCTGCGGACCAGTTGGCGAGGTACTGGTTCCACACACGCAGCACGCGCGGGCCGTAGACGGCACCGACCCAGGCGACAAAGCCGTACCGGACAGCACGCGCGAGGAAAAAAGCAGACAGAAAGTGCTTGCGCTTGGCACCCAGCGCGCCCGCGCCCAGCAGCAGCGGCATGAGCGGGACGGGTGGGGGGAGCAGCGCGCTGACCGAAATCGTCGCAAAACCGTGCCCGCGCATCCAGCGGGTGACGGACTTGCGCATGCGCTTCGGGACAAAGTGGGCGAGCATGGCTTCACCGCCTTTTTGACCGGCGCGCCAGGTGGTGTAGCCGCCCAGCACGCTGGCCACGGTGGCGATGGCGGCAAGCAGCGCGGGGTGTTCGCCGTGCTGGGCGGCGAGCAGCAGCAGCAGCACGTCGGTGGAGCCGGGCAGCGGCAGGGGGATGATCGCTGCATCGAGAAGCGACACCACAAATAGCCCCGGCAGCCCGAGATGGATAAGCCACGGAGGAATGTGGGTAGCGTGTTTGGACGATGCGCCGGCGACGGTGGCTTGAAGCAGGGCGAGGGCTGTCGAAACACTGGGCGGGAACATGACAGCTAGTTGGAAGCCGGGATTGCCGTTCGCGTCGCGAACAACCCGCATTTAGCTGCCTAGGGTTCGAACCAGCGCAGCGTTGGCCGCGCCGGCAGCAATTGAAGCGCATGGGCTTCGGTGAATAAGCGCTCCACCCCGGCGATGACCGGCTCGTCGAGATAGTAATAGATGTTGCGGGACAGGTACTGTTTTACGATTTCGGATCGCAGTCCGAGCCGGGGGGCCCATTCCTGCACCAGCTCCGGCAGGTGCCGCAAACCGGCATCGCGGGAGGCCTGAAGGTCGTTCACGACCCTGCCGCGTTCGGCGCGG
>CAXTMW010000002.1:60468-77122 GCA_964245455.1 uncultured Acidobacteriaceae bacterium
CGCGCTTAACCCATCGAGTGCCGCCGTGCGTACCGCCCACACCGCCGAAACCCACGGCGTGCCGGTCACCGTTCGCCAGGCATAGCCCAGGTCGAGGTAGCGGAGCCGCTCGCCGGTGCGCCGAAACCGCTCGGCCTGGTCGCGCAGCAGCAGCAGGGCCGGATCGCCGATGACCACGGCCGCGTCGGCCACGCGGAGCATGGCGTCGAGATCGGGCGCGTGCGCCACAAAGTGTGGTGTGCGCCCCCAGAAGCGCCGAAACAGGATTTGCGTGTAGAGCGCCGTGGTGCGCGAGGAGGTGTCGAGCGCGACGGTGGCGATGCGGGCGAGTTCTTCGGCATCAGGCATCCGCAGGTCGGGCTCCTCCCCGGCTTTGCTTTCGCCGGTTTCGCTATCCCCTTCCGCGCGGTACACCAGCAGCAGGGAGCGAATCGCGCCGAGCGAAGCGACGGCGCAGCCGGGCACGACCGTAAGCCCGGGCAGCGTCGCGTACGCGCCGATCGGGATCAGCCCCAGTTCCGCTTCCTGGAAGGCGAGCGCGCCGGCGCAGTCCGCCGGAGTCATGCGCTCGATCGCATAGCGTTCTTCGAGCGCGTCCGCCGTGGGCGCGTGCTCAAAGTTCCACATCAGCGGTGCCGGGTTCAGGTAGTCCACCGCGGCCATGCGCAGCAGGGGCCTCACGCGGCGTTATCCCCGGAACCCCGGCGCAGGGGCCGCAGCCACACCGGGGCAAAGGTACACACCAGTGCCAGCGCCTGCGTGCCCAGCAGGGCCGTGGAGGGCGGCAGCAGGCTGTACGCGCACCAGGCAAGGGAAACCCAGAACGCCATGTTGGCCGAGGCAGCCAGGTACACCCAATCAGGAAAGCGATGCTGGTCCCCGCCGAAGTTCATCCGCTCCACAGGGGGATAGGGCGCGCCCATGCGCCAGCCCACAGCGCGCAGGGCTACAACGGGCATCACATTGAGCACAAGCACTGTTGCAATCCAGCAGGGAAGCGCCCACGGCAGCGCACCGAAGTGGGCAAAGACGATCAGGGTCACCGCGATCGTCAGCAGGATGTTAAGGGTCGCGCCCGCATGCACCAGCGGGGGGAAGCGTCCCATATCGCCGAGGCGGTTCATCTGGTTGAGCGGCTTGGTGGGTGCGAGATCAAACGGCGTCATCGAAGAGGTTCCCCTGCGCCAGAGTAGCCCAGGGCAGCCGAACGGGAGGAGCAGGCAATGGCTGAACGTGAAGTGAAAGAAACAAGCGGTGCGCGCAATGTGCTGGGCGGCGCGCTTGAAACCTGCGGCAGGGACCCGATGACCGGCTTTTATCGCAACGGCTGCTGCGATACGGGTCCGGACGATTTTGGCGTACATGTGGTATGCGCCGTTGTAACGGACGAGTTTCTTGAGTTTTCTAGAACGCGCGGCAACGACCTAATTACGCCCCGGCCGGGCTTTGCGGGCCTCCATGCCGGCGATCCATGGTGCCTGTGCGTGCTGCGCTGGGCTGAGGCCGAGCGCCACGGGGTAGCACCGCCGATTATGCTGGCCGCCACGCATGAGTCCGCGCTGGAGGTAGTGTCGCTCGACACGCTGCTGCAGCACGCGCTGGATCGGGAGATGGTGGAAGGTTAAGCTGCCGCATCGAAGGTGGCATGACAGTCAAGAAAGCGGCATTACCCGGCCTGCGCCTGGCGTATGAAGAAAGCGGGCCGAGCAAGGGTGAGCCTGTGCTGCTGGTGCACGGCTGGCCCGACTCCCCGCGCACCTGGGACAAGGTGCTGCCGATACTGCACGAGGCAGGCTACCGCACCATTGCACCGTACCTGCGCGGCTATGGGCCGTCTACCTTCCGCAACCCGATTCTCGGGCGGAAGCCGCGCCGGACCGGTCAGCCGGTTGCTTTTGCGCAGGACATGATCCATCTCACAGACCGGCTCAAGCTCCGGCAGTTTCACTTCATTGGGCACGATTGGGGCGCATGGACCGGCTATGCGCTCAGCGCGCTGTTCCCGCAGCGCCTTCGATCGCTGGTGGCCATCTCGGTGCCGTACCAACCGGGGGAACGGCGCTTCCCGGGGTTGGCCCAGGCCCGTGCGTACTGGTACCAGTGGCTGTTGTGCAGCAAGCCGGGCGGGGCGACTTTTCGGCAGGACCCTGTGGCGTTTGGGCGTGCGCAGTGGGACAGCTGGAGCCCGCGAGGCTGGTACACGGAGAAAGAGTTCGGGGAGGCAGCAAAAAGCTGGCAGGGCGACGACTTCAAGGATACCGTGCTGCAAGGCTACCGCTCGCAGTGGGGCCATGCAGAGCTGGACCCGAAATATGCCGGGCTATAGGCTCGGTTGGAGAAAGCCCGAACGCTCCGCACGCCGACGCTGCTGCTGCACGGCAGGGAAGACGGCTGCATGCTTGCCGAAACAACAGACGGCGCGGAGCGTCACTTTGCCGGCCCGTACGCCCGCGTGCTGCTGGACGGAGTTGGACACTTTCCGCAGCGTGAGGATCCAGATGCGACAGCGGCTGCGCTGCTGGCTCACCTGAGGGATCATCGCTAGCTGTTGCTGGGTCTGCTGCTGTGACTTCCAAATTCCGGAGTCATCCTGAGGAGCGCAGCGACGAAGGATCTGCTTCTGTCCGCCGTGGAGCAAAGGCCGAAGCAGATCCTTCACTTTGTTCAGGATGACCCCTTTGCTACAGCGCGATTCGAGGTATCTTCCGGATGTCCCCCGAGACAGAACGTCCGCACCGAATGACGACGATCATGCCTTGCCGGGAAGAAGCCCCTCCGGGTACTTCGGGCACTTGCCGCGCTTCTGCTGCGCGGCTAGGCTCACCGTAACTTTCCAGCTCGGCCGTTCACTCGCGCCCGAGCGCCGAGGTCCTGTTTGCCCGCGAAGCAGTTCGCTCCCATGCCTGCGCCCAGTGTGTTTGCCCCGGAGGTCGCCCCGGCACCGGTTGAGCCGCCCGAGCGCCTGGCGTGGCTTGCACTGGTGCTTACGCCTGGGCTGGGCTCCCGGCGTATTCTGCAGGCGGTAGAGCGCGTCGGTTCCGCGCTCGCGGTCGTGCGGCTCCCGCTTACCGCGCTTGAAGCCCAGCGCTTTCCGGCCCCTGCGGTCCACTTCCTGGCTGACGGCCAGGCCTCCCGCGCCGCTGCCGAGGAGGCCGAGCGCCTGCGCGCCATGGGCGCGAGCTTTCTGCCCTACGACGACCCGCTGTACCCCGAGCGGCTGCGCGAAATCTACGATCCGCCTCCGGTGCTGTGGGTGCGCGGCAACGCGGAGCTGCTGTCGCAGCACGGCATCGCGGTAGTCGGCACCCGGCAGCCCAGCCCGTACGGCTCCGGCATGGCCGAGCTGCTGTCGCGCGACCTTGCCGCGCGCAACCTGCTGGTGATGAGCGGCATGGCCCGCGGCATCGACACCTTTGCGCACAAGGGGGCGATTGCGAGCGGCAAGCCGACCGTTGCCGTCTGGGGCACGGGCATCGACGTCATCTACCCGAAAGAGAACAAGTCGCTCGCCGAGCAGATCCTTGCCGGCGGGGGCTGCATTGCGACCGAGCAGCCGCTCGGCACCTACCCGGCCCCGCCGAATTTCCCGAAACGGAACCGCATCCTGAGCGCGATCTCGCTGGGCGTGCTGGTGGTTGAGGCGGCTGAGTATTCCGGCTCGCGCGTGACCGCACGGCTCGCCATCGAGCAAAACCGCGATGTATACGCGGTGCCCGGCAATGTGACTAACAAGAACTCCTGGGGTCCCAATACGCTCATCAAGCAGGGGGCGAAGCTTGTCGCTACCTGGGAAGACATTTGGGAGGACCTGCCCTCGCAGGTGCGGATCGAGCTGGAGGCGACGCTGCCCGGCTACGCGCCTGAACCGGGTGGAACCGCCGCGAAGTTGTTCGAAGATGCCGGCCTGCCGCCTACCGAAACCCGGGTGCTGTCCGTCCTAAGGCATGATGAGTCGCTGCAGCTGGACGAGATTATGGAGCAGCTGGAAGGCGAGCTCTCCTCCGCTGAGGTGTTTACGGCGCTGTTCGAGCTTGAACTTGCCGGCAAGATCAAGCATCTGCCCGGCAAGCACTATGTGCGCAGCTTCTAACCGCGGGGTCCTTCGGGTGAAAAGCGACTTTCCTCGCCGTGCCGCATCCTTAACCAGACTCCATGCACTGCGTGATCTCGGGACCGCGGCTTGCATCGGAGTGAAGAGAGCGGCGCTCCGCTGCTTGACTTCTTACACCAGCGCTGGCTCCAACCGGGAGCCGCGTGGTAGGTTCCATTAGCTTTTCGTTGCGGCCCGCAGGCTTTCCCAGGCGGCGAGACCGGCACAGAAGGACCCAAGATGAGCAAATCCCTCGTGATCGTCGAATCGCCTGCCAAGGCCAAGACGATCAACAAGTATCTCGGCAAGGACTTTGTAGTCGAAGCCTCACTCGGCCACATCATGGACCTGCCGAAGAACAAGATCGGCGTCGAGCTCGACGACGGCTCCTTTCATCCCGAGCTGATCGTGATTCCCGGCAAGGAGAAGGTCGTCGATCACCTGAAGAAGCTCGCCGAAAAGGCGGATCACGTGTATCTGGCGCCTGACCCGGACCGCGAAGGCGAGGCCATTGCCGCGCACCTTGAGGAACAGCTGCGCCCGGTCACCAAGAACGCGATCAGCCGCGTGACCTTCAACGAAATTACGCCAAAGGCCGTCAAGGCTGCGTTCGAGCAGGCCCGGCAGGTCAATGTCAACCTGGTGGACGCGCAGCAGACTCGGCGTGTGCTGGACCGCATCGTCGGCTACCAGATCTCGCCGCTGCTGTGGGACAAGGTGCGCCGCGGGCTCTCCGCGGGCCGTGTGCAGACCGTTGCGGTGCGGCTGATTGTGGAGCGGGAGGGGGAGATCAAAGCCTTCCAGCCGGTCGAGTACTGGCCGATCGATGCTGTGCTGCAGACCTCGTCGCAGGAGGGAGAGAAGGCTCAGTTCACCGCCCGCTTTACCGGGATCAACGGCGAGCGTGCCTCGGTGCCGACCGTCGGCACCCCGGCCATGCCCGACGGCACGAGCGCGGCCGAGGTAGTGCGCGGCTCCGAGCAGGCGCGCTGGTTTGTGTACTCGGTCGAGACCAAGGAGCGCCGGCAAAACCCGCGCGCGCCGTTTACCACCAGCAAGCTGCAGCAGGATGCAGCCGGCAAGCTCGGCTTCTCAGTGAAGCGCACCATGGGCGTGGCGCAGCGGCTCTATGAGGGCCTGGAGATTGGGCCGGCGGGCGGCGAAGAAGGCAACCAGATCGGCCTGATCACCTACATGCGTACTGACTCAACCCGCGTGTCGCCCGACGCGATCGAGAGCACCCGCGCCTGGATCACCGAGCACCTTGGCGAGCGCTACATCCCCGCGAAGGCCAACGAATATAAAAGCAAGAAGGACGCGCAGGATGCGCACGAAGCCATTCGGCCGACACATCCGGAGATGAGCCCGGACTCCATTCGCCAGTATCTGTCGGATGAGCAGTTCAAGCTGTACCGGCTGATCTGGCAGCGGTTTGTGGCCTCGCAGATGACGCCCGCGGTGCTGGACCAGACGGTGGTCGAGATCCATGCGCAGGACGCGAACCGGCAGGAGCGCACCTACAACTACCGGCTTTCGGGTTCTGTACTTCGCTTTGACGGCTTCCTGAAGGTGTACGCCGATGAGGACGAAGACGGCGCGGGCGATGACGCGCAGAAACTGCCGAAGCTTGAAGCGCGGCAGCCGCTGACCTTGGCGTCGGTTGATGCTTTGCGGCAGACCAGCGAACGCCGCCGCGCGCTCAAGCTGGCCGAAGCGCGCGCGAAGCACGAGCTCAAGGTGGCCGAGATAGAAGCCCGCAACGAAGAAGCGGCCAGCGAAGCCGAACGGCAGGATCTGCCGGAGTTTATCGAGCCCGACCTCGGTGAGTTGGTGGTACGCCCGGCGGTTGAGGCCGTGCAGAAGTTTACCGAGCCGCCGCCGCGCTACTCCGAGGCTTCGCTCGTGAAGGTTCTTGAGGAGAGGGGCATCGGCCGCCCGTCCACCTACGCTTCCATCATCAACACCATTCAGGAGCGCGAGTACGTCCAGAAAATGGGCTCGAAGCGCACCGGCGGCTTTGTGCCGACCGAGATCGGCACGGTTGTGACCGACCTGCTTATCAAGAACTTCCCGTACATCTTCAACACGCAGTACACGGCGCAGCTGGAAACCGAGCTCGACGACATCGAGCATGGCAAGGAGCCATGGACCTCGCTGCTGCAGGGCTTCTACGGGCACTTCAAGCAGGAGCTCGGCGAAGCCAGCGAGCACATGGAAGACCTGAAGCGCATGGAGATCCCGACGGATCAGAAGTGCGACAACTGCGGCTCGCCGCTGGTGATGAAGTGGGGTAAGTTCGGCACGTTTTACGCGTGCACGGCTTACAACAAGAAGGACAAGAGTTCCTGCAACTTCACCAAAGAGAACTTCGACGCCAAGCCGAACCTGCACGTGGAGGGCGAGGCCGACGAGAAGGAAGAAGAGTATTGCGAGGCATGCGGGCGCGTCATGCTGCTCCGCAACGGCCCGTTCGGCCCGTTTATGGCCTGCCCCGGCTACAACGAGGACCCGCCCTGCAAGACCGTCCGGCGGCTAACGCAGAAGCAGCAGCAGAAGCCGCCCGTGCCGCTCGACGAGAACTGCCCCAAGTGCGGCTCGCAGCTGTTAATGCGCAACGGCCAGTATGGCGAGTTTGTGTCCTGCTCGGCGTACCCGAAGTGCAAGTACATCAAGCAGGACACCATCGGTATGGACTGCCCGAAGTGCGCCGACGGCGAGATCGTGCAGAAAAAGTCGAAGTTTGGATCGATCTTCTACTCGTGCACCAATTATCCGAAGTGCGATTTCACGGCGAACCACAAGCCGATCCCAACGCACTGCCCGGAGTGCAACAGCCCTTACCTGATGGAGAAGGTGCTCAAGTCGGGCGTGTACCTGGTGTGCCCGAACAACAAGAAAAGCGCCGCTGCTGATGACGCGAAGAAAAAGGTGCCGCCTAAGCGAAAGAAGGGTGCTGTGGAGGAACCGGAAGAAGCCATCGTGTGCTCCTTTACCGAGCGCATCGGCGACGCGCCCGAGGCAGGTACGGCGGTGGCCGGTCCCGGGCTGGTGCCTGCGATCTCAGCGAGCGCGGTGGTCCCGCTTCGGACGGCGGCGGTTGCGAAGGTTCCGGCGAAGAAGACAGCCGCGGCCAAAGGTAAGACCGGCGCAAAGCCGGGAGCGAAACGTGCCAAGGTAGCCGTGTAGCTTCGCGGGACACTCCGCGGGCGTTCCCAGGCGAGGCGTCCACACATTCTGCTAGGTTGGACAAAAGCAACGAAAGGGTGACAAACCAATGGCACGTGCAACATGGAACGGCAAGTTGATCGCGGAAAGCGATCAGTTCGAAACCGTAGAGGGCAACATTTATTTCCCGGAAAGCGCGCTCAAGCGGGAGTACTTCCGCCCCAGCTCGACCACCTCAACCTGCCCGTGGAAGGGCCAGGCGCGCTACTACTCACTGCTGATCGACGGCCAGGATAATCCGGACGCCGCCTGGTACTACCCCGACCCGAAGCCGCAGGCGCATAACATCAAGAACCACGTCGCGTTCTGGCGCGGGGTCGAGGTGGAGCAGTAAAGCGTCTCGCCTTTCTTTCCAGAGAGGCGAGACGTCCCCGGATCAGTTCCACGAGCTGAAAGACAATCAATCGACTGTGAAAGATCATGCGACTGATCGATGAACGCGGGTTACTCACGGCACTGCGGGAGCGACTCTCGGTCGCGGCGAGTGTCGATGTAGCTATGGCTTGGGTGCGTTGTGGACCTCCTCTTGACGCGCTTCTCGAGTTCGCAAAACGGTGCCCGGGTAAGCTGCGGGTTGTGTGCGGTGTTCATGACTTCCTGACGGACCACAACGCGCTTCGCAGTCTCAAAGCCGCGGCAGAGCTAAAAATTGCTTATGGAACATCAGGAAGAAAGTTCCATTCGAAGCTGATTCTCTTCTCCTCGTACTCGGCAACGATGGCGTGGATCGGAAGCGCCAATCTGACGCAATCGGCGTTCTCTGAAACCGGGAGTTGGTTTGCGAGATACCAGACGAAGGTTCAGCATCTGCCGTATTCAAGGGTTATTGGGCGGAGTTTTCGACTCCGGATCAGACTTGGCTTGACCGCTATGCCGTGCTTTGCAATCAAGTTTCAAAAACACTTAAAGGTGAGCCGAGTCTCGATCCGCCAAAGCAAGCTGTCTCCGTTGCGTGGGCAGCATATGTGGCTTTACTCAAGACCAAAGATGCCAAGAGGCTTGATTGGCTTGCAGAAC
The DNA here is from genome assembly GCA_964245455.1 of uncultured Acidobacteriaceae bacterium. Taxonomy (GTDB): domain Bacteria; phylum Acidobacteriota; class Terriglobia; order Terriglobales; family Acidobacteriaceae; genus EB88. The sequence goes on from CAXTMW010000002.1 coordinate 68,801, forward strand.
AGCTTCCCGAGGTAACGGCGATTGCGTTGAGCGATTGGCAACGGTTGAGCAAAGAGGATGCACGAAAGCTGCTTGGCATTACAAAAAACTACGGTGGACTCGGTCGGCTGCAAGGTGCAGGCAAGGCGAAAAACATCTTCTATGAGAGCACCAGGAAGAACCTTCAAACACGAAAGCAGATAGCGGACGCTCTAAACGCAATTCCAACCAATCCTACGGCTTCATCTTTCGAGACGATGCTCAAACGAGCGTTCGAGCTTGTGGTCGGTGAAAATGGCGTGGGCGAAGCAACGTTCACCCGTCTACTTGCTTTGCGGTACCCGGACCACTTTGTTTCAGTTAATGGAGCTTCCATCGCAGGACTAGCAAAGCTTTCTGGCATTGCTCAAAGAAGTCTGAAAACGGCGAATGGCTATGTCGCTCTCATCCACTGGGTGACGAGTGAGGCTTGGTGGAGATGCGCCGAACCTAGGGATGAGACATCCTTGTACTGGAAACAAAGGGCGGCGTTGCTAGACGGTCTTGTCTATTCTCGCGTTCCCTCGAACGATGCCGAAGCGAAAAGCGATTACTGACCCGATCATGAAGTGAAGACATCACCATCAAGGTGAGGGATTTGATATCTGGCTCTCGGAGTGTGATGTCGAGTATCTCACCTCAGTACGCCTGCAGCTGCTCAATCGGCAGCCGCACCTGGAAGCAGGTCGCGTCCCTCGAGCTTTGCACCCGCACATACCCGCGGTGCTTGCGGATGATGCGCTGCACCGTGTCGAGCCCCAAACCAAGCCCCCGGCCGGGCGGCCTCGTCGTGAAGAACGGCTCAAAAATCTGGTCGTGCAGCTCCGTCGGCAGGCCGTGCCCGTTGTCCCAGACCTCGATCAGCAGCAGCGGCCCGGACACTGCGACCCCTACCGTGATCCGTCCGTGCCCCGCCTGCGGGCTGTTCTCGATCGCATCGATCGCGTTCTCGAGCAGCGCCATCCACACCTGGTTCAGCTCGGAGCCATAAGCGGAGATGGTCGGCAGGTCCGGCTCGTAGCGCCGCTCCACCTCAATGTTGGCGAGCCGCGATTGCAGCATGGCGAGCGTGCTCTCGATGCCCTGCGGGATCGAAATCTCCTGAATGGGCACCTGGTCCATATAGGAGTAGTCCTTCACCGCGCCGATCAGGTCGAAGATCCGCGCTGTTGCATCGATCATCGCTTCCGTCATGTGCTCGGCGCGCAGCGACGACGCAAACTGCCGCAGCACCACGTCTACGCCGCGGCCGCTCAACGCTTGGTCCAGGCGATCCAGGTCCGCCGGTACCACGCTCGCCTCGCTCAGCTCCGGCGTGGACAGCCAGCTGTTGCTGTCCAATCCGTGCGCTGTAAACCAAGCCGCCAGCGCATCCTCACGCTCGGCCATATCGATCGGCTCCGTGGGCTGCGGACGCTGCCGCACTTCGTCCTGCCATGCACGCATTTCACGAATCTGCGCTTCGCCCAGACAAATCGAGCCCAGCTCGTACTTCTGCTGCCCATAGGTGCGCAGCTCCTTGAGCAAGCCTGACGCCGCGCGCTGCGCCGCCGAGGCCGGATTGTTCAGCTCGTGCGCCAGATTGCCCGCGAGCTTGCCCAGCGCGTTTAACTTTTCCGACTGCTGTTCGATCCGCGTCACCTCGCGTACCCGGTCCAGCAGAGTGGACACCGAGCGCTGCGCCATGGATGGAATGGCCTGAAGCATGGCAGGGAAGAGCGAGTGGTCGAGGACCAGCCCCCATACATCGGTGGCGGCGTAGCCGACCCCGCCGAAGGTCTTCATGCGGGAAAACGGCAGCAGGCCGCCCAGCTGCCCGGACCGGCCCGTAAACAGCGGCAAAGGCCCTATGTACTGCCGGCGCACGTGGATCTCGCCGCGCAGCAGAATTGTCATCGCTGTCGCGGCCTGGCCCTCGTGGAACAAAACCTCCCCTGCAGAAGCGACGCGCTCCACGCTGTGGTCGGCCAGCCAGCCGCACTCTTCCTCAGTCAGCCCCTGCAGCGAGGACAGCTTGAGCAGCGCCTGCACGACATCGGCCCGCGACGATGGGAGCGGGGGCGCGCTGCCCATCAGAAAACTCTGCTCAAGCTCGGCCTGGTCCATCGCTGTTGTCATGGTTGTGTGTGCTCCATCCTACGCTTCGTTGCCGAGCCTCCCGACAGGTGTTTCAGTGAGTTTTATTGCGAGTAGGCGGAATGCCGGAAGATCCCCACTCCACGTCTTGCCGCTCGAATGTACTTTCGAGTGTCAGATGAAGGGCGTCGATTGCTGGACGTTATTTGGCTCAGACACTTTCCTTTACGCATCTGCTCATCCAGAACACCTGCGTAAAATCTTCACACTTTAGTTGTAGATTCTGGAGTATTCTCCTCTCAATGTGCAGCGTCACACCGCAGAGCGGTCCATAAAGGCTTGGCTGGATTACGTGTTGCACTCTTCGCCTGGCGTGTCAGGCGTGAGAGCAGGCCCGCGGAGAACTCCCTGCAACTCGTACAGGTAGGAGATAAATGTATGGTGATGGTCTCGCGGTTCTTCCAAGTTCGCCCCGGTCTTTCAAGAGTTTGGCTTCTCAGTCCGCTGCTGGTCGGCGCGCTTGCGGCACATGCGCAAGCTCCGTGCATCGGCTCGATGCAATTTCCCAATGCGACCTTGCCCATACCCATACTTGCAGGTCAGACCTGCACATACACCATACCGGCGAACCAGTACCCTTTCCTCTATTCAGGCTATATAACAGTCCCGAGCGTAAACATACCGGGGACAACAACCTACACCGCATCGCCTTCGATGCCTGGCGAAAACTATTTCGAACTCACCACGGAAAACGAAGATAGCGGCGGTCCCTATTACAATCTCACTTCTTTTCCCGTGTTCCAGGCAGATGGAGGTTCACCAAGGTCATTGATTGGCCAATACTCCTTTCAGCTGTCCGGCAAGACAAACGCAGGTGGAGTAGCGACGCCGGGGATCGTTGCCGCGGCCGGTAGCTTCACAGCAGACGGCAAAGGCAACATCACGGCAGGGATTGTCGATCTCAACTCGCCCGCGGGTATCGTGGCAGGTGAGGCAGTTACCGGAACCTACCGGATCAATGCATATGGGATCGGCGAGATGAGCCTGGTCACTTCCCAGGGAACGTTACAGCTTACCGTGGCAAGCGCGCTGTTAAACGCCTCAGTCACGGAGTTTGAGGAAGGTGAACCCAGCTTTATGTTTCACGTAAGTTTCCCGGTCGTGAGCGGCGGATCGATCACGACAACGGCAGGGGGCTTAGCATCGGCGAGCGGAACCTTCGTTCAGGCTTTGATTCCGGCCATTGCTGGAGAGCCTTATGGCTATCAGATACCGAATGCTCAGCTCACGCAACCGACTACGCTCAACGCCAATTTCTTCGCCAGTCTGGCAGGGCAGCAGAGTGGAGGTACGTCGCTTGGCGGCGCGGCGCGCTTCCAGTTCGCGACGGCCGGAACCGTGACAGCGGATGTAACGATTGCTGCGAACGGTACGCTGGTGGATCTGCCGGGCTGGACAGGTACCTATACGCCATTTGACGCGACGACCGGGCGCTCGGTGCTGACGCTGACAGATCCTGCGCAGCCGAACGTGCCGCCTCAGGTGTTTACCGCCTATGAAACGAACCAGGGCGGAACGCTCTATCTGGTTTCTACTGCACCGGGGCAAGTGGTGGGTTCCTTGTCGGGGCGCGCGGACCAGCAATAGACTTCGATTCCTAATTGCTGAGCGCTTGCACAAGGGTCCCTCACGTCAAACTCGCCTGTGCATCCACTGGGCGTAACCGGTAAGAAAGGTATAGCCATGATGAGTCTCCAATGTCTAGTTTCTAAGAAGGCAAGCAAAGGGTGCACTTCGCTTTTGCTGCTCGGTGTGGCACTTATGTCGTTTCAGAGCGCACAGGCACAATCCAGTTGGACTATTTTCCCTGAAACGAGTTCTCCGACTACGACGCAATCCGAGACCTTCATTGTTGACACGCCGCCCGGCGTTTCTGAACCGCCCAGCCAAACTGTACCCTACACCGTGTCCGGTCCTGCTCCTCAAACCTCAATCGTTGCCAGCGGCAATGTGACACTTACAATGGGCACAGCAGGATGTTGTGCGGAAGGAACCTTTGTAGTAGGAACATTTGCTACGCCGGGGACTTATACTGCATCCATTTTTCCAAATCCAAGCTGCGCTCAATCGGGCCATCCAGGCTGCACCGTGACCTTTACTGTCACGCAGGCGCTTGTACCTACCTATCCGAATACGTTATCGGGACAGTACACGTTCTACATCACGGGGCAGGAGCAGATCCCGTTGGGTGGAAGCGGGCTGGAAGCGATCGCCGGCAGCTTTACCGCGGATGGGCAAGGCCACATCACCGCGGGCGAGCTGGACAAGAACAGCAGTACCGGTGTGGTGCAGGTATCCAAACTGACTGGCGTCTATAGCGTGAATGGAGCCACGGGCAAAGGTGCGGTGACCCTGCAGCTGCCGACAGGCCCACTCAGCTTCGCTTTCTACGCCCAGAACTCACAGCAGCTCCCTGGGAGTAGCCAATCCACCGTCGACGCGGCGATCGTTGCCGTCGGGGGATCGCTGATAAGTGGATCGGGGCGTTTAGCGAATCTGGCAAGCATCGGCTACAACTCGTCGGACACTGACACCTTCACCTTCAGCTTGAGCGGACAGACTTCAGCAGGTGGTGTGGTAAGTGGGATCACTTCATTCCAATTTCAAGATAATTCCACCCAGGTGATCGGACAGGCCGAGCTGATCGAGAACGGCACGGCTTCGCTCTACCCTGACATTGCGGGAACGGCAACCATTCCAGATCAGGCAGGAAGGGTAACGGTCTCACTCTCGGGATTGGGCAGCGGTGCCGCAAACTATGCCGTGTACGCAGGCGGCTTCAGTACCGGCAGCACCGTGTTTCTGTCACTCGACCCGCTTAGTTCCGCACCGTTGCTGGTGGGGACGAACGGGGCAAGCTCGCGTTCTTATGCCATCCAGTACACCGGGGTAGAAAACTTCTAATAGTGAGCGCCGTACTTGCCGCAACGCTTAGAAAGCTCCCTCATTGCTTAACTGCAGCGAGGGAGCTTTGCCTTTCCAAAACAGCGATGCTCTACGTTAAGGCTTGTTCTTTCATGCCCGACCCATTTACTTCACCGCTGCGGGCTGCGGCGTACCGTCCTTCACCACAACCGGATCCAAAAACGGCATCGCCGCCCGTAGTTCCGCGCCGACTGTTTCAATCGGGTGCATCGCCTCACTGCGACGGATCTCGTTGAACGTCCCGTTGCCGGCCTCGTTCTCCGCGATGAACTTGCGTGCAAACGTTCCGTCCTGAATGTCGGACAGGATGCGCTTCATCTCCTCACGCACCGCCGGCGTCACTACGCGCTTGCCCGACTGGTAGTCGCCCCACTCGGCCGTGTTCGAGATCGAGTGGCGCATGTAGGCAAGCCCCCCGCGATACATCAGGTCCACGATCAGCTTCAGCTCGTGCAGACACTCGAAGTACGCGATCTCCGGCTGATATCCCGCGTCCACCAGCGTTTCAAAGCCGGCCTTGACCAGCTCTGCCGTGCCCCCGCATAGCACCGCCTGCTCGCCGAACAGGTCGGTCTCGGTTTCCTCCTTGAACGTAGTTTCGATCACGCCGGCCCGCGTGCAGCCGATGCCTTTTGCATACGAAAGCGCAAGCGCGTGCGCCCCGCCGGTCGCGTCCTGCTCAATCGCGATGAGCCCCGGTGTGCCGCCGCCCTCGCGAAAGACCTCGCGCACCCGGTGCCCCGGCGCCTTCGGCGCAACCAGAAATACATCCACGTCTTTCGGTGGAGAAATCGTCCCGAAGCGGATGTTGAAGCCGTGCGCGAACACCAGAGCCTTGCCTGCGGTAAGCGCCGGCGCAATGTGCTCGGCATAAATGCCGCGCTGCAGCTCGTCCGGAGCGAGAACCATCACCACGTCGCCCCACTGTGCCGCCTCTGCGACGGAGCTGACCGCGAGCCCCGCATTGCGCGCCTTCGCCTCCGACTTGGAGCCCGCGCGCAAGCCGATCCGCACGTCGACCCCGGAATCTTTCAGATTGAGAGCGTGAGCATGTCCCTGCGAGCCATAGCCGATAATTGCTACCTTTTTGCCTTGAATGATGGATAAGTCCGCATCGTTGTCGTGGTAAGTCTTTGCCATGGAAATGCCGTCTTCCTTCCCGTTACAAATATCGTTATGTTCCTGCTGAGAGCGCGTACTTACATTTCGCTCATGTACGAGCGTCCACTCGGTAAGAGCGGGTGCCCCAGGTCTCGCGTCTGAGACCTGGGTTCCACTCACTCGGCAAACCTCGACCCGCCCGTAATATCCGGCTCCAGCACTTCGGACTCATGCTCGCTGGCCGGCACCCCTGCGACCCGCATTGCCCCCAGCACCCGCGAGCCATGCTTGCCGCGCCGCATCACCATGCGACCCGTGCGCGCGACCTCCAGCACCTGGTCTCCGCTTTCTTCCAGCACCTGGATCAGCCCTTCAATCTTGCTTTCAACCCCGGTCAGCTCGATCATCAGCGACTCGGTCGCCAGGTCCACAATGCGCGCGCGGAAAACCTCGACTAACTCGAAGATATGCGAGCGCGTTTGCGGCGTGGCCGCCACTTTGATCAGGGCGAGCTCGCGCGTAACATTTGCCTCCGCACCCACATCGTCGACGCTGATGATGTTCTCGAGCTTGTACAGTGAGGCCGCGATACGGTGCCCGGCGGTCGCCGAAGCCTCAGCGACGATGGTCATGCGCGAGGTGCCGGGCCGCTCCGAGCGGCCAACGACGAGCGAGTAGATGTTGACGTTCAGCCGGCGGAAGAGCAGCGAGACGCGGCTCAATACGCCTGGTTTGTCTTCAACGAGCGTAACGAAGGTGTGCAGCATCAGCAACCGCTCCTGTTACATATCATCCGGCGACTCCAGCATTGGATCCGGTCCGGCCGCCGGCCGTCGAATCATCTCGTGCAGCGCCGCCCCAGCAGGGATCATCGGATACACCGATTCTTCTTTTTCGACCAGAAAGTTAATCAGGAACGGTCCGCGCGTTATGCGGGCTAACGCAAGTGCGGCGTCCACCTCGCTGCGCGCCCGCACCGTCGCGCCCGGAATCCCGTGCGCGTCGGCCAACTTCACGAAGTCCGGCGACAGGATCGGCGACGACGCATAGTTCTTGTCGTAAAAAAACTCCTGCCACTGCCGCACCATGCCGAGATAGCCGTTATTCACGACAGCGATGTTGATGTCGAGGTTCTCCTGCGCGATTGTCGAAAGCTCACACGCCGTCATCTGGAAGCCGCCGTCGCCCGCAATGACCCACACCTCGCGATCGGGGCACGCTACCTTGGCGCCAATGCCCGCGGGCAGCGCAAAGCCCATCGTCCCGAGTCCGCCCGAGGTGATCAGCGTGCGCGGCTGCTCATGGCGGTAGTACTGCGCCTCCCACATCTGATGCTGGCCCACATCGGTCGCCACAATCGCGTTGCCTTCGGTCACGCGCCACAGGTCGTGCATCACGTGCGCCGCGTACAGGTGGCCCAGATCGGGCAGGTTGCGAATGTCACGCACCGCACTTTCGCCCTTGCTCTGGTTGCTCTCGCGCACCCACGCACTCTCGCCGCCGCTGATGTCTTTTCCTGATCCAGACAGGTGCGGCAGCAGCAGCTCCAGCACCTCGCGCAAGTCGCCGATGAGCGCTACGTCTGCCCGCACATTCTTGTTGATCTCCGCGGGATCGATCTCGATATGGATTTTCTTTGCATGCGGCGCGTAGCTCGCGAGCGTGCCCGTTACGCGGTCATCAAAACGCATCCCGCAGGCAATCAGCAGGTCCGACTTCTGAATCGCGTCGTTCACCCATGACTCTCCGTGCATGCCCATCATGCCGAGCGCGAGCGGGTGCGAAGCAGGGAAGCCTCCAAGGCCGAGCAGCGTCGTCGCCACCGGAATCTGTAATCGTTCCGAGAGCGTAAGCATCTGCTCGGTCGCGTTTGCCTTGATAACCCCGTGCCCGGCCAGGATCACCGGCCGCTTCGCCGCGCGAATCATTTCCGCCGCGTCCGAAACTGAATCGTACGAAGCCCCAAGCATTGGGTGCGGCCGCCGCGGCTTTGGCGCGGCCGTTGCGAAGTTGAACTTCGCGAGTCCTTGCTGCGCGTCCTTGGTGATATCAACCAGCACCGGTCCGGGCCGCCCCGTTTTATCGACTGCTATCGCATCGAGATGTATAGGGGCTATTTCGTCGGCGCGCGTCACCAGGTAG
>CAXTMW010000002.1:77132-78007 GCA_964245455.1 uncultured Acidobacteriaceae bacterium
GCCCGTGATGTCGACCTCCTGAAACGCGTCCGAGCCCAGCACCTTGCTCGACACCTGCCCGGTGATGCACACGATCGGAATCGAATCGAGCATCGCGGTCGCAAGCCCGGTCACCATGTTGGTTGCGCCCGGCCCGGAGGTCGCAATGGCCACGCCGACCCGGCCCGAAGCGCGCGCGTAGCCGTCGGCCATGTGGGTTGCCCCCTGCTCGTGCCGCACCAGAATGTGTCGAATAGGGAATTTGCGAAGCGCGTCGTAGACGGGCAAAATCGCGCCGCCCGGGTAGCCGAACACCTCGCGCACCCCCTCCCCTTCAAGGGTCGCCCACACGATCTCGGCGCCGGTCAGCTCGATTGCCGCATCGGTCTGCTCTGCCACAACGACCTCGTTGCGCGTGTGAAGCGGCGCGGCCGGCGCAGGTGCCGCGCCGCGCCCCATTTGCCAGTCCTGCATCGGATTCGGTAGCTCGTTGTTCATTGTGCTGCTCCTTGCCTTTATCGAGTGCATGCCACGAAGTGGCAGCCAGCCGCGTAGGCGGTTTTATGAGCTTAACTCGTCACTGCTCCGCGCGAGGCCGACGAAACCGAATCCGCGTATTTGCGGAACACGCCGCGCGCGTAGCGCGGCGCGGGCGCCTGCCACTCCGCGAGGCGCGCCTCGATCTCCGTGTCCGACACATCGATCGACAGCGTTCGCTTTCCAATATCGAAGGTCACCGTGTCTCCTTCGCGCACCGCCGCGATCGGGCCGCCGACCGCCGCCTCCGGCGCGACGTGCCCGGCCATCAGTCCGCGGGTCGCGCCGGAAAAGCGTCCATCGGTGAGCAGCGCTACATTCTCGCTCAGCTCCGGAATGCCTGCAATCGCGGCTGTGAC
>CAXTMW010000002.1:78017-81401 GCA_964245455.1 uncultured Acidobacteriaceae bacterium
GGCTGTGACAGAAAGCATCTCCTGCATGCCGGGGCCGCCGCGCGGACCTTCGTAGCGGATCACCACGACATCGTTCGGCTGAATCGTGCCCGCCTGTACGGCAGCAAACGCTTCCGGCTCCGACTCAAATACCCGCGCCGGCCCGGAGTGCACCAGCCGCCGGTGCCCCGCCACCTTGACCACGCAGCCCTCAGGCGCAATATTGCCCTTCAGAATCACCAGACCGCCCGTCGTTTTCAGCGCCTGCTCGACCGGGAAGATCACCTGCTGCCCCGGCGCTTCCTCAGCCAGCGCTGCCTCCTCGGCAAGTGTTCGCCCGGTCACGTTCGGCGCTTCGCCGGCGAGCAGCCCAGCTTCCAGAAGGCGCCGTGCGAGCAGCCGCGAGCCGCCCGCCGCATGGTAATCCTTCGCCACATACCGGCCGCCCGGCTTCAGGTCGCACAGCAAGGGGGTCCGGCTCGATATCGCGTCAAAATCATCCATCGACAGCGCAATGTCGCGCTCATGCGCGATCGCCAGGAAGTGCAGCACCGCGTTGGTCGAGCCGCCCGAGGCCGCCACGCTCGCAATCGCGTTCTCTATCGAGGTGCGCGTAATCAGTGCGGAAGGCTTCACGCCGCGCTCCACTGCCTGCATCACCAGGCGGCCCGCTTCGCGCGAGGCTTCGAGCTTTGCGGGCAGAAACGCCGGCACCCCCGACACACCAAGCGGCGAGATGCCGAGAAACTCGCACGCCATGGCCATCGTGTTTGCCGTAAACTGCCCGCCGCACGCGCCCGCGCCCGGGCACGCATTGGCTTCCACTGCTTCCAGCTGCGCATCATCGATGCGCCCTGCCGCGTGCGAGCCGATCGCCTCGAAAACATCCTGCACCGTCAGGTCTTTTCCGTTCAGGTGCCCCGGCGCAATCGATCCGCCGTAGAGCATCAGCCCCGGGATGTCCAGCCGCGCCAGCGCCATCACCGTGCCCGGCATGTTTTTGTCACAACCGGCGATACAGATTAGCCCATCAAACAAGTTGCCGCGCGCGACCAGCTCCACCGAGTCCGCGATGACCTCGCGCGAGATCAGCGACGCTTTCATTCCCTCGGTGCCCATCGTGATCCCGTCCGAGATCGTCACCGTGTTGAACTCCATTGGCGTTCCGCCGGCCTCGCGCACACCCTGCTTTACTGCTTCGGCAATCTCGCGCAGGTGGTAGTTGCAGGGACCGATCTCGGTCCAGGTATTAGCGATGCCGATCAGCGGCTTCCGCAAGTCGTCGCGCGTAAAGCCAACCGCGCGCAGCATCGCACGCGCCGCTGCGCGGCTCGGGCCTTCGGTCAGTGCCGCGCTGTTTTGTTTCGCTCTGCCGATCTGATGAAGCGTTCCGTTGCTGCTCACTTTAGTTACTCTTTTCTCAAGCCAAACCGCCTGCGCGGCTTGCGCGAAATCGCGATCATCTTAACCGCCCAGCGATGTTTAACGCTGCCGTTCTTTACGGAACGGCAGCACCCTGTGTCACGCCGCCGCAGAGTTTTGTCGCGATTTCGCGGTTTGCGGCCACTTCGTGGCGCGTGTACTTTGTCGTTCGCTGCACCAAGGGGTCGTTCAACACCAAGGGGCCATCCTGAGCGCAGCGAAGGATCTGCTTTTACGCCCGCGCCCGCATCCACACTTCTCCGTCATGTCGCTGCTCATACGCCTTCAGCGCATCCGCGTGCCGCAGCGTCAACCCGATGTCATCGAGCCCGCCCAGCAGGCACTCGCGGCGAAATGCGTCGATCGCAAAGCTTACGTGAAGGCCGAACTCGTCGGTGATTAGCTGTTTCTCAAGCGAGACAATAAGTGAGTAGCCATCGGCCGCGCTGGCCTGCAGCAAGATTTGCTCGATGACCGCCTCGGGCAGCATTACCAGCAGGATGCCGTTCTTTCCCGCGTTCGAGTGAAAGATGTCGGCGAACGAGGGCGCGAGAACGCAGCGGAACCCGTACTGCGCAAGTGCCCAGGCCGCGTGCTCGCGGGAGGAGCCGCATCCAAAGTTTGCTCCTGCGACCAGGATCTGCGCGCCGCGGTAGGCAGTCTGATTCATCACAAACTCTGGACCCTTCCGCCACTCATAGAACAGGAAATCTTCGTATCCCGTGCGCTCCACCCGTTTCAGGAATTGCGCGGGAATAATCTGATCTGTATCGACGTTCGATCGATCAAGCGGCATGACCGCGGACCGCAAAGTATTAAAAGCTTCCATACGCTGCTCCTTTCAGTGGCGGTTCAGGCATACACTGCGACTGGCTTCGGATATGGCTGGCTGAACCAGAAGGCGTGCTCAGAAGCCCCGTGCCGACGGTAGTGTTCAAGCCGCTCCCGGCCCTCACGTACATTCGGCAACTGCCCGGCAGGTGTCCACCATAGACAGTAAGGCGGCTGCGTATGCGGTTCGAACCATGCAGCACGCTTCCTAAAAACTTCAACGTGCCGAGAGCGGTAGGTAAAGTTGCGCAGACTTCCCAAGGACTCCCAGACGCTCATGTTGACGATGAGGAACGGATCGTCCGTAAAAGCAATATCCGTGGCATTGCCGGAAGCAGATTGAAGCCGCCAGACAAAGCCTTCGCTGCTATCGGCTAGAGCATTGATCGGAGCCAGATCGGCTACAAAGTCCGCGATTTGCGGGTCGTCTAACGGCGCGATCAGGCGGGCGATGTTGATTTGAGCAAGATGCCAAGCCTCCATCACGCCAGCACCTCCGTCTTCGCTTCTAGATATTGCCAGGTGCGGATATCGGTAAAGCGCCCCATCACCGCTGCCGCCGCAGCCATTGCGGGGCTGACTAGGTGCGTACGCCCGCCCTTACCCTGCCGCCCTTCAAAGTTCCGATTCGACGTCGACGCGCAGCGCTCGCCCGGCTGCAGAATGTCCGGGTTCATCCCCAGGCACATCGAGCAGCCCGGCTCTCGCCAGTCAAAGCCGGCCTCCCGGAACACCGTGTCCAGCCCTTCGCGCTCGGCTTGCAACTTCACCTGCTGCGAACCCGGCACCACCATCGCGCGCACATTTGGATGCACCCGGTAGCCCGCGACCACCTTAGCCGCCGCCCGCAAATCTTCAATGCGCGCGTTGGTGCACGAGCCCAGGAAGACGCGGTCGATCGTGATTTCTTCGATCGGCGTTCCGGCGCGCAGGTCCATATATTCGAGCGCGCGCGCCAGCCCGTTCCGGTCGGCCTCGGTCGCGCCCAGCGCGGGATCAGGCACTGTATCGGTGACAGATACCACCATCCCCGGGCTCGTTCCCCAGGTCACGTACGGCGTCAGCTCATGCGCCTCAATCACCAGCTCGCGATCAAATTGCGCGCCCGCATCGGTCGGCAGCTTGCGCCACTCTGCTACCGCGTGCTCCCAC
>CAXTMW010000002.1:81411-87255 GCA_964245455.1 uncultured Acidobacteriaceae bacterium
AAACCGACGGCGTTGGAGATAGGCAAATGTCGTTTCGTCCGGCGCAATCATGCCTGCCCGCGCGCCGGCTTCAATGCTCATGTTGCACACCGTCATGCGGCCTTCCATCGAGAGCGCCCGGATCGTCGACCCCGCGTACTCAATCGCATACCCAGTCGCGCCGTCGGTGCCGATGCGCCCGATGATACCCAGCACAATATCTTTCGCGGTTACGCCGTGCGGCAGCTCGCCTTCCACAGCGATCCGGAAGGTCTTCGGTCGCCCCTGCGGCACGGTCTGCGTCGCCAGCACGTGCTCTACCTCGCTTGTGCCGATGCCGAACGCGAGCGCCCCGAACGCGCCGTGCGTGGAAGTGTGCGAGTCTCCGCACACGATGGTCATGCCCGGCTTGGTCGCGCCCAGCTCCGGTCCAATCATGTGTACGATGCCCTGGTCTGCTGAGTTCACGTCGAACAACTCGACCCCAAACTCCGCGCAGTTGTTCCGCAACGCGGCAATCTGCCTGGCCGCGATCGGGTCCTTGATGTGGATTCGCTCGCGATCCGTCGGCACATTGTGGTCCACCGTCGCGAGCGTCCGATCCACCCGCGCCACCCCGCGCCCGGCCATACGCAGCCCGTCAAAGGCCTGCGGCGAGGTCACCTCGTGTACCAGGTGCAGGTCGACGTACAGCACGGTCGGCTCGCCCGCCGGTTCGGCAACGACGTGCTGCTCCCAGACCTTCTCGAATAAAGTTTTCGGTGTACTCATCATTCCTCTGCGTCCATCTTCGGCCAATTTGTCCTGTGGCCAGAGAGGTACGGTTTTACTTTCAATGGCTGGTGACCGCCTGATCCAGATACGCGTACAGCAGGTTTATGTCTCGCACATGAGCTACCGGATAACCCGCCTTATGGCTGCCCGCAGTGACGACCCAGACCGTAGGCGTCTCGTGCACGCCTAAACTCGCCCCTAACTGGCAATCTTCATGGACCGCGTCTAAGAGCTTGCCTTGGGGATCCACGACAAAAGGCATTGCCATCCCGTGTGCCTGAGCAAAACGCTCCGTGCAAACGCGTAAGTCATCCTGCGTCGCGAGCTCCCGTTGTTGCGCAAACACGGTGTTTCGGTACTCACTCCCTAGCTTCTGCGACTTAGTGTCAAACCATCGGGCATTGACCGCCGCCTGCGGGCTCCACACATGGCCTGGGATCAGAAAATCATGACGGATCCACGTCACATGGTACTTCGCCGCTGCCTGCATCAATGTCGGGTTCCAGGCCGCGCAAAGAGGACACGCAAGGTCGTCGAACTCGACGATGGCCACCTTTGCCCCTGAAGGCGGTTTCAGCGCTGGAGCATTCATTCCAGCTCTAGGAACATCAGGCACTTGCGAGAACTGCGCGCGACCGAGCGGAACGCTTGCAAGCAGCAATCCAAGCACAATGCCAACACTGATCCGATTTCTGCTCAACACAAACGCCTCCGTACGCTTCCTGCATTTCATCGCTACTGTCGCCTGAAAGGTGCGCGCATCCAGCCCTTCCAGCTTCAGGGTTTTCCGAGCAAAGACTTAGGGAGCTTTTCTGGCCATGCTCACAAACCTGCCCCTGCCGCCACACGCCGCTCTTCCACTCCCGCCCGCAATCTATCAATCAACGCGTCGTTCACCCGCACGCCCATCTCCTGCGTTGTCAAGGTATCCTCACCACTCTGGTTGGACGCACGCGCCAAATCTCGCGTCCGCGCGCCTTCGTCCAGCACCGTGCGTACCGCCTGCTCCACCGCGCACGCTTCTGTTTCGAGTCCTGCCGAGTGCCGCAGCAGCATCGCCGCAGTCAGGATCGCCCCAATCGGGTTGGCGATTCCGCGCCCCGCAATGTCGGGCGCCGAGCCGTGCACCGGCTCGTACAGATTCACCGCGCCGCCGATCGTCGCCGAAGGCAGCACCCCTAACGAGCCTGTAATCACCCCTGCCTCGTCCGACAAAATGTCGCCGAACAGGTTCTCCGTCAGGATCACATCAAAGCGCCGCGGGGTATTCATCAGGTGCATCGCGCAGGCGTCCACATACTCATGGTCGAGCGCCACATCCGGGTACTCTACCGCCAGCGCGCTTACCGTGGCCCGCCACAGCTGCGACACCTCCAGCACATTCGCCTTATCGACCGATGTCAACCGCTTGTGGCGCTTGCGCGCGAGTTCAAAGGCCACTCGCGCCACGCGCTCAATTTCCCCGCGCGTGTAGCGCATCGTGTTCCACGCTTCGTCTTCTGCGCCGCCCGACCCGCGCCGCCACTCGCGCGGCTGCCCGAAGTACAACCCTCCCAGCAGCTCGCGCACAAACAGGATGTCGGCGCCCTCGAGCACCTCGGCCCGCAGCGGCGAATTTGCTGCCAAGGCCGGGTGCGCAAACGCCGGCCGCAGGTTCGCAAACCCGCCCAGTGCCGCCCGAATCGCCAGCAGCCCCGCTTCCGGCCGCTCACTCGGCGGCAGCGCATTGAACTTGTTGTGCCCAACAGCGCCCAGAAGCACGGCGTCGCTCCTGAGCGCGGCCGCGCGGGTCGCCTCCGGCAGGGGCGTGCCGTGCGCATCGATCGCCGCGCCGCCAATCAGTGCGTCCTCAAATGTAAAGGTGTGATCCCCGTGGGCGGCCACCGTGCGCAGCACGCGCACTGCTTCCTCGGTCACCTCGGGGCCAATGCCATCCCCGGCAAGCACCAGAATCTTCAAGCTCTCTCCTCCAGCCATCAGGCCTGGACTCCGGCCGTGGCGACTGCTCCCGCGGCGTGCGCCAGGTTCACCAGATCCTGGTCGTAGATGGATTTCTTGCGATCGGCCAGCGTGGTAAACGCCGCATAGGTCGCCTCCAGCTCCGCCGGCTCCAGCACAAAGCCAAGCTCCCCCAGCCGCGCCCGCAGCGCCGCCCGGCCGGAGTGCTTGCCCAGTACCAGCTTATTCGTCGGCTGCCCTACGGACGCGGGCGTCATGATTTCGTAGGTCAATGGGTTGGCAAGCATCCCGTGCTGATGAATGCCGGCTTCATGCGCAAATGCATTCTCGCCCACGATCGCCTTGTTGGGCGCAGGCCTAAAGGCGATCCGCTCCCCCAGCAGCCGGCTCGTCTCATACAGCTTATCGAGGACGATGTTGGTGCCTACCCCGTACCGGTCCGCGCGCACCCGCAGGACGGCCGCAATCTCCTCCAGCGCCGCATTGCCCGCCCGCTCGCCGATGCCGTTGATGGTGCACTCTACCTGGCGCGCACCGCCCTGCACCCCGGCCAGCGTGTTTGCCACCGCGAGCCCCAGGTCGTCGTGGCAGTGCGTCGACAGCACCACGCGATCCTCGTGCTCGGTGCCGGCCAGCACACACTCCCGCACTGCCGTGTACATCGCCCGGTAATCCTCAGGGGTCGAGTAGCCCGTTGTATCCGGCAGGTTGATCGTTGTCGCCCCTGCCTCGATCGCTACCCGGCACATCGTGCACAGGTAGCTCAGCTCGGTCCGCGTCGCGTCTTCGGCTGAGAACTCCACGTCCTCCACATAGCTCCGCGCCAGCCGGACCATCTCGCCCACCTGGCTCAAGGCGGCCGCCCGGCTCATCTTCAGCTTGAACTCCAGGTGAATGTCGGAGCTGGCCAGAAATGTATGAATGCGCGGCCGCGATGCACCCTCCACCGATGCCGCCGCGCGCTCGATGTCGCCTTTGCGCGCCCGCGCCAGCGACGCAATCACGGGGCCGCGGATCTCGCGCGCTACCCTGCGAATCGCCTGGAAATCGCCTTCCGACGAGATGGCAAAACCCGCCTCCAGAATATCGACCCCAAGTTCCTCAAGCGCGTGCGCCATTTCAAGCTTTTCAGCTTCGGTCATGCTGCAGCCCGGGCTCTGCTCGCCGTCGCGCAGCGTCGTGTCGAAAATCAGTACCGTGTCCTGTGCTCCCATGCGCTCCGTTCTCCATCTGTCTGCGTCAGTGTTGCAGAGGATTGTTCATAAATCCAATCACAAAAAATCCCGCTATCGATCACTTCTGCTTATGCAAGGCGTTAGAGAGTGTGCAAGCATAACCCTGTATGGACCTTGCGCAAATTGAAACCTTCCTGGCCATTGTCGAGGAACGCGGCTTTTCCCGGGCCGCCGCGCGTTTGCGGCGGACGCAGCCAGCAGTCAGCCAGACCATTCGCAAACTTGAAGACGAGCTCGGCGAGCGCCTCTTTGAACGCGGCAGCCGGGACGGCACCCTCACTGCCGCCGGCGAGGTTCTCCACCGCTATGCGGAGCGCCTGCTTCGCCTTCGCAACGAAGCAGCAAGCGCCGTCGCCGAGGTGCGCTCGCTTGAGCGTGGTCGCCTCCTTGTCGCAGCGAATGAGTACACCTCACACCTGCTGCTGCCGGTGCTCGCGAAGTACCGGGCCACCAGTCCGCAGATCGAGATCATCGTGCAACGCTCGCTCGCCAGCCGCATTCCGGAGCAGGTGCTCGACCGCTCCGTCGAGCTCGGCGTTCTGTCCTTTCACCCGGAAGCCGAAGGGCTGCTCGCCACTGCCATCTACCAGGACGAGGTTGCCTTGGTCGTCGATCCCGGGCACCCACTCGCCCGCTCCGGCTCCGTTTCCATTACCGAGCTCGGCGCACAGAACTTTATCGGTCACGCTGTCCCGTCACCGCTACGGCGCGAGATCATGGACGTGTTCGCGAAACGGCGGACACCGCTGCACATGGGCGTCCAGCTCCCTAGCCTGGAGGCGATCAAACGCTTCGTGGCGCTTGGCGCGGGCGTCGCCTTTCTGCCGGGGCTTGCCGTGCTGCAGGAGGTCGCCCGCGGTGAACTGGTGCGTGTGCCCGTGCCGGAGCTCGACTGGAAGCGCCGCCTTTGGCTTGTGCAGCGCCGCGGCCCGCTGTCGCACGCGGGTAGCGCGTTTCTACGCACCCTGCGCGGACTCGCCGAGGAGGGCGGGCCGCCGCACACCTTTGTTCCCGATAAGGTTTAAGCTGCGTTTCGCGAACTGGAAGCGATGCCGGTCGCAGTCCTGAAGGCCATCACGAACGAGCTACTGCGCGCACACTGACAACAGGCAGAGACAGATGCGAGCTGTTCGGCACAATGCTTTGCCGACCCCGCACGCGCGTCAGCAGCACAAATAATCCGTATACAGCCGCCATCGCCAGCAGCCAAAGTACGATAAAGCGGCACACACGCCCTGTCGTAAACGGTACAGCCATGGCTCCTCCTGAAGACGGTTGGGATGCACGCGGCGCCCTCGCGACAGGTACAATTGCGATAGACCGGACAAAATTTACTGTACGCTTCTGCACCGGGAACTTGGGTTAGCCCACAGGGCAGCTCCGCGCGCGGCGCCCCACGCCCGCGCCGGGCGAGAGGTCAATACAAAGCATGAAGATTTGGAATCTTTTTTCGGCGAGCCTGTCCCTGGTCGCCATCACTGCTGCCATAGCCGGCGCACCCGCCGCGCACGCGCAGGAAAGCCGTCAAGACTCCAGCGTCAGCTACTCCGGCATCTTCTCCCCGACAGTCGTCGGCAACGGTGTCCACCAGAGCGCCACCGTCGCCGACGCCGGCATCCTGGCCAGCTACCGCTACCTGCTTACGCCTCGCGGAGCTGTGGAAGGCAACTACCAGTTCAATCGGGATATCGACCGCTTCCAGGGTGCTTCCGGCATCAATTACCGGGCGCACACACAGCTACAGGAGTTCTCGGCGGAGTACGTATATAGCGCTTTCTCTTACCACAACATCTTTCCCTTTATCGAGGGCGGCGTTGGCGGCTATTTCTTTGGAATCATCAACGACACAAAGACAACCCAGAAAAATACATTCAAGAGCACCACAGCTATCGGTGTG
>CAXTMW010000002.1:87265-88469 GCA_964245455.1 uncultured Acidobacteriaceae bacterium
GTGTGCCCTTTGGCGGCGGCATCGCTTATGAGCTGAGCCCCAGCTTCGACATCCGTCTCGCCTACCGCGCCATCGTCGTCAAAGCGCCGAGCTTCGGCGCCCCCGGCAATGTCACCAGTACCAACCGCTACGAACTGCTGAACGATCCGGTCGTTGGCGTCGCCTATCATTTCTAAAAAGCCGAAATCTTTAGCGGGGGCGCGAAGGGGTGAGAATCGCTCCGGCTCAGCCCTGCTTCCCGCTGTCTCGCAGACACGATCGATCCTGAGAGCGCGCCGATGACGGTTTCCTAGCGATCAGTGATCAGAGTCGCTGTGATGGAATGCACTACGGAAACACCATGCTGTGTCGCCGTGGCCTGGATCGTGAACTTCGATGTCTGGCTCACTTCTTGTGCCGGGATCGGCACCTTCGTTGAGCCGCCGCAACCGAGCACTCCTGCCATCAGCGGCAACGCAATAAGCCATGCGAACCCCTCCACTCTTCGACGCACGCGCCTGCGACGAGAAAGCAGGAACACGCATAGAGCGCCGGCGAAGAAAACAGAAGTATTCCCCCTCTCAAGAGCCGGGGCGGACGGCGAGGTTGTCACGGTCACCGTTGCGATCGCAGGGCCGCTTGCCACACTTGCAGGCAGCGCGGAACACGTCGCATAGGAGGGCAGGCCTGTACAGGTGAGGGTGACTGCTCCGGTGAAGCCTGCTACCGGGGTAACGGTCAGGCTGTAAGAGGCGCTTGCCCCGGCCTTCACGGTCTGCGGTCCGCTTGTAAGCGTCGGCACAAAGTCGGTTACATTTTGCGTGAGCGAGGGGGAGTTCGCGGAAGCGTAATACGCATCTCCGGAGTAGCTGAAGCTAAGCGCATGCGCGCCGGCGTTCAATGTGGACACAGCAAAGGTCGCGGTCCCGGTCCCGTCAAGATTTCCGGTAGCAAGCAGGGAGCCCCCATCCAACAGGGAAACGCTGCCGCTCGGCGGTGTCGCACCTCCTGTGACCTTCGCAGTCACCGTAATCACACTCCCGATAAGCAAGCCGTTCCCGGAAGAGCTGAGTGCCAGCGCCGGCACACTCGGCGCCTCGCCCGAAAGTAGAAGCGAGAGCGTCTTCGCAGAAGGGCTGGAGACGACCACATCCGGAACGCCGTCACCGGTGAAATCAGCGACCGCCAGCACAAAGGAGTTTGCGGGCATGGGATACGTGTAAGG
>CAXTMW010000003.1:0-390 GCA_964245455.1 uncultured Acidobacteriaceae bacterium
ACCGGCCAGTTCGACTCCGCAAAAGTCGTACACCATTTGTCGAGTACGATTGAAGTCTCGAGGCAGCATCCAGCCGCTTCCTCCTGTTAAGGGGTTCACGTTGGGCATCAGCGTCTTTTCCCGCGGTAAATACCGTCGGTATCAAGGATCAGCCCGACCCGACCATCCCCCAGAACAGCGCAGCCGGACACTCCGGCGACATCCTTGAACAGTTCACCCAGGCTTTTTATGACGACTTCCTGCTTCCCTATCAGATCATCCACCAGCAGACAGAACTGCTTGTTTTCTGATTCGATCACCACGAGGAGCCCATCAATTGGCAGCACGGCACGCGCCTCGATGCTAAGTCGCTGATTCAAACGAACAATCGGAAGAAGATGCTCGCGCACA
>CAXTMW010000003.1:404-700 GCA_964245455.1 uncultured Acidobacteriaceae bacterium
GTCTCAGCCACTGGCTTGAAGATTCCGCGCACCACGGTAAGCGGTATGATGTAGCGCTTCGCCCCGACCTCGACGACCAGCCCATCGATAATAGCTAACGTTAATGGGAGCTTCAGAGAAAAGGTTGTCCCTTCGCCAAGTACGGAGTGCGTTTCTATCCTTCCTCGAAGCTTTTCAACGTTTCTTCGAACCACATCCATACCGACGCCGCGGCCCGATACATCAGTTATTTTTTCGGCAGTGGAAAAGCCGGGCTCGAAGATGAGCTGAAAGATTTCGGACTCACTTAGTTGCGC
>CAXTMW010000003.1:710-46605 GCA_964245455.1 uncultured Acidobacteriaceae bacterium
GCTTTCTGACGAATCTTCTCCGGATTTAGTCCCCGGCCATCATCGGCGATTTGGATAACGACCTGACCACCCTGGTGATAGGCGGCCAGGCGAATCTTAGCGGTCGTTTCCTTGCCGGCCGCCTGGCGGTCAGCACTTGCCTCGATGCCATGGTCCACGGAGTTTCGAACCATATGGAGTAGGGGGTCGGAAAGCTCCTCGGCAACCGTTTTATCGAGCTCCGTATCGACGCCTGAGGTCTCAAGCACGACTTGTTTCCCCGCCTTTCGAGACAGGTCGCGGATGACACGCTCAATGCGCTGAAACAGTTGGCCGATCGGCACCATACGCATACTCATGGTTGCCCGCTGGACCTCGGCGGTAACGCGCGCCAGCTGGGAAAGATCGCCGATAAGGCGCGAGTCGCTGGCGTTGACAAGCACAGTGCTATGACGTATCAAAGACTGCGCGATGACCATCTCCCCCACCATGTCCATCAGGTGGTCAAGCTTGGCCGTTTCCACTCGGACTGAACCTGCATCGGGAGCTTTCGCCGGTTCTGCGCTCCGACTCACCTCGGTCCCCCTCGGCGTTTCGGGCAGGGAGACCGGCATGGGAGCTTTGCTTTCCCTCGCGGGCTTAGGTTGACCTGGATCAGCATCATGCCCATTCGCGAACAATTGCGCCGCTTGCTCTCCCGCTTCGGCAACAAACGGCGGCGTTTCCATAGGTGCCGACAGCAATGCATTCGGTTCAACGTACTCAAGCATGTCGGCGATGGGCAGAGTGGTAACGGAAGAAGAAACGACGCCCGCACTCTGTTCAGAAGATTTTGGGAGCTCGGGAGCCTCAACCCGCAGCGACATCGGCACTGAGTGTTTTACCGCCAACGCTTTGATCCTCACGATCAAGGCGCGATTGTCCATGGACTGAACCGTAGCTCCATTACCGAGAGCGCGCTCTATCAGGTGCATCTCGGCAAGCAGGTAATCTCCGCTCTCGAGAACGACATCGACGATACTTGAATCGATGGTGAGCTTCTGGTTGCGAGCCATGTCCAGCAAAGTCTCCACCTCATGGGACACAGCCTGGACGGCTCCAAAGCCGAGAAAGCCGGCGAGCCCCTTGATGGTGTGGAAGGCACGAAAAACCGCGTGCACAACCTCCATTGCGGAGGTGTCTCGCTCCAATACGAGCATCTGCCCTTCAATTTGCGACAGATGTTCCCTTGCTTCCACCAGAAAGTCGGCAACAAGCTCGGCATCCTCCCCGAAGGAGGAATACACGGGTGTGGCAGGCGCTAAGGCTGGCTTGGACGCAGACAGTCTTACAGCCCGCAGAGTTTCGAAGCCCTGCTTGAGCAGAGGGCCAACCTCTTCGGCTGAGGCCGAAGAAAGAGTTGCTGCCAGCTTCTCAGCGAGTGCGGCAAATTCGACGGCTCCGGCGGCGGCCGCATTCTCACCGATCCGGCGAAGTACAGCCAGCGTTCCGGGTTCAACGCCTTGGACGACCAGTTTGGTTGCAATCTCATCGATCTGCGACTCCCATATCGCAGCTACGAGGGGCGCTGGCGCTTCGGCTTGTTCCTCAAACATGCTTGCTTTCTCGCCAGTCTTTGTTAGTTATAGAAATTAAGCGCTTCTCTTTGTGCCTGGTGAATTGCAGAGCTCACCAGAGAGTTACTAGCCTTCATCTTTACTACAGCTTGAAGCGCCTTATCATGTTTCAGCTCATGTCTAGCAGCGATTGGCATCTACATTGAAGGACCAAGATCCCGCATGTTGCTTTAGAACGCCTGAAAGTTTTCCTCAAGTGGAAATTCATTCTCGGTCGCGCTCTTCACTTTTGCGGCGGCTGCACCTTCTTGCAAAGGACGCCTCAATCGCACAGGTGCGGGAGTCCGCGACGCAATCGCCGGTCTTCTTGACCCGAGACCAGAAGTACTCTGTAGCGAAATCACCTGACGGCGCTGAACGGTCCGAGATGCATGGAGATCGTCACTGACGCCACCAACCATCGCCTGCAAGCGAGCGACGATGTCTTTCAATGCTTCCGACTGCGCATTCAATTCTTCTGCGGAGGCCGCGCCTTCTTCAGCGCTCGCCGCAGCTGTTTGTGTCACCTGCTCCATACGCGAGATGGCCCGCCCTATCTGGTCGATACCGCGCGTTTGCTCTTCGCTGCCCAGGCTTACTTCATCCACCATCACCTTCACGCGCACAGCATCTTCCGTGACAGCCTGGATAGCCAGCGCGACCTGATCAACTTTGATTTTGCCTTCGCTCGACTTTGCAATAGAGTCTTCGATAAGACTTGCGGTGTCCTTTGCCGCTTGCGCGCTGCGCTGGGCAAGGCTGCGCACCTCATCGGCAACCACGGCAAAGCCCATTCCAGCCTCTCCGGCACGGGCAGCTTCCACTGCCGCATTTAGAGCAAGTATGTTTGTCTGGAATGCAATCTCATCAATGACTTTGATGATCTTTGAAATCTTGCCGCTGGAATCAGTGATCTGGTCCATCGAGACCACCATTTCTGACAGGTAGCGATTGGCCTGTGTGACGCGCTGCTCGGATTGAAGAAGCAGTTCCGCTGTTGAGCGGGAATTATCCGTGTTCTTCCGAGCCATGGAGTTGATCTCTTCAGAGGAAGCCGAGGTTTCCTCAAGAGATGCTGCCTGCTCCGACGCGCCCTGGGCCAAGGACTGGCTGGACACGGACACCTGGGCAGCGGCGTGCGCGACCTGCTCGGCACCTTCCCTAAGTTCGCCTACGCTGCTTTGAAGGGTTCCGCTGATGCCTCGAACAATCCACACTAGAGCAATGCCGATGCCGATTGAAAGAACGATCATAAGGTAACTTAGGTTTTGAGCCGGCGTGACCACCGCCGTAGCTGCTGTGGCGCGAGCGGATACCTGATCATTCTCCTTGCTGCAAAGATCCCCGGCGGAACTGCTCAGAGCCAAAGCTAGCGGCCCTAGCTTATCCCTGTAGATCGCGTCAGCGGCAGGGAGATCGCCTTTCGTGATTGCTTCGTTAAGCATCAAGGCATACTGGGCTATCGTCTCCAGTCTGTTCTGGATCTGAGCCTGCGCCAGTTCGCGAAGATCGAGACGAGTGGTTTTTTGCAGAAATTCGCTGTTGGCGGTCCGGATTTTATCGAGATCCGCACTTGACTCCATCATGAGTCTATGAACATCATCACCGTTGTTCGAGTGAGCTCGCAACAGCATAGCCCGCAAGGTCCCGAGCAGATCGGCCGCGGACGTGTTGATCTGGCTTGATAGATACAGGTTGCGGACAGCTACGTGCGCCAGTCCTTCTATGTCTTCACCGAGTGTGCCGATATTCCGGATGGCCACAGTACCCATCAACAAAGTGATCAGCAGCGCAGTGCCAAAGCCGGAGTACAATTTTTTTCCAATCGTCATATCGAGGCCTATTAGGTTCGTGAACTTTATCTACATTCGACCGGCGAAAGACCGATCCAGCTCCTCGACGCGCAGGACTTCGTCGATGTCTAAAAGGATTCGGACTCTGCCCTTGTTCTTAGCCATACCTCTCACATACCTCGATATGGCACTCAGACCAAAATCAGGCGCATCCTCAATGTCCTCTGACGCGAGCGTGAGCACTTCAACGACACTATCGACGATGATGCCTAGTGACTGCTCCCCACTGCTGAATACAATGCGCATCACAACAATGCAGGTCAGCTCGGTCGCTTCACGATCTTCAAGAGAGAATTTCTTACGCAGGTTGATGACTGGGACGATTTTGCCGCGAAGATTGATGACCCCTTGAACAAAGTCGGGCGTCTGCGGGACGATCGTAATCTCCTGCATCTTCATAATCTCTTTCACCTTCAGAACACTGGCCCCAAATTCTTCGTCGCCTAGTCGAAAGATGAGGTACTTGCCCGTGCGCAGATCCACCGCGCCTGGAGCATTGTCAGCATTTACACTTCTCAGTCCGACGGCCATGGATTCCTCACCGTCCATTATCGGCATGAAAGCTGAAAATTCCATCTTTGTTGCGTTACCGAAGTGTTGAGGCGAGCGTAGTCCGAAATAGGGTCTCCCATGGCGCAGTTTCCTGGTCGTTTTATGCCCTAAACTTTTTCGCCGCGATGCCGATATGGAGCACAGTGCCAAGTTGTGCACTGAAGAGTTCAGCGCTGATAAGAGCAATCGAGGAACGGAGAGACCGTTATGGATGTGCTTCTGGTAGACGACAGTAAAACGATGCGGTTGCTTGTGCATCGCGCCCTTCGACAAGCGGGATATCGCGACTTAAAGGTAGGCGAAGCAGAAAATGGAGCTCAGGCGCTGGAGAAGCTGAGCAGCGAACAACCCAAGCTGATCCTGTCTGACTGGAACATGCCTGAGATGTCGGGCATTGAGTTCTTGCAGAGGGTCAGAACAGACCGCAATATGGTTCCGTTCGGCTTTATCACCTCCGAAGCGTCCAAGGAGATCAAGGAGCTCGCGATGACGAGCGGTGCTTCGTTCCTAATTACCAAGCCATTCAGTTCCGAGGACGTCCAGGCAGCCCTGGGACCCATTCTGGGAGAAAGATAGCCATGGCTGAACCGACTCCATTCGCTCTTGCGCGACTGTTCACTCAGCTTGTTGGGCGTGAGGTCAAATTTGCTCAGCTAAC
The DNA here is from genome assembly GCA_964245455.1 of uncultured Acidobacteriaceae bacterium. Classification (GTDB taxonomy): domain Bacteria; phylum Acidobacteriota; class Terriglobia; order Terriglobales; family Acidobacteriaceae; genus EB88. Next base: position 5,348 of record CAXTMW010000003.1, read on the forward strand.
TCGACCGACCCCCACCAAACTCAAGCAGATGTACGGTGTGTACATAGTGAAACCGGCAGATACCTGCCGCGTCGTTCAGACCGACCTTCCGCTACTCGGTTCATTCGCCGGCTGCCTGGTGGGCCTACCCTCCGATGCGGTGCAGGATCGTCTTGCCGAAGCCGCGCTGGACGAATCCCTCAGGGACGCTATGCACGAAGTGCTGAACATCACTGCGACGATCGTGACGGTAGAGGGACGTGCCGTGTTTCAGTCTATGTACAACGACCTTTTGCATTGCCCATCGGAAGCTGTAGACACCATGAAAGGCCCGCTCCATCGCTCGCACTACCAAGTCTCGATCGACGACTACCAGGGAGGAGCCTTTTCTCTGTTTGCGCAAGCCTGAGGGTTCGCATATAAGGCTTGGCGTTTCCATGAGGCGGAGTGCCTCCTCAAGTCCAGTAAAGGATACGAGCGGCCGGCAGAACTCTGCCGATTTCCTGTTCGAAGAATCTGCGCATCTCCGCCATAGGGTCCTTTTGGTAAACGTACTTAAATCCGCCGAACTTTGTTCGCTTCTCAGCCCGACCTGCCTCATCCAGGTCAAGAGTTGTTTTTGGATACCAGCCGAGCAGTACATCTTTTGATCCGGGGGTAAAGCGGTGAGTGATCAACTCGAAGGTCAAGTCGAGGGTCTCAATCCCCTCCACAGTCCGCGCCACAGCGGTGAAGAGATTAGCGTACTCCCGCTCCCAGTTCTCAATCTGCATGATGGGAGCAACCGTGAGACCGACCGGATATCCCGCCGCAGCCATGCGGCCTAGCGCCGCAAGTCTTTGCATTACGTTTGCCGTACCGCCTTCGAAGTCGCGCGAAACACTGGCAGCATTCACGGAAAAGCGAGCACGCGTACGCTGATGGTGCGGCAAATTGAGAAGCCGGTCGACCGCGTCGAACTTCGTCGTCCAGCGGAGCTGGACCGGAGCGTCCCACTCACCGAAAAAGCGGATGGATGCTTCAAGCGCGCCGGTCAGATGCTCGATGCCAAGGGGGTCGGTATAGCAGGAGGCCTCAAAGGTTGTTCCCTCGTGCGCACGCTCACGGGAGCGAGAGGTAACCCGGCCCGTTCCCGCATAGGGGCGCAATCCCTCCAGGATTTCCGGAAGGTTTGCATACGCACGCGTGATCGGCGGACCGCTGAGCGAACCAGCCAGATAGCAGTACTGGCAATGTGCCGGACAGCCCTGCGCCACATGAAACTGCCAATCCGCGGAAGGAGGAATCGGCTGCAGCTTGCGCTGGCTTGGGGGAGCTACGACGATGGCAAAGGTCGTTTTCGCAAGCGCATAGGTTTTTCGTTCCGACTCGCCCCGCACCCCGGTGATTCTGTTATTTGGCAGGCGAATCACCTCGGCCCCATAACCGGCGGCGCGCTCCAACATAAAGCGCCCGTGTGGGAGAGCCAGAGCATCCGGGGTGATTAGGACGCGGCGGGGTCGCCAAAGTTTTCCTTGCACTGGCAGTTCACGGCTGGTCGGCAGTGAGGCCTCGGGTGACTCGACCGGCAGTTGCGCTAGAGCAGTGTCCATACAGATTAGAGAACCGGCGGCACCCAGGGGATGCGTTGGCCGGCGGGCGTACGGGTAGTCTTATTGATCTCGTCGACCGGAATCGTCATCGGCTTCTTGCAGATGAACGAGGGAGATCACGGCGCGAATTGCTTCGTACAAGCCCTCAGCATCGTTCGAGGATCAAAGGAAGTCCATGCTTTGGGCGCAGATTGATCGCCGGGCTTACCGGCAGGGCTTCCGGCAGGCCCGGAGCGTGGCGCATGCGCCAGTCGCGGAAGATAGTCGCGCTAACAAAGACGCCTTCCATCCAGGCCCGCGCTTCGCTGATACACTTCCGCGAACCGTCGCCGAAGGGAAAGTAGGCGAACTCGGGACGGCTTAGCTTCTTCTCCTCCGAAAAGCGGAGCGGATCAAAGGGCTCCGGATCTTCCCAGAACCGCGGATCGCGATGGACGACGATCTGCGACGCAAGCAGGGTTGCTCCGGACGGAATAGTGAAGCCTCGGAAATGGTACGACTCCGGCCCGCAGCTGCGCCCAAGGACCACAGCGGCGGATACACTCGCATCGGCTCAGCAAAGACCATGTACGTGTGACGGAGATTAGCGTCGCCCGCGTCGTTGGGGCGTTGCGCGCCCAGAACACGCACCGACTCCTCGTGTACAGCTTTCTGAGCGTCTGGATGCTTGGCCAGCATCCAGAGCGTGAAGCTCAGGGCGTCGGCCGTGGTCTCGTGTCCGGCAAGGATGACGGTCAGGCACCCGTCGCGAACCTGCTCATCGCTCATCCGAGTGTCCGCTCCCGCCGCCGTTCCCTCAAGATCTCCGGTCTCCATCAGCATGGACAGGAGATCGCCGCGGTCACTGGAGCGCGGCGTCGCTCGGCAATGATGCCGTACAGGATCGCGTCCAGATCGCGGATGCCCTTACGGATTTTGGCTATCGAGCCAAACGGGAGCTTTTGCAGCTGCTCCCTGAAGGGAACGAAGGCCGGCGGCGGGGGCACCATAAATGCGTCGACCGCCGCCGCGATCTTTCGCGCTTCCGACTCCGCATCGATGTTGAACATGCACCCCGATGCGCAACGCCAACAGCAGCATGTGCGGGTGCAGGTCTACAGCTCCGGGCTGCCAGCGCTTCGTCATATCCGCCGGATACCCGGCAATCACGTCGGCATACGCCGCGATACGCTGCTGATGGAACGCCGGCGCGGCTATGCGGCGCCGGCGCATGTGCAGCGGCTCTTCGATGGTCAGGCAAGCCGTCACCCAAGACCGCTCGCGCCTGCTGCATGACGATTGCGCGGCGGTTGCGCCGCTCACTGTAGACCATGCAGGTCGCCGTGGAGCCGGGCGTTTAAGTCAGGAACTCGATCGGACCCTGCCGTAACGGCTTGCCCGTCAGCGACCGCGGCAGCACGCTGGGACCGGACAGGTATTGGCCGCCCCGGCTTCGCGCGAATCTGCGTTCCATCATCACGTCACCCTCGTATGCGCAAGGCAGCTCCGCGCTTCATAAGCAGTAACAAAGCTTTCTCTAAGGAAGCGCTCTATCAAAAATCGCGAGGCGCTTACCATGCAGACGAGGAGTTCCCGATGCGATTGAAACAGTGGTTGCTGCTCGCCCTGATAAGCACCACCACCGCGTCCACTGCGGGAGGGTCGGAGCCACGGCAGCAGCAGATGAACCTGGACCTGATGGAGGTCACGATTCCGCAGCTGGAAGCGTTCTATGCCGCGGGCCGGTACACAGTGACAGAGGTTGTCCAGTGGCATCTGGACCGGATCGCGCGCTACAACGGCGTGTACCGATCGGTACAGACTACCGATGCGAAAGGCGCGCTCGCGACCGCCGCTCTGGAGGACGCAGAAGCCGCGAGCAAGCCTGGCCTCGAGCGCGGACCCATGTGGGGCGTGCCGATCGTCATCAAGGCCAACACGAGCATTGCCGGCAGAATCACGACCGATGGCTGGATCGGCTACGCGCTGCCCGGGCATGAATTTGTGGCGCCGCGCGACGCGACGGTCGTCGCAAGGCTGAAAGCCGCCGGCGCCGTGATCCTTGGGCAAACCAACATGCCTGATTTTGCGGCAAGCGACACCAATCGAAGCACCGCGTTCGGCCGCACCGGCAATGCCTACGATGTGCGCTTCAGCCCGGGCGGCTCCTCCGGCGGCACCGTCACCACCGTGACCTCGAACGAAGCCCTGCTGGGAACCGGCACAGACACCGGCAACTCGATCCGCATGCCGGCGGCGACAAGCTCCGTTGTGGGCCTGTTCCCCACGCGCGGGCTGGTCTCGATCGCCGGCATTGCGCCGCTTGACTGGCTTCTCGATAACACGGGTCCCATCGCGCGCGATGTGACCGACGCTGCGATCGGGCTGACTGTGATAGCGGGCGAGGATCCGATGGACCCGCGAACGGCAGGTTCGGGAGCGAAGGCCCAGCCCGGGCCGTACACCCAGTACCTTCACGTGGATGCTTTGCGGGGCAAGCGCTTTGGGGTGCCGTCCTTTATTCTTATGGGCGCGGGTATTCCGTTCCAGGGGATTGAAGCTTCACTATCGCCCACGCTCGCTGCGCAGCAGCGCGCCGCCGCACGCGTACCGCTTACGCCGGGGACGCGGGCAGCGTTTCTTCGAGCACTTGATGGGCTTCGAGCCGCAGGGGCCACAGTCGTGATGGACAACACTGTGCTGCCTGACACGCCGGGCGGCTTCCCCGAGGTTGTGAGCCGCGTGGGCACACAGCCCTATGTGCGCGAGGGCACGGAAAACTTCCTGAGAAGCTTCGGCCCCCGGCAGTACCACTCACCCGAGGAGTATCAGCAGGCGGTCGGCTCCGCTCTGCCCGCAACCATCCTCGGCGGCTCGCTTGCTGACCGAACAGGCGCGCCGGCCGTAGTACAGACTCGCTTTGAAAGCGACCCGCAGCGAGAAGCGAACGTCCTGGCTCCACGCGCGCAGGCGCTGGTCCTGTATACGGCTACGCTCGACCGATTGCACCTGGACGGCTATGTGTACCCGGCGGCGCAGATGCCGCCGCCGGACGAAACCATGCCGCAGGATGGGCAGATCAGCGGCGGCCCGCATAGCGACACGGGTTGGGTGAATATGCTGGGTGTTCCAGCGATCGTTGTGCCGGGCGGGTTCTACCCGGGCGGACTGCCTTTTGGGCTTGAATTCTCAGCGCGTCCGTGGAAAGACGGTGATTTGCTTAGCTGGGCGTATGCCTATGAGCAGCGGACCCATGCGCGCCATGCACCTGTGCTGGTGGAGCGGGGCCTGTTGGCCGATGCACCTTGATTTCCTCGTGGTGCGACCATCGAATGGACCGTCGCTGGAGATCTCGCGATCAGTGCATTTAACTTTGCGCCGGATCTCGTAGCCGCCGAATCTCGTAACTATGTCCCGAGCCACAGCGTCAAGAATCACCTTACCCCCTAAATACACTGTACGTGGCGGCACAAACAACCGAACATGCAATGGACAAACTTGCCTTTTGACACCATGAGCGATAAAGGTGGCGCCTCCGCGGATTTGAGTGTCAGCCGTGCGCAGGAGCCGATTTGTCTGCAACAATCTGCCTTCGGCTATGTCTTTTCAAAAAGATTGGCCAGAATTCTCACGCGCATGTGTATCGGCGAGCCTTTTGAGTCCTCGTAGGCAGTACTAAGCAGTGTCGAGATCACAGCGGTCCGACGGCTAGAGTGCGCCAATCGTCAATACGCATAGTGTCAAAGGAAGAGCCGCTTGACGCCTCAGCAAGCCCGTCTCCCTTGGTTTGCACCTTGTTCCCGCCGCCGATTGTCATGGAGTGGTCAGCGATCAATCGGTTAAGGATTTTAATGTCTTGGGTGCGTGAAGCCTCTATATAGGCCCGGAAAGGTAGGCCCAGAAAGCTTCTTCCGGAGTACCACGCTTCTCAGCAGCCGCGCTAAGTGACACGGCGCTGATAAGGAGCACGAGTATGAACCTTGTTCGACTCATCTATGGCATCCCTTTCTATGCCAAGCGTGGTGACTCCTTTTCGACGTAACTACGGGTGCTCTAAGTCAACCGGCTCTCGCTCGACAGAAAGGTGCTCGCGGCGTAAGGTCACTACCTGGGTGTCGCGCTTTTCCGCTTCCCGTCTGGTCACGCGCACTTCTTCCTTCAGTACCAACTGTTTCGTCAAAACCATTCTTTCTTCAACAACGGGGTAGACAGTCGTATCGCCTTCCTGACGAACGGGCGGCGCCTCATCAACTACCTGGTTCAGCACCACGCGATCAATGTCGAAAGTGCGTACCGCAAGCGGTTCGTCCAGGTTCTCCTGATACGTTTGGATTGATTTCACCAAGCGAACTTTGCCGGTCGTGACCGTGCGTTTTGTCACCAGCAGCCGTTCCTCGATTAGGGGGATTGTCTCACCCTCCGGCTCCAGAACAGTGTCGGAGGCTAATGGCATCTCCTCTACAAGGGCGTCGGGCACGGCAGGGGAGCTTAGAAGCGTGGTGGACACGCGCACGACCTGTCCGTCCGGCATCCACAACTCCGTATACGGATTTTCAAAGTCAATGGAACCGGAGCCAACAACTAAAATATTGCCTTGAGATTCAACGGAAAGCGCACTGCCGAACGATTGATCTGAGCTGCTCATAAAATCCTTCCCAAGTGAAACGGGCCAGTACCGCAGAGGTACTCTGCAGAGCTGACCCGCGTGTCCTGCTCGACTACTTAGTAACCGGACTTGATAGGTGTTGCTGTGCTGGTAGCGGCAGTAGTTGCGGCGTCGATCTTCTCCACCTCAACCTCTGTCTTGCGCACCGAGTCATGAACCTGTTCGGTCCGCTCGCTGCTCTGCTTCCCTACAAGCACTTCTTCCACCACTCGGCTCGACTTACCAACGACTGCCTCCTCGCCGGTAGCCCTCAGCTCGATCGCCGCTCCGCTGCCTGCCGCAAAGTCGGCGGCGGTAGCAGGACGGTTGACCGGGCGGCGCTCAACCTGCACGCGCTCCTCGTGCAGGGTGACACTCGCGTCTACCGGGCGCTCCGTTACATGAGAGTAAATTCGGACTCCGCCGCGCTCGACCTGCCGCTTGCCGACAACCAGCTGTTCCTCGATGATCGGTATCGTAGTTTCGCCTGTCGCGCTTGCGACAGCGCCGGTATTTGCGAATTGGGACGAGCTTGAGGTCGGCATGGTGCTGCTGCTGCTCGACGCGTACTCGCCTTCGATCTCTGTGGCGCCATGCTGTGTCAGCAGGTTGGCCACTTCCGCCGCCTGAGGATCATTGACGGTAACGGCAAGCAGCGCGCCGCCGGAGTTCACGCCTGTGGCGTAGTGCTGGTGGGCGGTGTCATCACCGCCGGTCAGGTTCCGGAAGAAGCTGCCAACTTTTTCGCCGATGCCGGCAGCGCCGCTCGACAAGGATCCATTTGACGAACCAGTCGACATGGACCCGCTCGACATAGACCCGCTCGAACTCGAAGCGCTTGATCCGGAAAGCTCTTCGTCATCATTTGCGACAACAGTGATATGTTGCGCTTCATAACCCTGGGCGACCAGCGCCTGCTTCACCTGCTGCGCCTTGGCATACGTGCTAAATAAACCAACGACTGTCTTTGACATACATCTCCTTTGAAGTGACTCTCGAGCATATTGCCCGGTACTTACTGCTGCGAAAAAAGTTCAACCCGGCGATTGTCTGCTTTGCCGGCTGCGGTCGCGTTTGTGTTATCCGGATTAGATGGGCCAAAACCTCCACCGGTTAACCGGCTGCCATCAATCCCCTGCCCTTTGAGGAATTCCGCGACAGTAACCGCGCGCTGCTGAGAAAGCGTTGCGTTCGCCGGCAGGCTCCCGGTGCTGTCAGTGTATCCCTCAAGCCGCAGGTGAATGCCGGGATTGGACTTCATAACAGCTGCCGCCCTGAGCAGCGTCGCCTGTCCTTCCGGTGTGAGCGAAGCTTTGTTGGTATCGAAGTGAACGGTCCCGAGATCCGGAAGCGCGGCCGGGGCGGTCGATTGCGCAGCTGCCGGAGGCGGTGGAGCACTTGCGGTGTTCGCGGGGCGGCGCGTCAGGAAATAAATGAGCAGTGCAAGAAGAAGCAGCAGAGGCAGAAGCCACGCCCAGATGGAAATGCCTTTCTTCTTCGTTTCTTCGTAAACCTTTACACGATCAGCCATGGTTACAACTCCTGGTATCCGGTACGTCTAAGATGAAGCGCCTGTCCTGCCGATCTGTCCTGCAGAGCTAGAGATCGCGACGAGTGCCTTGCGAGGTGACGTCCGAGGCAAGTTCCGGCGCCATCTCCTCAACCTCTACCTCTGTGCGGCGCACCGAATCGTGGATCTGCTCTGTCCGCTCGGTTGCGACCTTGCCGACACGCACTTCTTCAACAACCTGCGCGCTTTTCCCGACAACCGCCTCTTCCGCAGTCTCGGTGAGCTCGATGGTGCGCTCCCCTTGTAACCGCAGGTCCTGGTCCGTCACCGGCCGGTCTACAGGGTGCCGCTCTACACTGACGTGCTGTTCCGTAAGGCGAATGGATTCCTCGACCGGCACCTCCACAACGCGGCGGTACACGCGAACCCCGCCTTTGTCCACGGCTCGCTTGCCGACGACCAGCTCTTCTTCCACGATCGGAATTGATGCGGCAGCGGCTTCGGCAACCGGTGTCCGTACCGGAGGTACGGGTGCAACCGGGGTAGGACGAGCATCCGTGACAGCTTCGTCGATAACTTTTGAATGGTTCTGCTCAAATACAGTCTCAACGGCGCGCTCGTGCTCGCTGGTCGTTTTCACCGCGACGACCACGCCGCCCGATCGAACGCCTTCGCGAAGATGGTCGAGATCGCGCGTGGGAACGCCCAGGCTTTCGAGCGATGTGGAGGAAAACTCGGAGCTGCCGGAACCGTCATGGACGAGCGAGATAGAGGATGCCGGAACACCGGCCCGCGTCAGGTCAGCAGTGGCAGCCTGCGCCAGCGTTGGATGGTGAAACAGACAGACAAGAGTAGTTAGATCGTCGTTCATAGGGACAACCTCTGCTTTTCTGGGGTCAGGGACGGGAAATACTATTGAATCGGTAGGTCAGTTTAGGAACCGGGAGGGAAGGAGTACCCGATTACGACACTGTTCAAGGCGATAGCCCGGCGACCTTCGGATCGATACCTGCAGTCGCGTACTACTCAGTCCATACGTTGCTCAGCAGTGGCGCTGAGTTGTCACAGCATCGCAAGAAAATTGAAATAGCTTTCGTGGCTGAAGTTTCAGGCGCATCGGCTATGCGGCATCAGCTCCGCTGCCGGGTCCTAGCTCACTCCATTTTTGCCGTTGACTTCAACCACTCTCGTGGAGCGTCACGATCCAGCCAGGGCGAAACAGCGGTTCTCGGACGCAGTCAAAGATTACAGCCTGCAACGGTCCAATGCGGAAACGCGGCGATGCCTTGGCCGGTGAGGAACGCGCCATGCCTGGTCTGACGCGAAGGTAACTCCGCAGGTAACTTCATGAAGACGGCTCGTTACTGAGGAGACTTGCTGTCCTGTAGAGGCAAGCTGACAGGTCGATCTACCTGGATCGGCGGCAAGGAAATGTTTCCGTCATCTGCTCGAACACTGAATAGGAACTGCGTGTGAAACAGCGTCACCGCACCGTTCGAAAAGGTGATGATGACACCCTCGTCTGTTCGATCGACATCGATAATGCTGAGCGGGCGCATTTTACTCATCAGTTCTCTCACCCTGAACTATTCATACCGTAAAGGTGTGGCTCCGATCAGTGCTGCAGCGAACATAGCTGGGTGGATCAATATCGCAGGCTTGTTCCGCGACTCATGGCAGGGAACCGCCCTTCTTGCTTTGCTCCCTTCAGCTTTGCCTGTTGCCGAGTTCACGAAGGAAGCCGGCTGCTGCTTGCATCCGCCCCTTTGCGCAGACCCGCACGCGCACGAAAGTCGCTCAAGCAGGAACTGCCTTCTCCGCGTGTGGGGTAATGGTAATAAGGGTTCACTTCGCGATCGGGTCCGCTTGGAACAACTGCGTTCAGGTACTTCCGTGCTCTTACCCCGGCAGCCCCTCCCTGCTAGGGTTCTGGTGAGACCGCGTCTGCTGCGACGTCCAAAAGCAGAGAGCGCGGCGATCTTTGCCCGGAATGTTTAGCAGTGATTGTCAATTTCGTTGTGATCTTAAGTGCTTTGCTGGGCTTTTGCGCGCTCGGCTTTGAGATCGGCATGCTGGAGCTGAAGCGCCTCCAGTTGCAGCGTGCCGCGGACGCCGCCGCGCTTGGCGGCGCCTACGCCTTTGAACGCGGAAGCACCAACTGGACCAGCGCGGCCATTGCTGACGCGGCATTGAACGGTTTTACCAACGGCGTCAACAACGTGAGCGTCACCGGCGTCTACGCCCCCACAAGCGGCCTATTTACCAATAACAAGGTGGCTTTCCAGGTAACTGTCAGCCAGCAGGTAGCCACCATGTTCCAGACAGGCTCTTATACATTGAGCGCACAAGCGACGGCTCTTCTGCCGCCCTGTCTCTATCTAACCTCGACGAATACGAGCGCCGCAACCTACACCATCAACGGTTCCACCATGGTCATTCTTTGCTCCATGTATGTCGGGTACAACATCGACTACACGAATGGCGCCTATGTGAAGGTCCACGCGGCATATTTCGCCGGGCCGCCGGGGGCTTCCAACATCGTGGCTACTCCGCCTTTTCTTTTCAACTACCCACTCCAGCCGGATCCTCTTGCGTATATGGCAAGCCCGGCTTTTAGCCGCTGCGGGCCTAGTAGTAATACGAACATCGGATCGGCTACAAGCAGTGTAACTACCAGCCTTTCACCGAACACATACTGCGGCGGCCTGACGATCACCAACAGCACCGTGACGCTTGCTCCTGGGCGCTATATCATCACGGGCGGCATGACCCTGAACAACGCAACCCTGAATGGCACCGGTGTCACACTTTTCTTCACTACGTCGACCGGTACTTCCGGCTATGGCAAGTTTAGTGCGACCAACGGCTCAACCCTTAATCTGTCGGCTCCTACCAGCACGGCGAACAACGGCATACCGGGAATCGTGATCTTTGGAGACAGAAACTGGGTCGACCCGGCAAACACGTCCAGCACCTCGCAGGACTTCACCTTGAATGGCTCCACGCTCAACGGCGACGGCATTATCTATCTCACCAATACGGGCATCAACTGCGTCGGTTGCAAGATGCAGGGCACGAACTACTTTGGGATCGTTGCGAGCAACATGAGCCTGAGCTCGAGTGCAAACGTGACCCTGAGCGGCGATTTCAGCTATGTTGCCGGCGGCAATCCCTTCCGGCCGAAGGAGTCGCTGGCGCAATGAATTTTCTTTGTTCCGAGGAGGGCAGCAGCCTGCTGGAGTTCAGCTTGATTCTGCCGCTGGTGCTGCTCCTGTTTACCGGCGTCGTCGATCTCGGCTTTGCCGTGGCTGAGTCCATGAGCGTGGAAGACGCGGCACGCGCCGGCGCCGAATATGGTGCCCTGCCCGGAAAGGTGAGCGACTTTGCCGGCATGCAGACGGCAGCCCGGAATGCGGCTCCTGGCCTGACCACTCTCCAGGTCACCGCGAGCAACTGGTGCAGCTGTACCCCAAACGGCAGCCCGGCTCCCTGCACAAGCACCTGCACCGGCTCCGGGAACCCGGTGCAATATGTGCAGGTGCAGACGAGCGCTACGGTGAATACGGTCCTTGGCGTCAAGACAATTCTCAACTATACCGGGCTGCCGACAAGCCTTACCCTCCAGGGCTTTTCGGCCCTGCGCGTGCAATGAGGAACGGTCGCTTTGCCGGCCTTGCCGGGGTGCATACGCGCAAGGTGTTTGTGCGCACGGCGGGCAGCTCCGATGAAGGCAAACCGCCCAGCCGATGCATCGTCTTTAAGAAAATTCTGACCCGCATCGCTGACAACAGCGGCAGCGTACTCGTGGAAACTGCACTGGTCCTCCCGTTTTACTTCTTGATCGTCTTCGGCCTGATCAGCTTTGCCATGATCTTCTTTGGCTACTGCAGCGCGACCTACGCCGCCAAGGCAGCCGTTCGCTACGCCGCCGTCCATAGCGAAGCCACCCTTTCGCCTTGCACCAGCAGCACCATCCAAACGATGGTGACGGCCAATCTTTGGGCGGTGCCGACCGGGGGAGTCACCATCACTTCGCAGTGGAGCCCGAGCAACTCCATCGGAAGCGTGGTATCTGTGCAAATTAAGCTGAACTATGGATCCAACATGCCCTTTGTTAATCTGACAAATTTCGTCGGCACGGCGTCGTCTCAGGGCTACGTCGTGTTCTAGGACGAGTTTCGGCTCTTATCCCCTCAAGAGCTTTGTACGCGGTATCCTCGGCGGATGGCAGCGACCCATCTCCTTCCCTTTTCTTTCATGCACCACCTTCTGCTGTCAGCGTCGGCGCTCCAGCGTCTGTTAACGGCGTGCGCCCTGGGTGGCCTTATCGGCCTGGAGCGCGAGTGGCGCCACAAGGACTCCGGCCTCCGAACCAACATGCTCATCTGCATGGGCTCGGCCCTGTTCACCATCATGAGCGCCGAGCTTGCCGGAGCTCTGACGCCGGACAAGAGCCGCGTCGCGTCCAACATCGTGCAGGGCATCGGTTTCCTGGGTGCAGGCCTTATTCTTCACACCAAAAATCGTGTGCTCGGGCTTACCAGCGCGGCCACCGTCTTTGTTGTCGCCGCCATCGGCATGACCTGCGGCGCGGGCCTGTACCTGGAAGGGCTGTTTGCGACCATGCTTCTCCTGCTGGCGCTGCAGGTCGTCGGCGCGGTGGAGCAGAAACTCGGGCGAAAGCGTTTCCCGCTCGTGTACGAAGTGCGGGCGAACCTGGACACGGCGCGAACAGATCTGGCGCGAACAAACCTGGCCCAAAGAGACCCAGCTCAAACAAACCCCGACCAGACCGGCGAAGCCGCCTCGCCTGCGGCCCGCGACATAGCCATGCGCCGCATGTTCACTGCTATCCTCAAGGTGCTCGATGCCGCGTCTCAGCGCCTTGACATTCTGAGCCATGACACTGTCGCGGGTCTGGAACGCGTGTCTTTCTCGATCATGGCCACACAAAAGATGCACGCGCACATTCTGGCGCATCTCCGGGAAAGTGATGCGACGGACCAGGTGATTGTGTTTCGGGATCGCGAAGACGAGTAACTCGCTGAAGAAAAATCTGTCTACTTCGCGCTATCCCAATTCCCTGTCTGTCCAGCCTTCCGCGAAGATTCGGGGCTGGTAACTTACTTATCGTGCTGGCTTAGCTGCGTAAGCACGGTTTTCAGCTGATCGAGCTTCTGCCCCGCCTCGCCAAGCCTGCCTGCGGCGGTCAGGTGCTGGTATTCGTCGAAGTCCTTACTCGCCTGGCCAATCAGCGCTTTCAGATCCTGCGAAGGCTGCGAGCTTTTCCCGTCAGCCAAAGCCGGTGGCGGAGCAGTACCCGCCTGCGGCGCATCGCCAGTCACAGGCGCATTCAACGAGGATGCTTCGCCGCCGAATAGCGAGGTCAGCGCCGCCTGGAAGCTTGTGCCGTAGGCCAGCTTGTCCTGGAGCGCAAGCACCACCAGGCGCAGCTCGGGCATGGGGCTTTGCTGCGCCTGGAGGTAGATAGGCTCGGCATACAGCAGAGCCCGCCCGGATGGAATGACCAGCAGGCTCCCGCGCAGCACATGCGAGCCCTGCTGGTTCCAGAGTGTCAGCTGGCCGGAAAGCTGCGCATTTTGATCGATGCGCGCTTCAATCTGCTGCGGACCGTCAATCAGCCGTGTTTTCGGAAAGTCATACACCACCGCCGTGCCATAGTTCTCGCCGTCTGAGCGCCCGGCGATCCAGCCGATCAGGTTGTTGCGATTGGCCGGGGTAAACGGCAGGATTTCATCGAACTCCTCACTCGTGCCTCCGGGCAGCTTCATCAACACATAATTCGGCTGCATGGCCTGCACACTCTGCGGCCCGTCTGTATCACTTCTTGTCTCGGTCGCAACGGTCCACAGATCCTCGCGATTGAAAAAGACCTGCGGATTAGTCATGTGGTAGAGCCCGTACACCTCGGACTGCACCTTGAACAATGCCTCTGGGTAACGAACATGCCGGCGCAGGTCCGCGGGCATGGTGGAAGCGTCGCTGAAGAGCGATGGAAAGATGTGCCGCCATGCCGCGAGGACAGGATCTTCCGTGTCGAAGACGTAAAAGTGAGTGGTGCCGTCATACGCGTCCACAACAACCTTGACGCTGTTTCGCATGTAATTGATGGTGTTGTCGCCAACCGTGTAGTGGGTCGCGTACGGGTAGGTGTCGGCAATAGTGAAGGCGTCCAGCATCCAGGAGAGCCGTCCATCGTCGCCGACGATCAGGTACGGGTCCTGATCGAACGTCAGAAACGGAGCCAGCTTCGCGACACGATCGCGGATGTTGCGGTGCATCAGCAAACGGCTTTGCGGGTTCACGTCATCGCTGAAGGGCAGTGTTCCCAGGTCGCCGCGGTCGAGCGCCAGAACGACGCGCCGCGCAAAGCCGCCGACAACAATGCCGCCGGTCCCCTGGTACGACGTAAGGCTATTACTCTGGCCGTGCGGGTAGTCGAACTCCTGCTGCCTTGTTCTGACATACACGTCGCTGTTGGTCATCTCGCCGAAGTAGATTTCAGGCCGCGCGACCTTCAGGCCTTGAACGGTGCTCTGCACCGGCATGTTACTCAGCAGCAGGTTCGGCAGCCCCTCCGGCGTAAACCCGTTGACCGGGTTCATCGTCACTCCGTAGCCATGCGTGTAGATCAGCTTTTCGTTGATCCAGTTACGACTGCTGACCGGCAGATTGTCGACATTCAACTCCCGCGCGGCAAGCATCACCTCGCGCGTCGTCCCATTCAGGCTGTAGCGATCGATGTCGATGTCCGGAAAATCGTAGTAGGTGCGAATCTCCTGCACCTGGCGAAGCGTGTCCTGCAGTGCCCGCCAGTCCCAAAGGCGTATGTTTTCAAGCGTGGGCTGATTATTGGCCGGGTCAGCCGCGCTCACCGTGGTATCTGCCGGGAACTCATGCTGCGTGAAGCGGTCCAGCCCGAAGGCTCGCCGGGTCAGGTCGATGTTATGCGCAATGTAGGGCTCTTCCCGCACCAGCTCATTCGGCTTGACCACAAAGCTGCTCACATACCAGCCGACCACAGTCAGGATCGCGAAGCACAGAGCGGCAGGCGCCACGGCGGCGAACAGCCAGCGCCCGCGCGACGCCCGCGCTGCATTGATCGCCAGCAGGACTGCGCCGGCAAGGAGCGCGGCACACACGATCAGCAAACCCGGTATGGAGATATGGGCGCCGGTGTACGTCACCCCGTCAAAAATCGTGTGGTGCTCAAGGATCTGCTCAAAGCGATCGAAGTACACCGAAACGGCAAGCACCAGAAGCAGGAAAGATCCGGTGATCGAGAGTCCACGCCACGGCGAAGAGCCGTAACTGATCCGCCGCTTTTCAATCGTTCTGGAGCCGCTGGTAACCAGCAGGAATAAAGCAGCAACGGCGCAGGCGGTAAAGGCCAGCGTGAGCAGCCAGTTGAGGAGGACCTGAGACGCCGGCAGGGTGAAAAGAAAGAAGCGGAGCGGCTTGTTGAACACGGGATCAAGCGCGCCGGCCGTCCCGCGCGGCGCATACCAGAAGAGCGCAAGCGTCGGCCATTCCGCGACCATGGCCGTCCCGGACGTCACCGCGATAAAGAGCGAGACGCCGAGAGAGATGAAACGAAGCGCGGGCGCGACGGCCAGGCTGAGAGACTGCCCCGCGACCACAATCGTGTGAGCATTGGGGAGATCGGCTTCGTGCGATCGCCGGAGCACTTGAAAGGTGCCGTACAGCAGGAAAAAGCTCACGGCTGTGAAAGCCGCAAAAACCGCCGCCTGCAGGCCCACCGTCTTCCAGAAAACATCGCCGTAGCCGAGCGAGTTGAACCAAAGCAAATCGACCGAGTACGACAACGCGATCCGGACGGCAACGAAGGCGCCGAAAAGTATTGCGAGAAGCGCAACAAACCTGCGGCGCCGCGCGCGCGTGTGCGGCTGCTCAGGGAAGTCAATGTAATCAGGCACGGTGCCTCCTAATTCAGCCCAGGATTCAGCCCATAGTTCAGTCCACGGATTGAGCCCACAGCTGAGTCATGACGAGGAACCAGGATGATTCTACAGACCGGCGAGTGGGCACAGTGCGCCTCCTCAAAGAACCCAAAAGCGCAGTCGAACGCTCCATACAATCGCGGAAGTCAGAATGCGGCGAGAGAGCAGGCCATTGACCCAAGCTGGTGCAGAGTGTCACAACCTGTGACACTTCAAGGGAAAACAGCGTCTGTGGGGCGCGTTGCAGGACCTCTCACAGTACACTCCGACCTGTGATGCGAATGCGCAGTGAAGCTGGTAAAAAGGCCGACGGCAGCCCAGTGTCCAGAGCCGCCTTCTTGTTTTTTACGGTGGCCCTGTGCGGCCTCGGACTTGGGCGCGCGCAGGTAGGCCCGACGGCGACGCAGGCGCTTGCACTGTCTGCGTTTGGGGGAGCCACCGGCGATTACACCGGGCTTGGAGGCGGACGCAACCTGAGCATCACTGCCGGGGCCGATCTGGACTTCAGGACGCGGCAGCTGTTCGGCTTGCAGCCGGCGGCTGAGGTGCGCGGCACCTATCCGGTAAAGAGCGGTCAGGTGGACGGGCAAAAGGACATCCTCGGCGGCCTGCGGGAGTCATGGCACTACGGCCGTTTGCGTCCATACGGTGACATCCTGGTGGGTGCGGGACGCCTGACCTATGTGCACGGCATTGCAAACCCCGCGCACACGCTGCTCTACCTGCAAAGCAACTCGCTCGTTCTGTCTCCGGGGGCCGGCGCGGAGCTCCGCCTTACCGACCGCTTTGCGCTCAGGGGTGATGTGCAGCTGCAGCGTTACAGCAGCCCCGTCTCGGTGTCCGGGCATATCTATGCCAAGCCGATCACCTTTGCGATCGTCTATCGCTTCGACCGCAACCACTTCGCCGGCCGCTTCATTCCCTGAGAGTCTGCCGCCTGAGCGAACGCGCGGGATAGGCTAGTAGCGCCACCCCGCTTTCGGGAGAAACCATCAGTCGCCGATGGGTATGTGCAGCGTGCGGTCCAGTTGCACGCCGGTTCTGGCAGCAATCGTCTCCGCGGACGCGCCAAGCAGCAGCGTATACGAGCCTGCATCTGCCTGCCAGTCCGCTGTTGCCGGGTTGAACCAGGCAAAGCTGCGGGGCGTAAGCTCGACCGTCAGGTGCTTTTGTTCGCCGGGGCCGAGCGTGACGCGCGCGTAGCCCTTCAGCTCCTTCGCGGGCCGCGGCGCTGACGTTTTATCCTGCGCCACGTAGAGCTGCGCCACGGTGGCCCCGGCGACCGCGCCGGTATTGCGGACGTCAAAGCTCGCCATTACTTGGCCGGGTGCGCTTGTATGCGCCTGCAGATTCGACATCGCAAACGTGGTGTACGACAGGCCATACCCGAACGGGAAGAGCGGCTCTGTGTGCGTATGTTCATACCCGCGATACCCCATGAAGATGCCTTCACGGTAGACGATTTTGTTCGTGCCGGGGTCGGGGTAGTAGTGCGCGAAACTCGGGTTATCCGTCAGGACCCGCTCCCAGCTGATGGGCAGGCGGCCGGAAGGGTTTGCGTCGCCGAACAGCAGCTTCGCAAAGGCATCGCCGCCCTCCTCGCCCGAGTACCAGGTCGCGAAGATCGCGCGGACCTTCTCCTTCCACGGCAGCACATCCACGCTGCCGCCCGCGGTGATGGCGACCACTGTATTTTTATTCACCGCCGCGACCTGTTCGATCAGCTGCTGCTGGCCGACCGGGAGCTCAAAGGTGCGATCGCCACCCTCAGACTCTGTGGTGTTGTTAAAGCCTACGGCGAGCACCACGGCATCGGCCATCTGCGCGATCTTGACCGCGTCCGGGTCCACAATGGTCGCAAGGCTTGCGATGCCCATACCGATGCCGATCGACGAAGCGCGGCGCTGCGAGAACACTTCCAGGACCACCTTGTGCGGAGCTTTGGTCAGCTCCATCGTCGTCTGGTTCAGGATGGCTTTCGGCAGCGCGACGTTGTCGAAGATCATCCGCTCGTCGACGTACAAGCGAAAGCGGCCGTCGGTATGGACAAACACAGCATGAGCCCCGGCCTGCTCCGGCGTGTAGTAGCCGGTCCAGCGGTCCGACACAGGCGGCACGCGAAAGTCCGAGCCTTTGTGCGAGTAAAACGCATTGATCTCCTGCTCCTCCGGCCGGCGATGGGTACTGCCCGGGATAAACACAACAGGTTCAAGCGTAATCGACTGCACCGCGCCTTGGAGGTTGGTCTGTGCGTAGTGCTCGACCGTGAGGCCCGCATGGTCGCCTGCGCTGGTGGTTGTGAAACGCGTGAGCAACGCCAGCTGGTCGATCGAGTACATCCCGCGCGAATACAGAGTCTTCTTGGTGTTGCCAAGCGCGTTGCTGATGCCCGTCAGCAGATTTGTTGTCGCGAAGGAGGCGACCTCGCCGCTGCCGCCGCCGGTAGTCAGCGTTTGCGCGGCGGTCAGCCCGATCACGGCGATCGTCTTCACGGCGTCCTTGTGGAGCGGCAGCAGCGCGCCTGTGTTTTGCAGCAGCACCGTGCCTTCCAACGCAGCTTCCTCTGAAACCGCCCGGCCCTGGAGGTTGTAGCGGGGGATGCTCAGATCCATCGCCGGGTGGTCGAGCCAACCGAAGGTCGCAGCAGTCCGCAGGATGCGGCGCACCTTGTCGTCCAGCGTGGCTTGCGTGATGGTGCCATTCGCCAGCAGCGGCATCAGCTTTTCGCGGGAAAAGTACTCGCCGAACGGCATCTCCAGGTCCAGACCGGCATTGGCGGCTGCGGCCGTGTCGTGAACCGACGCCCAGTCCGACATCAACACGCCCGGAAAGTGCCACTGCTGCTTGAGCACTTCGAGGTCGAGACGGCGGTTCTGCGTCATGTGTTCGCCGTTGGTGATGTTGTAGCTGTCCATGACGGCGCCCACATGCGCCTCTTTCACCGCGGCTTCAAACGCCGGCATGTAGATCTCGCGCAGCGCGCGCTCGTCGATCACGGAGTCGCTGTCATAGCGCAGATACTCCGAGTTGTTGCCCAGGTAATGTTTGACCGTGGCCGCCACACCCTCCCTCTGGACTCCGCGGATGTAGCCGACGGCTGTTTGCGCGGCGAGGAACGGGTCCTCACCGAAGTACTCGAAATTGCGGCCGTTCATGGGCGCGCGATAGATGTTGACGCCCGGCCCCAGCAAAAACACAGCGCCCCGCGAGCGCGAATCGCGGCCCAGCTCGCGCCCCACCCGCTCGGCAAGATCGGCGTCCCAGCTTGCGGCCAAGCCGATCCCGCCGGCGTAGGCGATGGTGGGCGCAGGAATGTGGGCGCCCACCGGGCCATCCGCCATCTGGAAGTAGGGGATGTTCAACCGGGCGATGGCGTGGGTGCGGAACGGAGCATCGCCGCTGATGAGGTCGATCTTTTCCTCGATCGTCATGCGGGCGAGCAGACCGTTGACCCGCGCGTCCGTCGCCTGATCTGTAGCCGGGCTGTTCGCCTGGCTATTCGCTTGATCGCCCGCGCCAGGCGTTTGCCCGGACGCGAGCCGCAGGCAGTTCAGCAAAAAGCTGCAAAGCACGACCGTTCGCGCAGTGCCATGTTTGAAGGGCATCGAAGATTCCTCTCGCGGGTGAACATGCGCTCACCCGTACAAGCTCAGGCGAGTCTGTTTCGCGGCCCATTGTCCCACGACGGTATAGCAGTCTGCAGCGTGTGCGCTCTTCAGGCACACACACTCATTAGACTTTGAAGTAGTGCTTGTGGCCCATATCCGCGATCAGCCCGGGCTGCTTCTCATTGTCACTCAGATCGTGAAAGACGCGAGCAACACTGTGCGCGAGTCGCTTATGCGCCTTGAACTGAACTGATGGCTGCATTGCGCTCGGTTCGCACTATGGTGGTAACGGAAAGGATTACCCATGCAACTGCATGACGCCTTCACCATCGGCATACCACTGCTCGCGATTCTTGCAGGCATCCTGCTGAACAATCAACAAAGCCGCGACCTGCGCGCCGAAATCAATGCAATGCGTAGCGACATCCATGCCGACCTACGCACACTCAATCAGATTGCGTTTGCGTATGGAAACCGCATCACCACGCTGGAAAAAGGCAACGCCTCGCTGTGACGTTCCTGCTCGCCTCGCCATTCTGTACGCCCCAAAGCCTGCGCGTCGCTCAAACGCGCCCCGAGTCGACTACCACGCTCGCCATCATCACCGCCCTGCGCTGCTTTTTTGGAGGAACGACTGCATGTGCAGCCGCATCGGCTTGTACTTCGTCGGCTGTCTCCTCAGGCCTCGCAGTAGCCCGGCTGCGCAAGATCGGCAAGTAAGGCAAGCTCGGTCGGGTGCCATCCAAGCCGCTGTTGGGTCAGCTTGCTCGATGCGGGATTGTCAACCGGGATAAAGGGAGCCAGGAAGCTGAACTGCTTGGCGGCCTCCTTGGGTGACTTGCTCACGACCGGCACGCCCACACGCTGGCCGATGGCGCCGGCAATCTCGCGAAACGGAACCCCTTCTTCGGCAACCGCGTGGTAGGTCGCCCCCGCGGCTCCCTTCTCCAGCGCGAGCCGGAAAAGACGGGCAGCATCGAGCCGATGGACCGCGGGCCACCGGTTGCGGCCATCGCCCACGTATGCCGAGCCCCGCTGTTTGCGGGCGATGCCGATCAGCCGCGGAGCAAAGCCTGCTTTATCGCCGACGCCATGCACCAGCGGCGGAAGGCGGATGACCGAGGCGCGGGCACCAGATGCCGCCAGCGCGCGCATCGCTTCTTCTGTTGCGCCGCGGGGCCCACCGACCGAGCTTGGGTCATAGGCATCGTCTTCGGTGGCAAGTCGACCGGCTTTCATCGCCATGGTTCCAAACGCAGCCACTAGGGGTCGATCCTGTCCATCCAGCGCCCGGCCAAGCGTTTCGAGAGCCCGCCTGTCTGTGCCTACGGCTGCTGAAAGAAATCGGGAAACGATGCCGCCTGGACTGCCGCCCAGCAGCACGCGAAAACGCGTGCCAAGTCCCATGTGCGTGATCTCGTGATAGAACGCCGTGTGGATCGCACCATCTGCCGCGGCAGCCCCGCGGCGCAGACACTCCACGTCTTCCACCGAGCCTCGATGAACCCGCGCGCCGGCCGCCGCCAGCTTTTTGGCCGAAGCGTCCGAGCGTGCCAGTCCGGTAACTTGATGGCCGGCGTCCACGAGCTCCTGAACGACGGCGGACCCGATAAATCCTGTGGCGCCGGTGACAAATACACGCATGGCACTCTCCTATTCTCTATTTGCTCGCGCACAACCCACGTCCGCGCGCGAAACACTCCAAACCCAGGTCGGCCTACACGCCGGCAGCGTCAGGCGAGCGCAAGGCCCTTTCCACAGCTCGGCGATAGGGTAGCGGCGGCCGAGGCAGGAGCGCGCGGATCGGCCCGGGGTCCCCGACCGCATCGATATCCTGACTGTCTAAAATGGTTCAATCCAGGGCGCGAGCGCTCCGAGAAGCGTGGGCGAAAGATGCACTTTCCTGGGGTGTTTTCGGCCCAGCACCTCCGCCGCCACATCCATCATCTGGTCGTTCGTCAGGATGTCGTCGCACCCCACGTCGTAGCACTGCCCATACGCGCGTGCATCGCTCAGCACGCCGACCAGGTAGTACAGGAGGTCGTCCAGGGCGATGTTGCGCATCTTCTGCCGGCCGAGAGCCATGGTTACAGCGACTGACCTTTTCGCGCCGCTCACCATCATGTCGAAGCCTCGTCCGCCTACGCCG
Organism: uncultured Acidobacteriaceae bacterium; assembly: GCA_964245455.1. Classification (GTDB taxonomy): domain Bacteria; phylum Acidobacteriota; class Terriglobia; order Terriglobales; family Acidobacteriaceae; genus EB88. Next base: position 26,792 of record CAXTMW010000003.1, read on the forward strand.
ACGATCTGCGCAGGCCGGATGCAGGTAACATCGAGGCCGCTTCCCAGAAGGAACTGCTCTGCTTCCCAGCGCCCGCGCACCCATGCGCTTCGAGATTTTGGCGTGATGCCGAGAAACGTCACATAGATCAGGCGGCGCACCCCGTTCGTCCGGCAAGCCGTCACAATATTCTCCAACCCGCTCCGCTCGACCTCCATGAAACTGTGCCCCGTCGTACTGGCAGGCTGGGGTGAGATTGTGTGGACGGAGATGTACACCGCGTCGACCGACGCCGCGGCTCGCTGCAACGATGGGAGGTCGGAGATGTCGCCCTGCACTCGCTCGCAGCCGGCGCCGGCCGGCGCCGGCTGCTGCGGGAAGCTCCGCGCCAGACAGCGAACGGCATAGCCCTCCGCCAGCAGTGCTTCGGCAAGATGCCTGCCAAGAAAGCCCGACGCTCCGATCACAAGAATCTTCTTCATAGGCTGCATGGGGACCTCTCCCGCATCTCTCCTGAGCCGCGTCCCCTCTGGATGCGGTTCGGTTTTTGATTCCGCCGACAATGTCACTGACAGCCCGCTCCTGGCAAGGTAGGCGTTCCAGCACATACAATCCATGCTGAGAAGTCCGTACTTTCTTTGCAATCGTCCGGGGTGATGGATGGATCCGCTTTCCGATGTGCTTTCCCTGCTGAAGGTGCGCAGCTACGCGGCCGGCGGCTTTGATGTGGGCGGCGAGTTGGCCGTGCACTTCGGCCTGCACGACGGCATCAAGTGCTACGCCGTGGTCTACGGCCGGATCTTCCTCGCCGTGGACGGCGTTCCGGAACCGGTGCGGCTCGAAGCAGGCGATTGCTTTCTGCTGCCGCAGGGAAGGTCTTTCCGGCTTGCAACCGATCTTGCCCTCCCGCCTGTCGATGCCCTCACCGTGCTTACCAGGGCGAGGAGACAGGGAGGCATCGCCTGTATCGACGGGGACGGCGAAGGCCGATGCTGCATTGTGGGCGGGCATTTCGCCTTCGCCGGCAATCACGCCGGCATCCTGCTGGGCGTGCTGCCGCCCATCGTGCACCTTCGGAAAGAGTCAGAAAAAGCGGTGATGCGCTGGTCTCTCGACCGCATGCGGCAGGAGCTACTGGAGCAGCAGCCGGGCGGCTCTCTGCTTGCCGAGCACCTGGCCCACATGATGCTGGTGCTGGCCCTGCGGCTCCATCTGGCAGAAGGAGTGAACGGCGGCGTGGGATGGCTGTTTGCCCTGGCAGACAGGCAGATGAGCACTGCCATCACCGCCATGCACGACGCTCCCGGGCACCGCTGGACCTTGCAGGAGCTAGGCGAGCGCGTCGGAATGTCGCGCTCGATCTTCGCCCTTCGCTTCAAGCAAACAGTGGGGACCTCGCCCATGGAGTACCTGACACGCTGGCGGATGCTGCTGGCCGGCAACCGGCTGACATACAGCAGTGATCCTTTGTCGACCATTGCTGTGTCGCTCGGTTACGAGTCTGAAAGCGCCTTCAGCACTGCCTTCAAGCGCATCATGGGCTGCTCGCCACGGCAGTACAGCCGCGGGCAAGCGACCCTTCCCTCGTCACCGAACCTGTCTTTGCCCAGCGATGAAAGCTCCGCGCAGCGGGAGCAGCTCGAACCGGTCGCAGCCGACTGATCCGCAATGCCACGACCCTTGCGGAACCCGGGAGTTCGAAGAGCAGACGCTGTCAGGACATGCTTCTGTAATCCGGGTAGAACGCTCAAGCAGCTTTTGAAGCTGGGGATCCGAGGTCGCATGGGCTACACCCATTACTGGGAGCGGGAGCGGACAATCGATCCCGCGACATTTCACTGGATCACTGCTGATTTCAGCCGCCTGATCCTCCCGCTCCATGACAAGGGCGTCAGCCTTGCAGGGCCGCTTGGCCGTCATGTCGCAGAAATCACAGACGATCGCATCGCGTTTAACGGAGTGGCTGACTACGGCCACCCCAGCCAAGAGATTTGCATTCCGCATCCGGATGACGACGCCTGGGGTGTTGGGCATGCAAGTGATGCTGTGTCGGGTCACGCTTTCCTGCATACGTTGCTGCGCCATCGCGCCTGTGACGGCAATTGCAGCTACGAAACGTTCACCTTTGATCGCGTGCAGCAACCGCGCTTTGCCGAGGACTCAGACGCAAGCTGCTCCGAATACTGCAAAACAGGCTTTCGACCCTACGACCTGGCCGTGCAGTGCTTTCTCGTGATCGCAAAACACCATATGCGATACCGAATCAAGGTCACGTCCGGTGGGACGGAGCAGCATTGGAAAGAAGCGAAAACGTTCTGTTACACCCACCTTGGCTACCCACTCGCGGAGTTCCACATGGATCCCGAGGACGGCCTGATTGAAAGCGACGACCTGAGGTGATGGGCACAGACAATCGGCGCAGGCTGGTGGGCACAGCAGGATTCGAACCTGCGGCTTCCACCGTGTGAAGGTGGCACTCTACCGCTGAGTTATGCGCCCTGAGAACGGAGGCCGGGCGTCTCTCCAGAGAGCAGCCGGCAGCCTGACTATAGCATTCGCGTCGTCTCGGCTCAATCTCGTCCGGCACACTCCGCACGCGGGTAGAATGACCGGGATACCTGTCCCATGGACTCTTCCGAACAGTTCGGCCCTCGCATGCACGCAGCTGTCGGTCAGGTCCACCTCAGGGCTCCCGGTGAGCTGCCCGCTCCCCGTCGACGCAATGCGGGCGAAGAAGCGGGAACCTCCTCCACGGAAAGTCTTGCCGGTCCGGAGGACGAGCAGGTCGCGCAACCTTCGGACGAGGAGCGGGTTGAAGAAGACATGGCTGCCGCGACCCATGATTTAAGTCATGACATGACCCAGGGCGTGAGCTTTGATCCGGGCTGGGCCGGAACACCGCGCGTCGCAGGCGACGGGGAAAGTGCCCGGCCGTCTGCGGCACAGGACGAAAACTCCGACGCGGCCATTATGCTGCGGGTTCGGGATGGCGACGATTCAGGGTTTACCTACCTGATCGAGAAATACCGCAAGCAGATGATCCACTACATGTTCCGCATGACCGGGAACCAGGCGGTTGCGGAAGAGCTGGCGCAGGAGGTCTTCCTCCGTGTGTACCGCTCGCGGGAAAGCTACCGTGCCGAGGCGAAGTTCACCACCTGGCTGTACCGCATCGCGACCAACCTCGGCGTGAATTATGCGCGGGACCACAAGCACGAGAAAGCCGCCCAGAATGTGTACCTGGACCAGCCGGATGCCGAAACGGGAACCACGCCGGACGTTGCGGACAGCCGCCTGACGGTGGAACAGAAGCTGCTACGCAATGTGCGGCTCCTCGGGATTCGCGCCCACGTGATGGCGCTGCCCGAGCGCCAGCGGCAGGCCGTGCTGATGCACAAATATCAGGAGATGGATTACCGCGAGATCGGTGCCGTTCTCAAGCTGTCCGAGTCGGCGACCAAGTCGCTGCTGTTTCGCGCCTACCAGACGTTGCGCGAGCGGCTCAAGGAGTACGTCTGAAGGAGTCGACGATGCAAAAGCAAGTGGAGTGCAAGGCAGTCGAAGCTGCCATGCCGGACCTGCTGCTGGACCCCGGCGCCGCGCCTGCCACGGCGCGGCGCCATCTAGGCGCGTGCACGGCTTGCCAGGCCGAGCTTGCGTCCCTGCGGGAAACGATGCAGATGCTGGATAGCTGGGAAGCGCCTGAGCCTTCACCTTTCTGGAGCTCGCGCATGGGTGCACTGCTGCGCGAGGAGCAGGCGCAGCCGCGGCGGGGTTGGGCCGGTATGGTGGAGCGACTTCGCACGCAGCTTTGGGTGACCAATCGCTCACTGAAGCCGGCGATGGGCGTTGCGGCGCTCAGCCTGGCGCTTGCCGTCGGCGGAGGCACCTGGTTCAGTCTGTCCCCGTTCAACCTATCCACGCCGAACGCCGCGGTGACCCCGACGGAGGCTTCAAACACGGTGCGTGACCTGCAGTCGCTCGATGAAAATGCGCAGGTATTTCAGCAGCTTTCCTCGCTGGACGGGCCGGAAAACAGCGGCACCGACTAGGCCGGGGGACCCGGTACGGGCAGCGGTTATCGCACGGTTTCTCCCCGGGCAGAGCGAAGCAAAACACCAACAGGCAAGGCGGAGGCTATGAGACAGGCGGGCACAGCGGAAACGGGAGGAGCAGCGCGCGGTCGGCGGCTCCTGCTGGTGTTGCTTGCCGTGGCTCCGCCCCTGCTCGCCCAGCAACACGGCAGCAATCCGGGTTCCCAGGGTCCTGGCTCGCAAGGCTTCGGCCAGCACGGTCAAGGCAACGCGCGACCGCAGGGGACCGGTATGCCGCGCTCCCTTCATGGCTCGGGGAACGGCTCGATCCACGGCTCGAATGACGGCTCAGGCGACGCCCGTCCGCAAATTTCCCGGGAGGCGCCCATCGCCGGCGGATCACCCGAGTCATCCGGCCACACACTCACCAACGGCGAAGGTTTCCGGTCGGGCCCATCCTCCGGAATCCGTCCACGCGATGGGCAGCACCTCCCTCAGTGGTTCGCGCAGCATGGAAGCTTGCCGGTCGACCAGCAGGAGCAGGTACTGCGCCGGGAACCGGGCTTTGAGCGCCTGCCGCCGGAGCAGCAGCAGCACCTGGTGGATCGGCTGCACCGGCTCAATCTGCAGCCGGCCGCGCAGCGGCAGCGCATGCTCGATCGCAATGAGCGCTTTGAAGCGCTGCCGCCCGAGCGCCAGCAGGAGGTCCGCGGCGCCGGCCAGGCACTCGGGCAAATGGCTCCCGACCGCCGCGATGCCGTTCGGCAGGCTTTTCGCGATCTCCGCAATCTTCCGGTCGAAGAGCGTGAAAACGCGCTGAACTCCGCGCGGTTCCAGGCCGAATACTCCCCGCAGGAGCGCACCGTGCTGGGCAACCTGCTCTCGATTGAGCCCTACCAGCCCCGATAAAGCTCGCCTGAGTCACATCAGGGCGCTATGCGCCCAGTTCAGGCGCGAAAGAAGTTCCGCGCCAGGAACAGCACATTTGCCGGCCGTTCCGCCAGCCGCCGCATGAAGTACGGGTACCACTCGTGCCCGAATGGGACATAAATCCTCATCCCGTATCCTCGGCTGACCAGGTGCTTTTGCAGGTCGCGCCGTACCCCATACAGCATCTGGAACTCGAAGCTCGCCGGCTCTAGCCCGCGCTCGGCCACAAGCTGCTCCACCGCGGCTATCATCCGCGGGTCGTGCGTGGCGATGCCGTGATATACACCGCTGCCGAGCAGCATCCCGGCCAGCCGCACGTAGTTCGCGTCCACATCGGCCTTGGCCGGGAAGGCAAGCTCCGCCGGCTCCTGGTACGCGCCCTTGCACAAGCGAATCCGGATACCCTCTCGCAGGAGCATCGCGACGTCCTCAGCCGAACGCCGCAGATACGCCTGGATGACCACGCCTACCGAGCCCGGGTACTGCCGGTGCAGCCGGCACACCAGGTCGAGCGTCGCCTGCGTGTACGCCGAGCCTTCCATATCCACGCGCACAAAGGTGCCGATCCGCTGTGCATGCTCCACCAGGCCAGCCACAATCTGCTCCGCCAGGCCCGGGCTCAGGTCCATCCCCATCTGCGTCAGCTTTACGCTGACGTTGGCCTCGAGCCGGCGCTCGCCGATCTGATCCAGCAGCCGGTGATAGATGGCAGCAGACTCCTGCGCTTCATCCGGCGTGCGGACGTTTTCACCGAGACTGTCGAGTGTCGCCAACAGGCCGTCCCGGTTCAGCGCCGTGGTCGCCCGCAGAACATCCTCAATTTCCAGGCCCGCGACAAAACGGCTGGACACGCGACGCCCTGCCGCGGAACTTTCAGAAAACCGGCGAAGCGGCTGATTCTGCGAAAGCGAAATAAAGGTGGAGCGAAGAAGGGCCATCGGGTCTATCCTTTCACGACTCAGGACACCTGAGCGGTGCCGCTGCCAACCTCAGCCGCCGATGTGCACCATAGTGCGACCGGGCTGCAGAAAGCCATGCTCGCCTATATGGTGCCGCGCTTCCTTTTTCTGAATTGTCTTTTCTATAAATCCCGCTAGATCGTCATCCGTGCCGCCGGCCCGCAGCACCCCATGCAGGTCGTGATCGAAATGGGAAAACAGGCAGGTGCGGATCTTGCCGTCTGAAGTAAGCCGCACCCGGCTGCAGGCGCCGCAAAACGCTGTGGATACCGGGGCAATCACGCCGATCTCGCCGATGCCGTCGTCAAAGGTGTACCGCCGGGCGGTCTCGCTGGGCGCGTTGGCGGGCAAAGCGACCACGGGTCGAAACTCTTCCAGCCGCGCCAACACTTCGCTCAGCGGCACCACGGTATCCGGCGCCCAAATGCGGTCTTCTTCGAGCGGCATAAATTCGATAAAGCGCACGATCACGCCTTCGCTCCGCGCAAAGCGGGCAAACGGCACGATCTGGTCGTCGTTCCAGCCGCGCAGCACCACACAGTTCACCTTGACCGGCCCCAGCCCGGCGGCCGCGGCAGCGCGCACGCCGCGCAGCACATGGGCAAAAGCGCCCGGTACCCGGGCAATACGCTCAAACGTTTCCGGCTCCACCGCGTCCATGCTGACGGTCACCCGGCTCAGGCCCGCTTCGGCCAGCGGCCGCGCCAGCTGTGCCAGCAGGTGGCCGTTGGTCGTGATCGCGATATCGAGCGGTTTGCCGTCGATTGTACGAAGCTGCGCCAGCTCCTGCACCAGCTCAACCAGGCCGCGCCGCAGCAGCGGCTCGCCGCCGGTAAGGCGTACTTTCTCAATGCCGAGCCCGGCAAATACCCTCACCAGCCGCAGGTAGTCTTCCATCGGCAGCTCGCTCGGCGGTGCCGAGGACTCGCCATTGCGGCAGTACACACAGCGATAGTTGCAGCGGTCGGTCACAGACACGCGCAGGTCCGTGATGCGGCGGCCGAACTTGTCGATCAACGCAGGGGACAAGGCATGCCCTACCGCGGCGACCGGGGCTGGTTGCTGGAATGCTTGCGGCACCGGGATGGTGGGGTGAGTCGTAGCCATGAGGGACTGGGTATCAGATGCTCGCGCCTGCTCCGGGGAGCCGCGCGAGCCTTCTGCCAGTGTACCGCCGCACCAGCTGCCCCCTTGCGGCTTCCCTTTACAGCACTTCTATGGCGTCCTTGCAGTTTTCTTACGCCGGTGAGCGTGAAATAAATCTCGCAGGCGGGAGTTATCCATGCAATCGCTTTCTTCCAGTACTCCGACCGTGCGCCCTGCACGGTCGTCTGATGTCAGCAACATCTTCCATCTCATTGACAGCATGACCGGCGACGGCACCCTGCTCCGGCGCTCAATTACCGAGATTGAGCAGCAGATTGAGAGCTTTCTCGTGGCGGACTCAGCCACGGGTGAGTTCCTGGGCTGCGCCGCCCTGCACCGCTACAACGCCCAGCTGGCCGAGATCCGCTCCATCGCCGTCCGTCCGGAAGCCCGCGGGCTCGGTGCCGGCGGCATGCTGCTGCAGCGCCTGCTTTGCGATCTTCAGGAGTCCGGCACCGGCTGCGCCTGCCTGTTTACGCGCATCCCGGAGTTCTTCGCCCACTACGGCTTCCACACCGTGCCGGCAGGCGCGGTGATCGCGAAAGTCGCCAAGGACTGCGTGCGCTGCCCGCGCCGGCAGCGCTGCGACGAGACTGCCATGGCTCTTGGCGAGCTGCCGCCGTACCCTGTTTCCGTGCTGCCCGCCGCTGTACAGCACGCGCTGGTACAGCTAAGCAGCCAGCACATATAGCGCCGGCTCATGGCCGATGTTCTTAGGCTTTAAGTAAAGCAGCGCAAACTTTAGCGTGTCGGGTCACGCTCCGAGACAGAGAGGTCGCCCTAAAAAGGGGGTCATCCTGAGGAGCGAAGCGAGGAAGGATCTGCTTCTCTCGCCTAGATGGAGCAAAAAGCAGATCCTTCGCTACGCTCAGGATGACCTCGCTGGCTTGACGAAAGTTCACACGACTTCCAGGCGCAGCCGAGGACCTGCTTCCCTCGTCGCACTCAGGAACAAAGCCTCCTCGCTCCCTCGGTGTACCACTAGGCACTACCCATCAGGGCGCGCTCGTTCCCTGCTCCACCGGCTGGAAGCCACCCTTATTTTCCGGTGCCAGCGGGTTCACTCCAAAATCCCAGCCGTCCTGATTCCAGCCATCCCCGCCCAGCAGCTCCAGGAGGCTGTACTGCCCCAGGTTTAGGTCGCTCATCGGCTCCACCCGCATCCAGTGCCGGCCCGGCAGGATCGTTCGCCGGGTCGCGACCACCTCGGCACTGCCGTCCCGGTCACCGCCGGTCCCAAGCGCCCGCAACTGCTGCGCTGAGGCCGCCCGCTGGTCCTTCCACACCCGTAAACGTACCAGGGCATAGGTGCTGTTGGGCGAAGCGTGCTCCTTTTTGTCTTCCATCGCCGCGGAGGCCCCATGCGTATCCACCACCATCGCGTCCTCACGCGCGTCGCGCGGACCCGCGCTGTCGAGCGCGATAAAGAACACTGGCCGCGCCACGTGGAACGCGACGGCGGCCTTGTACCCCTGTAGACGAATTAAATCGCGCGCCCCGCGGTCGCCGGAACGCGGGATCGCCGCAGCCTTGACTGTGTGCCCCATGTCTGTGTTCAGGTCGCCGTCGCTTTGCCGGATGTGCAGCAACGCGGGCACATCCTTGTAGCTGTCGAGCGCCCACACCCCGCTCTCGTTCGGCAAACGCAGCCCGGGCGCGACCTCCGGCTGCCGGGCGGCCTCGTCGGCCCGCTGCGCGGCGGCCGCACGGTCCAGCTCCGCGGCTTCCTGGCTCGCGGGGCTGCCCGGGTCGGGCACTGCGCCAGGGGCGTGCTCATGGTTGTAACGCTCGGTCGCCTTCCAGTCGATCAGCTCCGACGGCAGCTCTTCCCAGCCGTCATCCCGCTCGGCCGAGTGAAACCGCACGCGGTCCCCCTTGACTTCGTAGCGCAGCACCACCTGGTAGGTGCCGTCTTTCAGGATCAGGCGCTCGCGCCCGGGCGCGTCCTGACCGGTGGCATCCGGGGCCGGCGCGCCGAGCGCAAGCGCAAGCGCAAGAAGAAGGATCGCTGTGAAGCCGCACCGCATACCGAAATGCTACTACTGGGCGGGCGGGCTTTCGTCGGCTGCGCCGCGCCGTACATACACCCGGAAACCCAGGTATCCCGGCTCAAAGACGCCGAACTCCTGCTGCGACACCAGCACGTAATGCTGCCGCAGGTAGGCGTCAAACCAGGGCCACAGCGCAAGCTTTCGGTAGCCGTCCGGCCCCTCCGGGAACAGCACATTGGACACGAGCATGACCCGCGGCGCGCCGTAGGCCGCAAGCTGCGCTTGAAAGCGCTGCTGCGACAGCCGGACAGCCTCCGGGAGCCTCTGCCCAGGCAGCGGCCCCGTCGTGCGGACCGCCCACCCGGAGGGCGTTTGCGGGAACAGCGATTCGTCGTAGAGGGTGCCCGTCGCCTGCTCCAGGTGCAGGGCGAGTAGGGTGTCTGTGCAGCCGGAAACCGTGTCGATGCACTGCACTTGCCGGTCCAGCGACTCGATCCCTCCGGGACCGGCTGCTACCCCCAGCGCCTGCGCCATGGCCGGCACGGCCGGTGTGGCAGAGTGCGACTGCGCCGCTCCGCGCAGATAGCTTGGCGCGCACAGGCATACGCCAAACAGCAGCCCGCCTGCGCCCAGCGCCCGCATCACAACGCGCGGGCTCCTGGCGGCTGCCGTGAACTCCAACCCGGCAAGCAGAAACAGAAACGCGATGTACGGGTATCTGTGGTACGGGTAGCCCTTGCCCTGGTACAGAAACGCAAACAGCCCGAGCGCCACACAGAGCAGGAGCAAAAATCGCTCTGCCCCGCCATACCACTCGCCCATCAGCTCGGCGCTCCACGCGCGCCGCAGGCTGCTGAACCAGTACCGTTCCAGGGCAAACAGCGGCAGGAGAAAACACAGCAGCTTCGCCACAGACGGCAGCGTGCTCTGCCGGAGTAGCTGCGGCAGTGGACCGTCGTGCAGGCCGGCGTGGTACGGCAGCATGATGCGCAGTACCTGCAGGAGCGCGCCCGCTGCTTGCCAGTGCAGCAGAAAAACCAGCACCCCCAGCGCGGGCAGGAGCAGGCCCGCGCCCGCAGCAGCCATCAGGCGCCATCGATCCTGCGCCCGCGACGCCACCAACGGCAGCATGAGCAACAGCCATACAGCGGCGAGCGGCTTGATGGTGCAAGCCGCACCTACCAGCAAACCGAACAGGCCGGCCCGCCGTGCTGCCTCCATCCTGTCCAAGCTCCGCATCGCCGCGAGCAGTGCCCCAACCGCCCACAGCAGCAGCATCGTCAGCCAAAGGTCCCGCTGGCCGGCATGCTCCATACCGTCGCGTCCGTGGTAGAGCGCAAGGAGGCTCCCGCCGAACACCCCCGCGAACCATCGGCGCCGCCCGGCGATCTTTACCATCGCCGAGACCGCCAGCAGCTCGACCGCCGCGTCCATGACGCGCCACATACCAGGCTCAGACAGGTGCAGGCCGGAGGCCAGCCGCGTCGGTACCCATCCCGATACCCATCCCGACACCCACTCCGGCACATACGCCCCCGGCAGGTTGTAGTCGCTAATCTCCCGGTACGGCGGGAGCCCGCGCTTCATCAGGAAAACCACGTAGTGCATCAGCGCCGGGTCGTTCACCAGCGGCCATCGTCGCGTGGTCCAGAACAGCAGGCCCATGCAGACCATCAGGACCAGCGCACCCGCCGGCGCGCCGGCGGCTCGGGCCAAGTCCCATCCGAAGCGTCGTTTGCTCATCCGGCCCTGCCCCTTGCACCCCCAAAACTTGGGAAGCGTCTGCGATACTAGATCGTACCCGCCCGCTTTTCCCCGGGTACACATCGAACGCGCGCTCTAGGGGCGCACTCTGGGGGATCGATTGTCAGCGAAATATATTTTCGTCACCGGCGGTGTTGTGTCCTCACTGGGCAAGGGTCTGGCCGCGGCCTCCATCGGCTGCCTGCTTGAGTCGCGCGGCATGCGGGTCAACCTGATGAAGTTCGACCCTTACCTCAACGTCGATCCCGGCACCATGAGCCCCTTCCAGCACGGCGAGGTGTTCGTCACCGACGACGGGGCCGAAACCGACCTCGACCTGGGCCATTACGAGCGCTTTACCCACGCCAAGCTCACGCGCGATAACAATTTGACCACCGGCCGTATCTACGAGCAGATCATCACCAAGGAGCGCCGCGGCGACTACCTCGGCAAGACCGTCCAGGTCATCCCGCACGTCACCAACGAGATCAAGAACGCAATGCGCAAGGTCGCCGGGCGTGTGGACGGCGCAGCCGCGGCCGACGTCACCATCGTGGAGATCGGCGGCACCGTCGGCGATATCGAGTCGCTGCCGTTTCTTGAGGCGATCCGGCAAATGCGCCAGGAGCTCGGCCGCGAACATACCGTCTTTATCCATGTCACGCTTGTTCCCTGGATCTCCGCCGCGCAGGAGCTAAAAACCAAGCCCACCCAGCACTCCGTGAAAGAAATGCTGTCGATCGGCATCCAGCCCGACATCCTGCTCTGCCGCTCCGACCGCGCGCTGACCCGCGAGATCAAGAGCAAGATCGCCCAGTTCTGCAATCTTGAGGACCAGGCCGTGATCGCCGCGCGTGACGTGGACTCGATCTACGAGGTCCCGCTTAACTTCGCGAGCGAAGGCGTGGACGCGCTCATCCTCAAGTACCTGCATCTCGACCCCAAACCGGCCGACCTCCACCGCTGGGCTGACCTGGTCGAGCACGCCTACCACCCCAGCGACGAGGTCTCCATCGCCATCGTCGGGAAATATGTCGAGTACGAGGACAGTTACAAATCGCTCAAAGAGGCGCTGACCCACGGCGCGCTCGGCCAGGCGCTGCGGCTGCGCGTCACCTGGATCGAAGCCGAAGGCCTGGAGGTCCCCGACTACTCCGCGCAGCTCGCGGGCTTTGACGGCATTCTCGTTCCCGGCGGCTTCGGCAAGCGCGGCATTGAGGGCATGCTCCGCGCCATCGGCTACGCGCGCGAGCATCGCGTGCCCTATTTCGGCATCTGCCTCGGCATGCAGACTGCCTGCATCGAGTTCGCGCGGCACGTGTGCGGGCTCGCCCAGGCCAACTCGAGCGAGTTTGACCCGGCAACGCCTCACCGGGTCATCTACAAACTTCGCGAGCTGACCGGCGTGGAGGAGATGGGCGGGACGATGCGCCTGGGTGCGTGGGACTGCATTATAGAGCCTGATTCGCTCGCCGCCCGCGCCTACGGCACGCTTGAGATCGCCGAACGCCACCGCCACCGTTACGAATTCAACCGCGAGTACGAAGCGCTGCTCACCGGAGCCGGCCTTCGCATCACCGGAACCACCCCCGACGCGACGTATGTTGAGATAGTGGAGTTAGCCGACCACCCGTTTTTCGTCGGCTGCCAATTTCATCCCGAGTTCAAATCAAAGCCGCTCGAGCCGCACCCGCTGTTCTCGGCGTTTATCGCGGCGAGCTACGCGCACCGCAAAACGAGCGCTCAGCGACATGAGATCAATGTGGGAGCGGAAACAATTTAGTTGCGCATATCTTGAAGCCAAGAATCATCGTAGGGATAATTTGCTTCTGCGCCGCTATGAGTGGTTTGTTCTTAGCGAACATATTTGTAACAATGATGATTGGGGAGATCAACCGCAAGAGACAAGATGGAAATCTTGTCTCTTACTTTGGTTTTACCGGTCCAAAAGTCTTGCGGAGTTGTTCTGAGTATTATAGTACCTACCCAGACGGAAAGGTGCTCATCTACGCGGTTATTGCCTTTGCCCTAGCGGTGGTCGGCCTAGTTGGATGTGCCGTTTGTCTACGAATCATTGGCTGAAATGAACGCCGCTTGTATCTCTGTGATTTGCGCTAGAGCATTCTCTGCTAGATCAGAATAAAAGCTCGGAACATAACGCGCGAGTAGCGGGACTTCTCTTGACATACAAAGGGCAAGCTAACTCGCACGCAGGAAAGCTTGCCCTTAGTTCACGCCATCCTCCTACTTGCTTTGATTTACCCCCGCCTGCGCATCCGGCCGGTCCTCGACTACCTTCTTCTGCCCCACACTCTCCTCTGTCTGCGAGCGGCCGCTGATGCCCTGCCGTGCGCCTTCAGGCGAGCGCGTGGCGAGCGAGCCTTCCAGCACTGTCTCCGGAATGTGCGGCGACACGCCGTGACCACCGCCCGCGCTGGGCGCGTGGACCGGTCCACGATTGGTCGCCGTCTGCGCGCCTTCGCTTTCGGCGTAGGTCGCCGCATCCTCGCCCCGTCCTACTGTCGACTCCGACAAGCCGGGCTCCAGGTCGCTCTCGTCAAACTCGTGGTTCGCCCCTGATTCGGTGTGCGGTGTCGTTTGGTGTGCCATATGTCTGTTCTCCTGCTTCGTAAGAGCGTCCGAACCGCAAAGGCGTTGGCTGCCGGCGACCCTTACCGCGCGCGGCGCTGTGATTCAATCACAGCTGTGACTACCCATCTCATCCCCGACCGACCCATCCCCGATTACGAGGTCGGCAACGTCGCTGTCGGCGCAGGCCGCCTTTTCCTCATCGCCGGCCCTTGCGTGATCGAGAGCGAAGCGCATGCACGGAGCATGGCTGAAAGCATCGGCCGCATCACCGCGGACCTGCAGATGCCGTACATCTTCAAATCCTCCTACGACAAGGCCAACCGGACCTCGGTCACGAGCTTCCGCGGCCCGGGCCTCCGCGAGGGCACGCGCATCCTGCGGACCATTGCTGAAACTACCGGACTTCCCGTGCTGACCGACGTCCATGAGCCTGCGCACTGCGAGATCGCAGCCGAGGGCGCAGACGTCTTGCAGATCCCGGCGTTTCTGTGCCGGCAAACCGACCTGCTCGTCGCTGCCGGGGCTACCGGCCGCGCTGTCAACGTAAAAAAGGGCCAGTTTGTCGCCCCGGGAGACATGGAGCACGCCGTCGGAAAAATACTGACCACCGGCAACGAGCGCATCTCGCTCACCGAGCGCGGCACCACCTTCGGCTACGGCAACCTGGTGGTCGACATGCGCTCGCTCGGCATCCTGCGCAGGCTCGCCCCGGTGGTGTTTGACGGCACCCACTCCGTCCAGATGCCGTCCGCCGCGAACGGCGTCTCCGGCGGCCAGCCCGAGTTTATCCCGCTGCTCGCCCGCGCAGCTGTTGCCGCGGGCATCGACGGCATCTTCCTTGAAGTCCATGACAACCCGGCAGAGGCCAAGTCCGACGGCGCCAACGCTCTCCGGCTCGAGCTGCTCCGGCCGCTGCTCCAAACGCTGCTGGCGCTCCACGTGCTGGCGCCGAAGCGGGCAAGCGCAGCATGATCGCCCGCGCTCTTGCCTCTTCTGCCAAGGCCAGGCTCAGTCCTTGCCGGACGGCGAACCCGTCCACAGAGACATTGCAGGAAGTGTATTTCACCGATGTATGACGGATCACTGTCGAGAAAACGACGTAGCAAGACTCATCCGCTGCAAAGGAAGGCCTGGAAATCTCAGAGCCTTCCCATTTAAACCATCATGGTTGTCCAAGGCCGCTAAGTGCAGCCTCATCAGAAATACTTCATGTTCGTCAGATCTTCGATCAACCCTGGTCCAGTCGGCTCCCAGCGTAGCGTTTTGCGCGTCCACTCGCTCGAAGCCGGCATATCCAATCCCGCGAAGTGTGCAAACCACCCAAAGTGCTCGGCAACCTTCTCCGGATCGATAGACACCGTCGGCATCTTCAGCCCTTTACCGAGCGTTTCCGCAATCTCCCGTAATGCCACTCCTTCTTCCTGAACCGCGTGATACACCGTCATGCCCGGTCCCGTCTGCTCGACCGCCAGATGATACAGGTGCGCTACGTCCTTCAGCGGAGCCGCGGCCCAGCGGTTCGCGCCCTCGCCGACATATGCGGAAACACCCTTGTCGCGAGCCATTTGCGTCAGCAGCACCACAAGCCCCTGCTTGCGTGTGTCATGCACCTGCGGCAGGCGCACGATTGCCACATGCACACCCCGCTCGGCTGCGACCCTGGCGGTGTCTTCAGGCTGCCGCGGGATGGAGGCTGAGCTTGCCGGCGGATCGCTCTCCGTGCGCACATGCCCCGGTCCGCCGCTCATGATCCCTATCCCGGAGGTCACGACGAGCAGCTTGCCGGGTTCAAGGACAGAACCTATCGCCTCAATCGCCTTCCGCTCATCCTCCCCGTTCTGCGCGAACTTTGAGAAGTCGTTGTTAAACGCCAGGTTCACCACAGCATCCATACCGGCAGCCCCGCTGCGCAGGCTGTCCAAGTCCTGGAGATCGCCGCGATGCACCTCGGCGCCCGCGGCCTTCAACTGCTCCGCGCCGGCGTTGCTGCGTGCAAGCCCGCGGACTTGGTGGCCTGCCTCGATGAGCTCCTTTACCAGTTCCGTTCCAATAAAACCTGTAGCGCCCGTCACAAAAACTCTCATTGGCTCTTCCCCCTCCTACTGTTTCGCCGGCATGACCGCAGTAGCGCCTCGCCGAAATTGACATCCGTGTCTCCGCAACATAGAACGGGGACAGTCTCCGGATAGATAGATAAGCGGGGACAGTCTCCGGATTCGAAAGATTATGCAGAATCGGGTATGTTGAAGACGCAGCCTTCGCCACCTTCGGCCGCACGTAAACCGCGCGCGGATGCGCAGCGCAATCGTGAGCGCATCTTGGAAGTCGCTCGGCTCGCCTTCACCCGGCACGGAGCCGACGCTACGCTCGACGACATTGCCCGCCAGGCGGGTATCGGTTCAGGTACGCTCTACCGTCACTTTCCCACCCGCGATGCCTTGATCGAAGCCGTTTATCGCAGCGAAGTCGAAAAACTGACGGCAGCCAGTCGTCGCTTCGCCGCTACAGTGCCGCCGCTTGAAGCTCTTCGAGCCTGGATGCTCCTCTTTGTCGATCACGTGGCCGGCAAGAAACTCATCCTCCCCGCAATGGATACTGTGGCGGGCGGCTCCATGCGCCTCATGGAAGGCACGCGCGGTCTGATCCACGGCGCATTTCTCACTTTGGCTCAGCGCGCTATTGAAAACGGCGATCTGCGTTCGGACACGGAACCGAACGACTTCATGCGCGCCCTCGTCGGTATCTTTCACACGACTGCTCTGCCGGGTTGGGAGCCGAGCGCCCGCAGGATTGTCGACATCCTCATCGACGGTTCACGCCCAACGAACGCGCAGCCTCATGTTCGTTCCACTAAAAAAAGGCCCCTCGGGTGAGGGGCCAATCTGCCTTGCTTCTCTCGTTTTCAGCGAGAGCCTGGTTGCGGCGGGCGCTCGCGGCTACTGCGTAGGTCCAGCCGTCGGAGTTGCCTGCTGCGGGGCTGTCGTGGGGCTCGGAGCTATGGTGCCCGGCGCCGTGCTGCTGCTCCCCGCGCCCGCGCTGGCACCCGTCGCCGCCAAACTGTTCTGCATCACGCTAACCCGAACCGCATTGCCGGTCGCCAGGCTTTCATCCTGTGCCTTAGCATTGCCCAGCGCGATCTGGTGAATCCGGTAGACCGGAATCTGATGCTCCTCGACCAGGTAGCGCACCACCGCGTCGGACATATGCTGCGAGCTCTCGATGCCGGCCGCGCCGCGCAGGTGCGAGTAACCGGAAATTTCAACCACGTAGCCTTTTTGCCCCTGCAGCTGCACCGCTACCTGGTCCAAAGCCTGCTTCGCCCGGGCATTGAGCACGGTCTGCCCAGGCCGGAAGCGAAGCTCCGTATCGGACACCTTCGAGTACTGATCCAACCCAGACACGGTCGTGTTCAGCTGCGTCGTCTGCGTGTTGGCCTGCTGCGCCATCTGCTGCGCCTGGCCCGCGGTCGAGTTCGCCGTGGTCGCCAGCTGATTCGCCTGGTCAGCGCTCGTCTGCGCCTGCCGGATGCCGGCGCCTGTTTTTGCATCCAGCGCCTGAATATCGCGGCCGTTCTTCGCCTGGAGCTGGTCCAGCTCATTCAGGCGGCCCTTCACCGGATCCAGCTGTCGGTTCACCCACTTCTTCCGTGCAAACGGGTTCAGGTGC
This sequence comes from uncultured Acidobacteriaceae bacterium, assembly GCA_964245455.1. Classification (GTDB taxonomy): domain Bacteria; phylum Acidobacteriota; class Terriglobia; order Terriglobales; family Acidobacteriaceae; genus EB88. The sequence continues at coordinate 43,832 of CAXTMW010000003.1, forward strand.
CCCCAGAAGCCTTCCTTGGACTGCGAAGCCAGCGGTGCGCCAGTCGCGTACGTGCCGTTGTCCGCCGGGTTCATAGTGGAGTTGCCAGTGCCTTGTGTAGGCGTAGCGCCCTGCGTCGAACCGGTTGTTTGCGCCATGGCCGGCAGTGCCAGGGATGCTGCAAGCAGCAAAGCCGCGGGATAGTGCTTCGATATCTTCATAAGAATCAGCCTCGCATCTGGGGGAACACGCACCCACGCTTAGGTGGAGTGCCGCCAACAAGACTGGGTTGCATGTTGTGTGCCAAAGTCGGGCAGGCTCCTAGAGTTTTTCTGCCCCTCTCCCGTCCAAGCGCCGTAACCCGTGTGCCTGCAATCCCGATCCTTAAAAGAGAAAGCCCAGCGACCTCGCCGTCCGCCAGAAAACGCCGCCGCACCTGGCGCACTTCTTACATGTTTAGCGCGGCAATTGCTCTCTGCCGAACTATCGCGCGTCTACCTGGATCACCCGGACCTCCGGGTACGCTCCATTCCAGCTTTGCGGCGTCGCATCGAAAATCAGCCGAAACGAGCGGTTCTCACCCGGCCTTATCGGCTCGGCACTCACCGGCTCCGTGTCAACATAAGGCTCCCGAAAGCGAATCAGGTTGAGCGGCAGGGTTTCTTTTGCCGCCAGCGTTCCCGCGATGTCCTTAAAGGCGATCTGCACCGTAATCGCGCGAACAACACGGTCGCCGTTGTTTCGCACCATCCCATCGAGGTAGGTCTCCTTGCCGCCCGACAAGTTGCTGGAGTCGCTCATCTGCAAGCCCGAGATCGGGAGCGAGGCCGCATAGGCCGCCGGCTGTGCCAGCCCCGCGCCTCCGGGGTTACTCGCCTCGCGACTGCTTCTCCCCAGCAGCAGAAGTCCCGCCACAATTAGCAAAACAAAAAAAACGGCAGCAGCAAACGGCTTCCAGGGCCGCGGTTCCGGCTGCCGCAGCGCGCCTCCGCCCGTAAATCCACCGCCTGCCGCAAACGGTTCGCGCTGGTTGATCTCCCTTTGCCCGTCTTTGCCCTCGGCGCTCATGCCTTATCGTACTGCTCGGCCAGCGCCGGCAGCCTCCGACGGCAACCTGGACGACCAAAGTGTCTAAAGTAATGGTCTACGTGAAAGCTTTATCTCTCCGTAAGCTTCCGCGCCTTATAAAGAATCGACCGCACCCTTTCGCCCTGCCTTTACCCCTACTCCGGAGAGTTCTGACATGCTATCAACCGCCGCGAACTTCCCGTCTGGCTCGGGCGAGCGTGCGCTGAGTGAACGACCCTATCGCATCGCGGCTGCCCTCGCTGCGCTTCTTGTTCTTCTTACGGCTGCAGCCTGAAGGGCCGCATAGCCCGCGTTCCTCAGCTGAAGCGCGCGCGCTTCGCTCCCAGCCGGTAATCCGCGCCGCGCATCTCAACCGCCACGCACATCTCCTGCAGCCGCGACCACATGCGGTCGCCGATGCGGTCGCCGAGCGTTTCGCGCCGCACTGCCCAGCCGGAGGCAATCGCCGCATCGCTCATCGGCTCTGCCGCGCTACGTCTGAAGCCTGCTTTTGGCTCCCTCCCTCGCCCCTCGGCATCCATCTGCGTCAGGGCAGCGTCACTCACGTCTTCCAGACCGTCGGCCGAGCTCGCCCCAGCCGGCAGGTTCGCGTAGTTGGTCGTGACGATGGTCGTTCGCTTGTTGTTGTAGCGGGTGTTCAGGATCAACGCCACTGTATCGCTCACCCACTCGGTCGGCTTCACAGCGCCCAGTTCGTCCAGCACCAGGACCTCGGAGTCGAATACCGGCCTGAACAAGTCCAGCTCTCTCACTTCCGAACGGGCGTTGTAGGAGTTTGTGATCTGCTTCAACAATTCGCGGTAGTCGCAGAACAGTGCGGCGATGCCCCTGCGTAACGTCAAACGCTGCAGAATGGCAACGGCCAGATGAGTTTTGCCGACGCCCACGGAGCCGGTAAACAGAAGACCCTCCTCGACCACCGGGTATTTTTCCGCGAACTCCTGCGCCATGTTGAAGGCGCGGGTGAGGTTCTCCCCGGATCGCTTGAACGTGCTCATCGTGCATGTTTCGTAGCGCTTCGGTATCTGCGCCTTTCGCAGCAGTGCGTGCATTTTGCGCTCGTGCCGGCACTCGCACTCTTCCGCAAAACGGCGCCCGTCCGGCTGCGTGACGATCCGCATACCCAAGCCATCGCAGGACGGGCACACCTCCGGCGCTCTTTCTGCGCTTTGCTGGCACAGGCAGACCTCCGTTTCTTGAACGCCATTCGGCAGCGTCAGCACCCGGGCACCTTGACCGCCACAAAAGGGACACACAGCGGTATCTGGCATCTTCCAAGTATGGCAAACTCCTCGCCGCACTTGCATCCAAATCGCTCCGGTGACATCTTTATGGAGGCGATCTCAATTGCTCCCAGGCGGTGTACGCCGGCATGGACGGATCGCGGGAAAGGTTCAAGACCATGGCAAAGCAAGGCATCCATCCGAGTTACGGCGAAATCAACGTGAAGTGTGCGTGCGGTACACAGTTTGCAACGCGTTCGACCCACAAGGGCGACATCAACGTCGAAATCTGCTCAGCATGCCACCCCTTCTTCACCGGCAAGCAGAAGATGATCGATACAGCGGGACGCATCGAGCGCTTCCGCCGCAAGATCGCAAAGAGCGAGCAGCCTGCAGCGAAGTAAGCGCAAACATGAGAACCGCAGAAGCCTCCGGGTCGCGGGGGCCTTTCTGTTGGCTATACGCTGCCTTGAGTGATCCGGG
>CAXTMW010000003.1:46615-80816 GCA_964245455.1 uncultured Acidobacteriaceae bacterium
CAACCCAACTGCCTATCCGATGCCGACGCATGCGCGCGTTCCTCGATCCGTGGCGATCGGCAGCGTACCGGTCGCGCCGGCCACGGTTCTGGCGCCGATGGCCGGGGTGACCGATACGATCTTTCGCCGCTTTATCCGCAATAGCAGTTTGTGTACCGCGGCTTCTGCTGTGCAAGTTGATGGGGACGGTGTGGAAAGTGAAATCTCCAATCAGCAGTCCGGCTGCGGTTTGCTGATGACTGAGTTCACTTCGGCCGACGGGCTGACGCGTATGCGCGAGTCCAAGCGCAAGCGCTATCTGACGTTCTACGACGACGAGCATCCCATTGCCGCACAAATCTTCGGGTCAAACCCTCAGACCCTTGCCGATGCGGCTCGCATCGTGGAGGACACAGGCTTTGATATCGTCGACCTGAACCTCGGCTGCCCGGCAAAGCGCGTCGTCGCCTGCAACGGCGGCTCCGGCCTGCTGCGTGACCTGCCGTTGATCGCGGAGATCTTTCGCGCCGTGCGCGCGGCAGTGACCATCCCGTTTACCGTCAAATTCCGGATGGGCTGGAATGATCGGCACATCGTCTGCGTTGAGCTGGCGCGGCTCGCCGAGGACTCCGGACTTGCAGCGGTCGCGCTGCACGCGCGAACCCGGGAAGACGGCTACTCGGGTCAGGCCCGGTGGGAGTGGATCGCGGCCGTCAAGGACGCGGTGCGGATTCCTGTGATCGGCAACGGTGACATTCGCACCCCTGAGGACGCGTGCGCCATGGTGGAACAGACTGGCTGTGACGCCGTCATGATTGGGCGCGCAGCCCCTTCGAACCCGTGGATTTTCCGGCAGATCGCGCAGTACACGGCCTGCGGCCGCTACGACCAGCCATCCGAGCTGGATCGCTACACGCTCATCCGGTCCTACTTCGGCATGCTGCTCGGCGAGCAGCCGGATGGCACCAGCGAGCCAGCTATTGCTGCCAAAGAGGCGCAGGGCAAGATGAAGCAGTTTGCATCCTGGTTCACCCACGGCGTTCCCGGAGGAGCCGCACTCCGCAAAGCTATTTACGAAGCGAAGTCCGGCCCGGCCATTCTTGATGCTGTCGAGGCTTTCTTCGAGCCTCGCCTTATCGCCCCTCCTCTTACCGAACTGGCTGGAACCGCTGCGGATTAGGCAATTCGTATGAGCTTGCGTCGGCCCGCGCCGGTGCTAGAGTTTGGAGTTAGCTTCGGCCCAGTGTGCACCCGCTCCGCGTCCGCCGGCCAGGGTTCACACTGCGGCGCGGTTACAGGCCGACCTGCACGGCACTTTTTTCCAGGCGCGTCCGCAGAGTCCCGGCAAGCTGCGCTACGGTCTGAAGTTTAGCTGTCAGCGGAGCCGACACAAGTGGCTCGGCCAGGGCGAGCTGCGAGTGGAGCAGAAGTCCCGTGACCGTGTCGCGCAACTCGTTCTCGATCGCCGTCGTTGCGGCCCGCATCGCGAGCTGTTGCTCGTGCTCCCGGCGCTGCAGCGCGGCTCGGACCTCACGGATCAGGCGGTTTGTGCCGGAAATCGCAAAATTGATCTGAAGGGGAATCGCAAGACCTGCCTGCTTCCACAGCATCTCTGCCCCTTCCGGGCTCGCTTCAGCGACCGGCTCGTCCACAACCACGATGGTGTATTCGCGGCGGCGAAGGGCCGCCAGACCTTCGCGGCGGCTCGGTGCCACGTCCACCGGCAAACCTAGCTGCTTGGACAAAGTCACCGCGCAGTGTTCCGCGCCGGATACAGCAGTGATGATCAGTGCGCTTTGCATTCCACTTCTCCTTGGCTGCTTTTTCTTCTTTGCAGCGCTTCTCTTCCATCAGCAACGACTGACCCGACGCCAAACTCTGTCGAGCAAACTGGACAGCTGAAGTAGGTCGGCAAAGTCCGGGACTGCCCAAACCGGATCGCCGGAAACAGTCCATGCCTCGGCCATCCCAGTCAGATCGCCTGGATCATGGCATCGCCTATGCCGTACTCCTTCAACTTGCGGTAGAGCGTCGTTTTCCCGATACCCAGCAGGCGCGCGGCCTGCAACTTGTCACCGTTCAAGCGCTGGATCGTTTCCAAAATAGCCTGCTTTTCCATATCCGCCAGCGATGTGACTCCGGGCGAGGCGGCCGCGGCAGCTTCGAGCACTTCCCGCAAAGGCATGGTCAGGCGGCGCTGCTGCATGCGGAAATCCTGCAGCTGCGTCGGCATGTCACCGAGCTGCACAACCGTTCCGGACGCAAAGGAACACGCCCTTTCAAGCGCATTTTCAAGCTCCCGGACATTGCCCGGCCACTCGTACTCATCCAGCACCCGCAACGCCTCGTCGCTCAGCTCGAAACACTTGCCGTACTCCTTCCCTATCCGATCGAGAAAGTGCGCGGCCAGCAGGGCGACGTCCGGGCGGCGCTCCCGCAGTGCCGGGAGGCGCAGGCTGACCACGTTCAGCCGATAGTAGAGGTCCTTGCGAAAACGGCCCTGCTCGACCATCTGGATCAGGTCGCGGCTGGTTGCGGCAAGCACGCGGGCTCTCATCGGCACCCGATGGCTGCCGCCGAGGGGACGAACCTCCCGCTCCTGTAAAGCCCGCAGCAGCTTGGCTTGGAGATTGGACGGCAGCTCGCTGACTTCATCGAGAAACACAGTGCCATCTTCGGCTGCAACAAGCAGTCCGTCTTTATTTCGCGTTGCGCCGGCAAAGGCGCCTTTCACATAGCCGAACAGCTCGCTTTCAACCAGCGTCGGCATCAGCGAGCCGCAGTCGACCGGAAGAAACGGCTTTTGCGCACTCGGGCTATTGCTATGGATCGAACGCGCGACCAGCTCCTTGCCCGTACCGCTCTCGCCGAAGATCATGACGGGGTGCGTGCTGTGGGCCACCTTGGACATGATGCGGTAAATCTTGTCCATCTCAGGACTCTGGCCGACGATCGTGCCCAAGGTGCCTTGTGTGCGCATCCGCTCCCGCAGCCGGCGACTTTCCGAGTCGACCCGCCGCCGCTCCGCGGTGCGATCGAGCACCGTCGCGAGCTCGTCCATGGCAAAGGGTTTGGTCAGGTAGTCCGTGGCTCCGGTACGCATTGCCTCCACGGCGGAGGTCACGGTCGCGTAAGCCGTCATGACGATAACCGAGGTGTCCGGCCGCACCGTCTTGACCTCATCGAGCAGGTCCATGGCCTGGCCGGATGTTGCTTTCAGGTCCAGCAGCAAAACATCGGTGCTGTTTCCGCGCAGGTGTTCGCGGGCTGCATCGACCGAATCAACGGCGTAGGGCTGGAACCCCCGCCCGCTCGCGATCTCACTCACCGCCGAGCGAACAGCAGCGTCTTCATCGAGGATGAGCACGTGCATCTTCGCTGGAGATCCATTCGCCATAACTCTTTCTCTTAGGTCGTAAGTGTTGCCGCTCATTCTAGGGTTTCGCTCCATTCGGCTCCAGTTACGGAAGTATGTCGGGGGCTCGGCCGCTTCAATCGCCTGGCTCGACGGCAAGGGATGCGCAGCTCAAACGTCGTACCGCGCCCGCGGGTACTTGCTACTTCGACAACTCCGCCGACCGTTTGCAGCAGGTCATGGACGATCGTGAGACCGAGGCCGGAACAGGCGCTACTCGGCCCGGAGCGCTTCGAGGTAAACCCAGGCTCGAAAATGCGCGGCAGCGCCAGACGCGGGATGCCTGGGCCCGTGTCCGAAACGTGAAGCAGAACCGCGGGCATTTTTCTGCTTAAGGCTCGCCGAGCGGTAATGCGGACTATGCCTCCGCCGGGCATGGCTTCACTTGCATTGAGGACCAGGTTCATCAGAATGCGGAGGAGCACGTCGTTATCCAGGGCAAGTGGAGGCAAGCCGGTTTCTGCGGAAACATAAACATCTACGTGAGCGCCTGCAATGGTTCGCAGAAGCTGGGTGCAGCCATTCAGAGCCTCATCGGCACCTTGCGGCTGTTTTGCGCGCGACCTCATATTGCGAGCCTGCTTCTTGGCTGCCTCAACGGTCGGCCGCTCTGGTCGGCAAGCAGTGGCCTGTTCGAACAATCTTTCCAGGAGGCGTGTGACCTGCTGAAGATCCATTCCGGCCTGTTTGTAGCGCGCGTTCAGAACGTCCGGTTCGTTCAGCAACGACACAAGCAGGCGCAGCGAGGTGAACGCATTGCGTGCATCGTGCCTGAGTGCCGTGCCGGGTGCGAGAGAGGCCGTTTCCGATGAGCAAGCGACCACTCGAGGGCGAAACATGCCGCGGGCATCCAGCCCAGCGCCTTCTTTGGGCGCTGCCGTCCGCCGCACAAATGGCAGAATTCTCGCAAGTTCAACGTAAGGAGCATTCAGCTTCCGCATGGCATCCTCAGGGAAGCGGCAAAGCCTCGCCATTTCCGTTGCTTTTCATCGCAGCTCATCGGCCAAAGCTCCCTGACCTTCGTCCTACTCATGGAGTGACTTCCCTGCTTCCCGGCAGAGCGGGCGAGCCGCCCGTCGCGGCGCGAATCCCTGGCCGGCGTGTTTTGCGCCGGCTGTTCTGGAAGCACTTCTTTGTACGGTATGTATGTCGCAAGACCCTGTCCGGCACAGCCTGGGGCTGGTCACAGACCGGCCGGGCCCGGCTTACAATGATCGCAATGGCTGAAGCTCCTTTTTTGTTCTTCCGTCCCAACGGCAGATTGCCCCAAGAACTTCGCACTTTTTCGCTCACACCGGATTACGTAGGTACCGCAGAGGGGTCCGTTTTGATCTCGATGGGCAACACACGCGTCCTTTGCAATGCAACCGTCGAGCAAGGAGTTCCCGGCTGGATGCGTGGTCAAGGGCGCGGTTGGGTGACGGCCGAGTACGGAATGCTGCCCCGGGCGACCCTGACGCGGAGCGCTCGGGAAGCAGAGCGAGGCAAAATTGGGGGGCGGACCCATGAAATCCAGAGGCTGATCGGACGCTCCCTTCGAGCCGGGATCGATCTGGAAGCACTTGGGGAGCGAACGGTCATCCTGGACTGCGACGTTCTGCAGGCAGACGGGGGCACGCGGACGGCCGCGATTACGGGTGCTTCCGCGGCGCTGGCGCTGGCGCTTGGCCGACTGGTCGCCGCCGGTACCCTGAAGCGGCATCCCATGCTGCATAGGATCGCCGCGGTGAGCGTGGGTATTGTGGACGGGACGACGCTGCTTGATCTGGCCTACGAAGAGGACGCGCAGGCTGAGGTCGACGCCAACGTGGTTACCATGGCCGATGGAACGCTGGTTGAGGTGCAGGCTACGGCGGAGCGGAAGGCATTCCCTCGCGAGAAGCTGATGGACATGCTGGATATGGCCGATGCGGGATTGCGGCAATTATTCGCAGCGCAGATGAGCCTCCTGGTCGCGAGCAACGTTGCTTTGCCGGGCGGCACCTAGCGCTTTGCTGAGCGGCGCCTAGCCTTGCAGGCCACTTTTGTAGTTAGGGCAGGCGGTAGGCAGGGCGACCCTGCCGCAGATACGATGAGACTGCCGGCAGCAGATCAGTTACGAGAGTCTCTGCCGCGAAACTTGGAATCCGCAGCAAATGAGGAGCGAACACGATGGCAATGGTGCTGACACCGGGCAAACTGGCGGGGTTAAAAGCGGTATCAAACGAGCGCGGTGTCATCGCCGCCGCGGCGATGGATCAGCGCGGTTCTCTTCAGAAATCGCTTGCGAAAGCGAAGGGCGTCGAAGAGGTGCCGGACTCGATGCTGGAAGACTTCAAGTCGATGGTGACCGACGTCCTGACGCAACATGCGTCGGCAATTCTGCTGGATCCGGAATTCGGCCTGCCGGCGACGCATAAGCGCCATGGAAAGGGCCTGCTGCTGGCCTATGAAAAAACCGGCTACGATGCCAACGATGCAGGCCGCCTGCCGGACCTGCTCGACCACTGGTCGGTACAGCGGCTCAAGGAAGCAGGCGCGGACTGCATCAAGATTCTGCTCTACTACACGCCCTACGAGAAAAGCGACATCAACGACCGGAAGCATGCGTTTATTGAGCGAATCGGCGACGAGTGCCGCGCGCACGACATCCCGTTCTTCCTGGAGTTTGTGGGCTACGACGTACATGGTGAAGACGAAAAGGGCATCGGCTATGCGAAGCGCAAACCGGCCATTGTCACCGGCTCCATGGAGGAGTTTGGCAAGGCCAAGTACAACGTCGATGTACTGAAGGTAGAAGTACCCGTGCAGATGAAGTTCGTCGCCGGGACGAAGGCGTTTGCGGGTGAGCAGGCCTACACGCGCGAGGAAGCGCTGGAGCACTTCCGGACCGCGGCCTCCTCCACGCACAAGCCGTTTATCTATCTTTCAGCCGGCGTGACCAATGCCATCTTCATTGAGACGCTGGAGTTGGCGGGCGAAAGCGGGACCAGCTTCAACGGTGTTCTGTGTGGTCGCGCGACCTGGGCCGATGGCGTGGCGATCTTTGCACGGGATGGAGAAAAGCCCTTCTCTGACTGGTTGAATTCGCAGGGCGTTGAAAACATCGCGAACATCAACAAGGCGCTTGACGCAGCAAGCTCCTGGCACGACAAGGTCAGCGCGTAAGTTTTGCACAGGCAATAAACAGCTGCGTAATGAGTAGCCGCGTTCCCGACGCGGCTGCTTGTTCATAGCTTTCTCTCCGACATACCCAATAACAACGAGCAGACCTAAGAGAGCTTGCGGAGTCAAGGCTAGGTTCCGGCCGAACGGAGGAGGCCGGTAAGCGGACGATTTTGGTTCACACTTGTTACCGAGGTGTAAAAACTACCTACAAGTGATCTTCCTTCCTTCCTCGCTTATGCGCTTAGATAGCCCCACGATGAATACATCCAAGGGTCGCGTTGTTGTCTTGATGAAGGAAGCTTCCGCGGAAACAGAACCGTTTTTTGTAGCCGATCTGTACTCAGGCCATCGCCTGGAAGACAGTGCCTACCATGATCGCGCGGGCATGCTTGCGTGGATGGCCATGATCGATCCAGCAGCCCAGCCTTCTGTCGCGAAGGCTCTCGACATGCTGACCTACCAGGTAGGGCGGCCCATGTACTCCGTCCCACTGGCCCCGGCACAAGCCTGATCGCGTTGCCGGCCTAAACGCGGCAAGCCAAATAGCTCCGGGGCTATGATCAGCTATGCCTGTCGTCACGCGCCGCGCGTTTGTAGGGGGTGCCGCCGGAGTCCTGGCTGCCTCGGCAGTGGGCCACGGTCTGGTACACCGGCAGCAGCTGGCAGTTCCGGCGTTCAAGCCTTTGCCCCTTGGCGAGATACGCCCGGCAGGCTGGCTTCGAGCGCAGCTCCGGACCCAGGCCGATGGTCTGGGCGGGCACCTCGACGAGTTCTGGCCCGATGTCGGCTCGAACAGCGGATGGCTAGGCGGTACGGGAGAAAGCTGGGAGCGGGGTCCGTATTTTATTGACGGCTTGCTGCCGCTTGCCTGGCAGCTTGGTGATGATGCGTTGAAGACGAAAGCGCTGCGCTTTGTGGACTGGACGCTCGATCACCAGAGGGCCGATGGCATGATCGGGCCGGCGAGCAACGATGACTGGTGGCCGCGCATGGTCATGGTCAAGGTGCTGGCGCAGTACCACGACGCCACAGGAGATCCGCGTGTCCTCAGCGCGCTTACGCGGTACTTCCATTACCAGCTCGCAACATTACCCGCCAGGCCTGTGCGGGATTGGGGCAAGTACCGCTGGCAGGACGAGGTGCTCGTGGTCGAGTGGCTCCACGAGCGTACCGGCGACGGGGAACTGCTGCGCTTAGCGTCGCTGCTCCAGCAGCAGGGCTTCGACTGGGTGACGTCTTTTAGGGACTTCAAGCACACGGGCCCAACGACTCGGGCCTACCTGGATGCGACCGCGACCGGCGGCAACAGCCCCGCCGGCATGGAAACCCACGGCGTCAACAACGGCCAGGCGCTGAAGACCGCGGCGGTGCTGTACCGATTGACGGGCGACCCTGCCGAGCACGCCAACTTCACGCACCAGCTCGCCATGCTGGATCGATACCACGGCATGCCTAATGGAATGTTTTCCTGCGACGAGCACCTTGCCGGGCCCGACCCAAACCACGGCAGCGAGCTGTGTACGGTGGTGGAAACGCTGTTTTCTCTCGAAGTCGCGCTGGCGACCTTCGGCGGTGCCTCGATCGGGGACCGCATCGAGACCATCGCCTACAACGCCCTGCCCGGCACCTTTTCCGAAGACATGTGGGCGCATCAGTACGACGGACAGCCAAATCAGGTGGAGGTGAGCCTCCACAGCAAGCCCTGGACAACCAACGGGCCGGAGTCGAATCTTTACGGGTTGGAACCGAACTTCGGCTGCTGTACCGCGAACTTCCACCAAGGCTGGCCCAAACTCACCGGTTCTTTATGGATGCGTTCAAGTGACGGTGGCTTGGTCGCTGCCCTTTACGCTCCCTGCGAGGTGCAGACGAGCGTTGCCGGCCAACAGGTGCATCTTGCGGTCGAAACGGAGTACCCCTTTCGCGAAACGGTACGCGTCACGGTTACGCCGGCAGTTCCGGCGAACTTCCCGTTACACTTTCGCATCCCGGGCTGGGCTGCGGGAGCGTCCATACGCGTCAATGGAGAGGATGGGGGACAGGATGCGGCCGCAACGCTGACGCCGGGCACTTTTGCTACAGTGAAGCGCGTGTGGAAGCTGGGTGACCAGGTCGAGCTGCACTTCCCTATGACTCCGTCGGTTGGGCGGAGCTTCCACAACTCGATCGTTCTCAGCTGCGGGCCATTGATCTACGCGCTGGATCCGGGCGAAAGCTGGGTCAAGCTGCGCGAACGCGGCCTTACGGCGGACTGGCAGGTGTTTCCACGTGCGGCGTGGAACTACGGCTTGCATCTCGACGAACACAGCGCACCGGCACTAACCCTGATTGAAAGTCCGGTCAGCACGCGGCCTTTCTCGCTGGAAGGCGCGCCGGTTCGCTTACACGTCCGCGGGCGCAGGCTCAATCACTGGCGCGCCGAGGACGGAGTGGCCACTCCTCTGCCCGAAGGCTTGCAGACAAGCGAAGAGCCGGAAGAAATCCTGGAATTGGTACCATATGGCGCGACCAGGCTTCGGATCACGGCATTTCCCCAACTGCAAGGCTGAGCGTCCAGTCAGGGTTCCGCTCTATGAGCCGTGCCATAACAAAAGTTTGTAAAAGGACTGAACGCGCCCGCGATCTCAGCCGATAGCAGGTAAGCGAGCCGGATCCTCCGTAAGGCTCAGGAGAAGGTTCTGCCTTTGAACGCGATCCTGCAGGGCGACACTGCGGCGAGGGAACCTGCAATCCATGAGATTATCGCAGCGCTGTCGTTTGCGCTGGATCTCACTGAGGGCGCAGTTCCCGGCCATGCCATCCGCTCCTGCCTGCTCGCGCTTAGGATCGCCGAGCAGTTAAAGCTTTCCGCGGAAATTATCGGCCATCTCACATACGCCGCTTTGCTGAAGGACGTTGGCTGCAGCAGCAACGCGGCGCGTATGTGCCAGATCATCGGCGGTGATGATCGCGCCGTAAAAGCGGGCGCAAAGCTTGCCGACTGGACCCGGCCCCACAAGCCGGACGGCCCGACGCTGAAGCTGCTGTGGAAGGAGGTGCTGCCGGATGGAAGCGGCTGGAAGCGGGTCGGACGCATCCTCCAGCTCGGATTCGCGCAGCACCGCAACAACCGCGAGCTGATCGAACTTCGCTGTGACCGGGGCGCCAGCATTGTTCGTAAAATCGGGCTCCACGACGAAGTGGCCATCGCTGTGCGCCACCTCGACGAACACTGGAACGGCGGCGGATACCCTGGGCAGCTCCGGGGCGAGCAAATCCCTTTGACGGCTCGTATTCTAGGCGTCGAGCAGCACCTGGACGCCTTTTGCATGAGCAGCGGCCCGCAAAGAGCCCTGGATGTGCTGGTCGAGCGTAAAGGCCGCTGGTTCGACCCAACTCTGGTGCGCGCGGCTGCAGCGCTCGATCGTTCCGGTGAGCTATGGACCTACTGCATGCCGGACGATGGAGCGCAACTTGCCCATGCAGCTGTGCTTGAGCGCGACCCGGGAGACCAGTCGGGAAACCCATGCAAGAACAAGCGGGCCGGCAGTCTGGACTCCATCTGCGAAGCATTCGCGGAGGTCGTGGATGCCAAGTCACCGTTCACCTTCTATCATTCGCAGGGGGTGCGGCATGCGACGGTAGTCATCGCGACCATGCTGGGCCTGTCAAAACAGCGGGTCGAGATGCTAAGACGGGCTGCGCTGCTCCACGATCTCGGCAAACTGAGTGTTTCAAACGCGATCCTTGATAAACCCGGCAAGCTGACGTCAAGCGAGTTCACTGCAGTGAAGGCCCACTCTCGCCTGAGCGGAGAAATTCTGGGACGGGTGAGAGCTTTCCAGGAGATTGCGCACGTCGCTAGTAACCACCACGAGAGACTGGACGGTTCCGGTTACCCGTTTGGACTTGGCAAGCATGAGCTTGACATGGAGTCGCGCCTGCTGGCTGTAGCTGACGTCTACGCCGCTCTGTCTGAAAACAGGCCGTACCGCGGTGGTCTGGAAACCCGCGAAATCTCGGCGATCATGGACCGTGAAGTACCGGACAAGCTCGACCCGGTTTGCTACGATGCGCTTCGGGCGTCGAAGCTGTTTGCCGGAGAGCATGTACCGAAGCCTGTGTCCGTGCTTCCCTTCCAGCTTACGTCCGACCCGCCCATGCATGCCGGGCCGGCTCCGGGGCGTGCATGACGGGGTCTTGTCGCGAGGGAAGGAATTACTCCAGCTTCGACTGGCCATACTCAAGCAGCGTCACGAGCAGCACACCCCCGCAGATATTGCCGGCGGTGCAGGCACCCAGCCAACGGAGGAAAGCTCCAGCGGCGACCTGGCCGTCAAAGACGCTCGACAGGATTTCACCGCTCGACGCGATGCAATGTGAAAAATGGCCGACGCCGACGATAAAGGTCATCGTCCAGATAAGCAGGACCGATCCTGTAATAGAGTGCGAGCCGGAAACAAGCCAGGCGACCGTTGCGATGATCCAGCCGCCGACAACACCCGACCAGAAGGCATGGGCCGCGGTGATCGATACGGCCTCGACCCCGAGGTGCGATAGCTCGTGGACATACTCCGGACGGAGCGCACCGGTTTTAACGGCAAGCAGCGCAAACAGCACCGCACCCACAATGTTGGTGGGAAAGACAATGGACCAGAGGCGGAGGGTTGATAAGAAATGCTTTTTCTCGGCCAGCATCAGAGCGACCGGGTAGAGCGTGTTCTCCGTAAACAGCTGCGAGCGCCCGAGGATGACAACCATAAAGCCCAACGGGTAGAAGAAGAGGGCCGCAACACGGCCGGCCGGCGTGCCCCCGATCATCGACATAAGGATGGCGACGCTCAGACCGGTAAGCCCCATGAGCAAACCGCCAGCAACGCCCGAAATCGCCAGCGACACATTGGAGCGGCGCAGTTCTCGCCGTCCGTTCAGCGCCACCTGCTCGTAGATCTGGTTCGCTGTGGGGCGGTCCAGGTCGTGCTGTGTCGACTCTCCCTGTGTCTCAGCCCGCTTAACGGCGCGTAATGCCATGGCTCGTTCCCTTTGCATCCGTTCCCTTTAGATAAAGGGCAGCGTCGCCCGCAGGTGACCCGGGAAGGTGTTCGTTTGAACCGTCAGAGTGTGACGTGCGCGTGCTCACCGACCGAGGTTTTGCCCCCGGTAGCCGCGCGCGTGAGCACCTGCACCTTGCGGAGGATCGCGCTTGACGGCGCATCCCAGTATTCGGCCTGCTCCACCTTGACCCGCAGCACGCGGATGGTCGGATCTGTCTCGCCTTCGGGAAACCAGGCCTTGTACATCGGATTGAACAGCGCAGAGATCAGCGCGCGGTCGTTCGACAGACTGGCCCGGCCGCTCAGGGTGACGTAGGAGCTTTTCGCGTCGGAGTAGCACAGGTTGACGGCGGCATCCTCCTTGATCTCGTCGACTTTGCCTGAGTTCTCGCTGGTCAGAAAGACCACTTCGCCGTTGAACGGAGCATTCTGGGTGGCCATGGGGCGGCTGTGGAGTGAACCGTCGGTGGCGATGGTGGTCATCATGGCGACGCGGATATCCTTGATCAGCTCGCCGATACGCGCGATCGCGTCTTCGCGGCTTTGTACTTCTTCACCTGCACTCATGCGTGGGTGCTCTCCTTCAGCGGCAGCGGGCTGCCTTCTCCGGTTCAGATGCGGACTGCCGCCGGTACGTCCCTCTTCATCCAAGTCGGCATTGCCATGGCACAGAAGATTGCGCGTCAAGGGAAAGGCCGGCTCCATCTCGCCACGCTGGTCGACGATATGCGCGCCTGGGGCCCGGCTCCGGCAGTGGTCGAGCACACAGGCGTGCGAAGTTACCGGACAAGCTACGAAAAGCTTGCGACGCTCGCGGGTAGCTTTGCGGCTGAGCTCCATCGGCGCGGCATCGCTCCCGGTGATCGCGTGGTGCTTTGGGGGCGCAATAGTGCGTCATGGATCGCGGCGTATTTCGGCTGTGTCCTACGAGGAGTGCTGCCTGTGCCGCTGGACGCGGCCGGATCGCCCGCGTTCGCGGAGCGGATCGTCCGTGAGGTGCGGCCGCGCTGGGTGGTCGGCGACCGGCTCCTGCTAGGGCAGCTCGGGACCGGCCCGAGCGGTGCGCCTGAGCGTTTCGCGTTTGAATTGCTTGCACAACTGCCAATTGTCGTAGCGCCGGCGCCGCCGGCGCTCACCTCCGACTCTCCCCTGCAAATTGTGTTTACCTCCGGCACAACCGGCGAGCCGAAGGGCGTCGTTCACACGCACGGGAACCTGCTGGCGAGCCTTGCACCGATCGAGCGAGAGGTCGAAGAATATCGCCGATATGAACGCTGGGTGCATCCGCTGCGGATCCTCCACACCCTGCCGTTGTCGCATGTATTCGGGCAGTTCATGGGCCTTTGGATCGCGCCTGTGCTGGGCGCGACGGTGCACTACGAGAACCGCCTGACAGGCCCGGGCCTGACGGAGTTGATCGCCGAGGAGCACATCCATGTGCTTGCCGCGACCCCTCGCACCCTGGGGATTTTGCGCGCGCACTTGCTGGCAACGGAGCCGGCGCTGGTTCAAGAGATTACAGCCTCCCAGGGTGAAAGCCTCCCGAAGCGATGGTGGCGTTTTCGCCGCGTCCATCGCGCGCTGGGCATGCGCTTCTGGGCCGCGGTGTGCGGGGGCGCCACGCTGCCGGCGGGGGTAGAGCAGTTCTGGACGACGCTGGGCTTTGCGCTCATACAAGGTTACGGGCTGACGGAAACCGCGGCACTCGGCACCCTCAACCACCCGTTCCAGACTTCGGGGGGCAGCGTGGGAAAGGCACTGCCGGGCCGCAAAATGCGCGTGAGCGCGACAGGTGAGCTTGAGGTGCAGGGGCCGATGGTGTCAACGCTCACCTGGCAGGGAGGCGCACTGCAGCAAAGCGCACCGGGGAGTGAACCGTGGCTCGCGACCGGCGATCTGGCGGAGATCGCCGAGGATGGGCAGCTGCGCTTCCGGGGCCGCACCGGGCAGCGGCTGGTCACCTCTGCGGGCCTTAATGTGTACCTGCAGGATGTGGAGGCCGCGCTTGTGCAGCAGCCCGAGCTGCGGGAGGCGCTGGTGCTGAACTGGCAGGCTTCCGAAGGCGACGAGCCGGCAGCGGTCGTCGTGGCAGATGGAGGCGCACACACCGCGCGCCTGGCAGTCGCACGCGCGAACGCCTCCCTCGCACCGCACCAGCAGGTGCGGCGATGGTGGCTGTGGCCTAGCCTGGCGCTGCCGAAAACGGCAACCGGCAAAGCGCAGCGGCGGCTTGTGGAGGACTGGGCACGCGGGCAGGCACATCCAGATCCTGGCGCACCTGCGGCGCAGGCCGACCCGCTGCTCGATCTGCTCGACTCCATTGCGAGCCGACGCGACGCTCCCGCAAAGCCGATGGCGGACAACACGCAGCTTGTGGACGGATGGGAACTCGACAGCATGGGCCGGGTGGCGCTTGGGGCTGCGCTGGAAGACCGCTTGGGACTGACAGTAGGCGACAGCAGCTTGGCGCAGATCGAAACGCTGGGACAGCTGCGGGCGCTTGTGGCTCCTTCGCACGCTTCCCTGCTTGCTCCACAGGCAGCCATCGACCGCGACCCGGATGGCTGGAATCCGCCGACTGTTCCGAGGGCGACCGGCAGCTTGCCGGTTCGCGAGGAACGTGCGCTTGCCTCGAAGGCGCTCATGTCGCCCCTGCCCCGGTACCAATTCCCTCGCTGGCCGTGGAGCGGCGCGGTGCAGACGCTGCGCTCCTTGTTCATCCGGGGGCTACTGCGTCCACTGGTGCGATTGCAGGCGAATCCGGCGATTGTCATCAAGCCTGGCCCTGACGCCGGCTCAGGGCGCTTTCCAGGTTCAGTTTCTGCGAACCCTCAAGGTCCCATGCTGCTCATAGCGAATCACCGGACTGCGGTGGACGTGCCGCTCCTGCTCTATGCACTCCCTCCCGGGTTGCGCGGCAGGGTCGCGGTGGCGATGTCGGGCGAGATGCTGCTGGGGTGGCAGACCAGCTGGAGCCGCCGAACGCAGCTGGCACCGGTCGCCAAACACCACCGCTGGTGGGGGCCCGTCGCGGCCTTCCTCGTGCAAGCCCTGTTTAACATTTTCCCGCTGCCGCAGAATGCGGGCTTTCGCGCCGGCTTTCGCCATGCGGGGCGGGCGCTTGACCGCGGGTACAGCGTGCTTCTGTTTCCGGAAGGGCGGCGCTGGCCGAATGGCACGCTGCTGCCATTTAAGCCCGGCCTGGGCATCCTGGCACTGGAGGCCGGTGTTCCCGTGCTGCCGATGGCGCTTGCAATCGCCCCGCAGCGTGAACCGGGATGCAGGCGAGTGCGCCCCAGGGTTCTGCTCGGCGCTCCGGTGCGGATCGACCCGAATGAAACGCCTCAAGACGTCACGGAGCAGCTTCGGGCTCGCGTCGCGGCGCTGCTTGGCGACCGGGAGTCCGCCTGACCGCAGGCCCGCCGGGAGCTACTCGAGAGACGGCCGCTTGCCCGCCAGCGTCACGTCCGAAAATACGGCCGTGTCGGCGGTCGCCGGCTGGTGCGAACAAAAGCCGATCCCCACGTAGAAGGGTCCGTCAAAGTGCAGCGTGATGGGCGGCCCGAACTGGTGAAGCGGCTCACCGGCAAGGCTGATAAAAATGGCAATCTGGTCGCCCCGCTTCTCAATCCCGATGCGCCTGGCCTTGTTCTTGGCCAAGGTGCCGCCGAAGCGATACTGCGCGTCCGTCATGGAAGCGTCCTTCTCGGGTCGCTCTGCCAGGTGGATCATGCCGGTGCCATGCTCGCCGACGACCGCTTCTTTCGCGTCATCGTCAAGACTTTGCCGGATCACCAGGACGGCCTTGCGGTCGTCATAGCCGTTCGGGTTGGGGAAGGTGACGTCGGCCGCGAGCCAGGCGTCTCCCGACATTTTCTTCCACACATACCGGAACTCATCCCGCGAGTACCAGATGTTGTACCCGGCCGAAGTGAGCGTGTACTGCCTGCGGGCAGCGTCATAGCTGCTGCTTCCCGGCACAATAGCGCTGCCAACGTCCGACTGCCCGTCGAAGACACCCAGCGGCGCGTCCGTGGTCCTGGCCGGCCGGTGAAAGTCGGAGGGCGGCGGCACCTGTGTGTGCGTCGGCGAGCCCGGCAGCGCCCAGTCCGGTACCGCGGGCGAGGTCGTGGTCTGCACCTGCGGTACGGCGGATGTTGCGCCCGCAAACAGTAAAACCACCACTGACGCGAGCTTGTATCTCGAGAAAGAACAGTCATACGGCATGATTGATGGCTCCAGAAAGACTTTGCGTCTCAGCCCGACACTACTGGGTTACGGGATTTTCTCGTAAGTCACATAGGCGAAGCGCCGGGAGTCCGGCGCCCACGAGTTGACATTCATCGTTCCCTGCCCGCCGGTCGCCTTCACCAGCGTCCGCTTCGCTGCGTCCACCTTGTCATGGTCGACCGTCACAAACCTGATCTCGACCGCAACGTCGCGGGGATTGTGCGTCGGCGTGCCCGCCGGGTAGCCGAGATACACCATCCTTTTGCCGTCGGGCGAGATGTGCGGAAACCAGTCCTGGAGCTCATCGTTCACCACCAACTCGGCTTTCGCATCGTCCGGCCCGGCACCGCTCGCGGGGAAGCGCCACACCGCCTGCTTCCCTGACCGGTCAGAGTTGATATAGATCCAGCGGCCGTCCGGCGAATAATCCGGGCCGTCATCCTGGTGCACGTTTGAGGTCAACTGTTGCTCTGCCCCGCCCTGCGTACCGATCCCGTAAATGTCGTACTGGCCGCTGCCATGGCGCTGCGCGACGAATGCGAGCGTTTTGCCGTCGGGCGACCAGCCGTGGAAGTAACTCGGTACTTCATTCGTCATCTGCTTCGCGCCGCTGCCATCGGCGTGTGCCAGGTACACCTCGGAGCCCTTGCTTGCCGGGGCTGAGGCCGAGAAGGCAAGCTGCCGGCCGTCGGGGGAAAGCGCTTTGTCGTTGTTGCAGTTCAGCTCCGCCGGAACGGCCAGCTTGATCGGCATCGCCGTGCCGCTTGCCGGCACCGGGAGCCGATAGATCGCTCCCTCGTGGTTGGTAATCAGATATTGCCCGTCAGGCGACCAGTTCGGCGCTTCCCAGACCGAGTCAGCCGTGTACAGGAGGCGTGAAGAGCCGTCGCGCAGATCGTAGAGAAAGATCCGGCTGCGCAGGTGCTGCTGCGGCTTCTGCGCCTGGCACGCTGCCGCGCCGGCCAGCGCCATACAGCTGAGAGAGAGGGAAAGATTTGCGGCGGACCTCATGAACAATGACTTTCGTTTGTTAGAACGCATGCTTCCCTCCGGTACGGGGTGGAGCCCCGCGGCGGCGACGCCGCCGGGTAAGTTCCTTAGAAAAGATACTTCAGGGCGATCTGGATCACTCGCGCAGGAGCGGAGCTGCTGATGGTTCCGAAAAGAGGACTCGTCAGCGTTGCATTCGGATTGGACAGGTTGACGGTGTTGAACAGGTTGAAGGTTTCTCCGCGCAGCTGCAGGATCGACTCCTTGTACACCGGCAGGTTCTTGAAAGTGGAGAAATCGGTGTTCACAATCCCCGGCCCGATCAGCGAGTTTCTCCCTGTATTGCCATAAGGGTTCGGCGCGTTGGCGGGCAGCTGCTGAAAAGCGGCCGTGTTGAAGAACTCGTGGATTTTAGCCTGCCTGCCTCGGGACCCGCTCAGCACCGGATTCCCAACGGTATTGGGCCGGTCGGTGAGCACGCTGTCCAGGTTGGAGTCGACGCCGGAGAGGACGTTGAACGGCTGCCCGGTACTGATCGTCGTAATGCCGTTGAGCTGCCAGTCGCCAAGCAGCTCCCGGCCGACGATGCCGTACCGGTTGACCTTGGGCGTGTTCCACAAATATGACGCGACGAAGCGCTGCGGAACGTCGTAGTCGGAGCGCGCCCGGTCGGCGCTGATGTTGTTCTGGTTGGAAAGCGCAAGCGTGATGTTGGAGGGGTCGTTCGAGTTGATGTCAATCGACTTGGACCAGACGTAATTGGCAAGCAGCGAGAAGCCGTGCGAAAACCTTCGCGTTACCGTGACCTGCAAGGCGTTATAGGTCCCATTTCCGGCAGGGTCGTTTTCGACAATCGCGCCGAACACATACGTGTTCGGAGTCGGTTGGTAGGGCCGCCGCGCGTTCAGCGCCGCGGTTGTGGTGCCGGCTCCCGGCGTGTAGACCGGCTCATTCTGGTCGCGGGAAATGTAGAACTTTCGCGACAGGCTGCCGACATAGGCCAGGCGCAGGCCCCAGTCCCTGCCCAGCTGCTGCTCCACGGTCAGGTTGTACTCCTGCACGTAGGGCGCGGTGGCCCCAAGCGGCACGCTGCTTAGCGTCGCGCCAGAGAAAAAGGTCGGGTTTTGCAGGTTGACCGTGTACGGGAAAGGATCGGCGGCCGCGGAGCCGTACGGCTGCACCAGGTTGGGTACGTTGCTGATGGTGTTGTCGAGGATAAAGGGCTGCTGCTCAGGGTTGGTGGTGAGGCTGACGGCACGGGCGGCATAGAAGATGCCGTAGCCCCCACGCAGGGCCGTTTTCCCGTCGCCGAACGCGTCGTAGGCAAAGCCGACGCGCGGCGCGAACGCCGTGAGCTGGGTTTTAGTGATGCCGTCCGGCACCCCCGGGTCCCCGGCCGTCAACAGGCCCAGCGGCGCATTGGGGAAGCGCCGCGATTGCACGTTTGGCACAAAGGTGCCGAAGTTGTTCTGCCCCGTGTAGGGCGTGAAGTACTCCCAGCGCAGCCCGAGATTGAGCGTGAGCTTGTGGGTGAGGCGCCAGTCGTCCTGCGCAAACAAGGACGGTGCCGGGTCGGTCAGGCTGTGGCTCGCGCCGTTGTTTTGCCGCAGGGTGTTGGCGCGGCCCAGCAGGAAGTCGCCCAGCGCGTTGCCGGTGGCAAAGCCCGTAAACACAGCCTGCCCCGTGCCCAGGTACTCGCCCTGCTCGGCATACCGGTTCCAGAAGAACGACCCGCCCAGCTTGATGGCGTGGTTGCCCTTGCTCCAGTTAAAGACATCCTCGGCCCCGAAGGTCTGCTGGTGCAGGTTATCGGGCCCGCCTGAACCCATGCCCATCGTCCAGTAGCCGCTAATGGAGATTTGCGGCTGCGTCAACGGCAGTGCGCCGATGCCGATCTGGCTGCCGTACTGGGCCCAACCCGTGTTGTTGTTGTAGAGGTTACTCAGGTTGGTGTGGTTGAGCGTGTAAAACGGGCGCAGCGTGTTGAGCTTGTTTGCCGAGATCGTCCAAACGTCGCTCAACGCCACGTTCGTCTGGTTCACCGTGCTTTGGCCGCCGCTGTAGGCGACGATCTGGTTGCCGCCCTGGTTCGGCGTCTTTGCCGTGGATAAGGACTGGAAGAAAACGCCTGTGAGCTGGTGGCTGGGCGCGACCTGATAGTCAAAGTGCAGCAGGTACTGGTTCGCGCTGGTATTGGCGGAGGCGGACTGCTGCGCCGTTTGGCCGGTCACCGGATCGGCCAGGGGCACCTGCGCCAGCAGCCGCTGCGACACCGGGTCGAGCAGCGCCGGATCGATCACGCCCTGCCTGCCCTGGTAGCTGTAGGGCACGCCATTGAGCTTCGGCCACAGACTCGGATTCTGCGCGGAGAAGTCGCCGCGCGCCTCCGCCGGGGTTGGCGTCACGAGGCTGCCGGTGCTGATGATGCTGGGCGTCGTAATCCGCAGGCCCTCGTACGAGCCGAAGAAAAATGCTTTATCCCGAACAAGAGGGCCGCCGATGGTCGCACCGAACTGGTTTTGCTTGAGCGGCGTGATGGTGCTGTTGAAGTAGTTACGGGAGTTGAGGTCGTTGTTGCGCAGGTAGTCGTACGCCGAGCCATGGAAGGCGTTGGTTCCCGAACGGGTAAGCACGTTGACCACGCCGCCCGGAAAGCGCCCAAACTCCGCGTCGAAGTTGTTGGTGAGCAGGCGAAACTCCTGCAGCGCGTCCGGGTTCGGCAGCAGGTTGCCGCCGGTGATGAACAGCGAGGTGTCGAACGCTCCATCGAGGTAGAACGTGTCCTCGTTGGTGCGCGCGCCGTTCACGCTAAAGGTGGTGCCGTACTGGTTGCCGCCGGCCTGCTGGCCGCTGTACGCGGTCACTCCGGGCACAAGCTGCACCAGGCTCGACACGTCGCGGCCGTTCAACGGCAGGTCTTCCACCCGCTCCCGATCAATGGTTTCCCCGATCTGCGACTCGCGGGTGTCCACCAGCGCCTCGGTGGTGGTCACTGTCACGTTCTGGCTTTCCGCACCGACGGAGAGCTTGAAGCTGGCATTGGCATTCCCATTGGCATCCACGTGCAGGCCCGACTGGGTTTGCGTGGCAAAGCCGGCGGCGGTGGTCGCGACGGCGTAGTCGCCGATAGCCACCGCCGGAAAGACATAGTTCCCCGACTCATTGGTGTCTACCGTATGGACGATGCCGGTCCGCACCTCCGTGATGGTGACCCGCGCCTGCGGGATCAGGTTGCCGCTCTGGTCCGTCACGGTGCCGAAGATGGAACCGGTCGTGGTTTGCGCTGGTAGAGGCACCGCGAGCCCCCCAAGAAACAGGGCTGCCGCGGCAAGTCTGGATGCATAGGTGCCTGGCGCAAGCCGGCTGCGGCGCGGAGCCGGCACTCCCGCGCTGAAATCGCTCGGCGGCTCAAGTGCGGCGAAAACGACAGTGCGAAAAACATTTGGGAGTGCGGAGACTCGCATAGTATCGAACTCCTCTGTCAAGCTGCCTGACAGCCAGGAAGAAGTGCGAGGAGAATAGTAGTCACACAAAAGTAATGTCAAGGGCGCCTTCGCCATTGCTGCCTCGTTGCACATAGTGCGGTCTATCGGGGCGTCGGCGTTGTTTCACAACTCGGAAAGGAGCCCCATCGAACGGATCGCCCTGCGCCATGGCAAAAGGCACGCTCGGGCATAATGGCGAAAGCGAGCGAGGGAATGATGAGGACGTTGCGTCTCGGACAGAACGGCCCGGAGGTTTCGGTGCTGGGTCTCGGCTGCGGTCAGCTGAGGATGACGAACGCCCAGGAGAAAGCGAACAGCCTCGCGACCATCCAGGCGGCTCTCGATGCCGGTATGAGCTTTCTGGATACAGGCGACTTCTACGGTATGGGCCAGAGTGAAGCCCTGGTCGGCCGCGCCATCAAGGGACGCAGGGATCAGGCCTTCCTTAGCGTGAAGTTCGGCATGATGTTGTCGCCGTCGGGCGTGTTTCTCGGCCTGGAAGGGCGGCCGAACTCGGTCAAGAACTTCGCTGCCTACTCACTGCAGCGGTTAGGGGTTGACGTGATCGATCTGTACCAGCCGGGCCGCCCGGACCCGTCTGTTCCCTACGAAGAAACGATCGGCGCGATCGCGGACCTCATCGCGGAAGGCAAGGTGCGCTACCTGGGCGTATCCGAGGTCGGGGCAGACCTGCTGCGCCGCGCCCACAAGGTGCATCCGGTCACGGCGCTCGAAATCGAATACTCGCTGGCGTGCCGCTTCATCGAAGCGGAGATTTTACCGACCGCGCGGGAGCTCGGGATCGGCATCGTTCCCTATCGAGTGCTCGCGGACGGCCTGTTGAGCGGGGCGGTCACGGCCGAGCCGACCGGCGGCAACACCCGCATGGTGGCGCCGCGGTTACAAGGCGACAACATCCGGCACAACGTGCAGACCGTTTCGTTTCTGAAAGCGATGGCCGCCGACAAGGGGCAGACCATGGCGCAGCTGGCCGTTGCCTGGCTTCTTGCCCGCGGCGAGGACATCCTTCCGCAGGTCGGCATGAAAACTCCGGCGCGCCTGGGTGAGAACCTTCGAATTCTCGACATCTGCCTCAACGCCGACGAGCTGGCCGTGCTCGACCGGGCGTTCGCGCCCGGCGCGATCCTGGGCGACCGCTATCCGGCCTTTGTGCAGAAGTACGCGGCGCAGTAAGCCGCCCAAGCCGGCTTCGCCCTGAACGGAAAAGCGCTAGTGCGTCTTCCCGCCGGGGATCAACTGGAGCTCAGGGCGAGCCCGCGATGGGAGAATGACCGTTGCCGTGGTCTGTGAGTGCCCTTCCACTTTGTCGCTGTACAAGGAAAGCCTGCCCCCGTGCTTCTCGACAATGCCTTTCGACACCCAAAGGCCAAGACCTGTTCCGAGCGCGCCTTTGGTGCTGTAGAAGGGCTGAAACAGCCGCGCGGCCTGCTCGGGCGTGATACCTGTGCCGGTGTCGCGCACCTCAATGCGCACAACTGACTCATCGTTCCAGTAGGTGCGCTGCGCCTCAATGGTGATCGCTCCGCTCTGACCGACAGCGTCAATCGCATTGCTGACCAGGTTGATGAGGACCTGGCGGATCTCGCCCTTGATGGCCTGGAACACGAGGCCCTGTTCGAACTCCATCGTGAGCGCTATGTTCTTGGTGTTCATACGCGCGGTGAACAGGCGCATGACCTCGTCAAGAAGCTGCCGCGTGTCGACCTCGACCGGCATCGCCGGGTCGCGATAGAACTGCAGCGTCTGCTTGGTGATGGAGGAAATCCGCTGCAACTCGCTTTCAGCCATGTCGAGAAAAGACAGGGCGCGCTCATTCCGCTCAGACTCCAGACGGATGAGGAAGAGCAGGTTAGTGATGGATTCGAGCGGATTGTTGATTTCGTGCGCGATCGCGGCGGCCATCCGGCCCGTCACGGAAAGTTTTTCGGCCGTTCGCAAGGCTTCCTCGTTCAGCTTCTGGTCCTGCAGATCGGTCGCGCTGCCCAGCCAGTTCCGCTCGTCCAGCGCGTCATCACCCGAAATCACGGTGCCCGAACTCACGGCGCCAGGCTCCATCGGGGTCATCCGAATCAGGTGCCAGCGATAGGTATCGTCCGAAGGACGCAGCAGGCGAACCTCGACCGTGAAAGGCTTGTTGGTGGCAAGCGCGGTGTGCCATGCCGCCATGCAGCCCGGGTAGTCTTCCGGCTCAAACATCTTGGGCTCGCACCACGTCAGCGTTCCGGGCAGGGTATTGTCTCGCCAGACCTGATTGGTATAGGTAAGCCTGCCCTGAGCCGTCGAAACCCAGATCATTTGCGGCACGATGTCGATGACCCGGCGGAAGCGCAGCTCGCTCTGCCGGAACCTGGCCTCGGCCTGCATGCGAGTCGTGTGCTCCTCTGACTCCTTCAGCGCGCGCACCACCGCGGGCACAAGACGTTCCAGACGGTGCTTCAGCACGTAGTCGGTCGCGCCCCGCTGCAGCGTGTCGATGGCGACCTCTTCGCCGACACGGCCGGAGATGAAGATGAATGGGGTTTGCGGCAGCACGTCGCGCGCCATGGACAGTGCGGTGATTCCATCGAAGTCGGGCAAAGCGTAGTCGGCCAGGACCAGGTCGTAGGGGCGCGCTTCCAGCGCCTGCTCAAAGCCCGCGCGGTCGTGCACCAGCGTGACCTGCGGATGGAGGTCGGCCTTGTGCAGCCGCGCAATCGCGAGCTCCGCGTCAAGGTCATTGTCCTCAAGCATCAGGATGGAGACCGATCGTTTTGTCGCCCCGTCAAGCATTGCGCACCACACGGGCGCTGCCCGGCGGCGGCTCGTTGAGCACGGCCCAGAACACGCCCAGATCCTGGATCGCCTGCACAAACTCACCGAAGTTCACCGGTTTGACCACGTAGGCATTGACGCCCAGCTTGTAGCCGGTGATGACGTCACGCTCTTCGCGCGAGGAGGTGAGCAGCACGATCGGTGTACGCCCTGTTTCCTCGTTTGCGCGCACCATTTTCAAGAGTTCCAGCCCATCGATCTTCGGCAGCTTGAGGTCGAGGAGCACCACCGCTGGATTACCCACCGGCCGATCGGCGTGCTTGCCGCGCCGAAACAGGTAGTCCGCGCCTTCTGCTCCATCGCGTGCCACGATCACGTCATTGGCGAGGCGGCTTTTTTCGAGAGCGTTCAAGGTGAGCTCGAGGTCGTTTGCGCTGTCTTCTACGATCAGAATGGGCTTCAGAGTACTCATGATGTCTCCCCGGGAGCGGCCGTCACCGGCAGCGTGAAGTAAAACGTAGCGCCTTTACCAACCTCGCCCTCGGCCCAGACTCGTCCGCCGTGCCGACTGACGATTCTGCGGACATTCGCCAGGCCGATGCCGGTCCCTTCAAACTCCTCCATACGATGCAGCCGCTGAAAGACCCCGAAAAGCTTGCCCGCATACTGCTGGTCGAAGCCGGTGCCGTTGTCCTCGATCGAGAAAACGAAGTCCTCGTCCTGCTGCGCCGCTCCTACGTGGACCCGCGCGTCGGCACGCTTGCCGGTGTACTTGACGGCGTTCGACAGCAGGTTGCGCACCACCTGCCGCAGCAGCTGCGGGTCGGCCGAGACGGTCGGCAAGGCTGTGCGGGTGTAGTCGATCGTGCGCCCGCGGCCTTCATCTTCCAAAACGGTCGCCCACTCCCGGTCGAATAGCTCTTCTATATCGACCGAGCTTATGGTCACCGGTGCGCGGGCGTACCGGGAGAAATCAAGGAGGCTGTCGACGAGCTGACCTGCGAAGCGAGCCGATTCCATGATGGTGGCGAGATAACGCT
Organism: uncultured Acidobacteriaceae bacterium; assembly: GCA_964245455.1. Lineage (GTDB taxonomy): Bacteria > Acidobacteriota > Terriglobia > Terriglobales > Acidobacteriaceae > EB88. The sequence continues at coordinate 70,707 of CAXTMW010000003.1, forward strand.
TGCCGCGTTCGCTCATGCGGTCCGCTTCTTCCTCCTTCAACATCTCGGAAAAGCCGGAAATGTGGCGAAACGGTGCGCGGAGGTCATGCGAGACCGAGTAGGAGAAGGCTTCCAGCTCCTGGTTCGCGGCCTGAAGGCCCGTCGCGAGCTCGGCAACCTCCTCGGCGCGGCGGAGCACCACTTCCAGCACGGCGGAGCGGAATTCGCCTGCTGCTTCCACCTCCCCGGAGTTCCAGGGTTCGGCGGTGCCGCGGACAGTCTGCGCCCAGGAGGCAAACGAGTGGCGGGGATGCACGATGCCGGCCGGCAGTGTGGAGGAAGGGGCAGGCGCTTCGCCCGGCTTGTGCGGGTCACCGGCCCAGTGCACGGTTTCCACCACCTCGGGCCGGAACCAGAGCACCAGCGTGCTATGCACCCGGGAAACGGAGATGGCGAGCACCCCGCTCGCCTCGTGCACACAGGCAGCTCCCTCCCGGTAGACCGAGCTGAGAGACGAGGTGGCAAAGACCTCGTCACTGCGCCGGCGCAGCCAGTCCACCAGCTGGAGCACCTGCGGCTGCGAGGGGGTTGCGCCGAACAAGCGCGCTTCCGGTCCGGTTACGACGGCGACGCCCTGGGCCGCGACCAGCTCCCGCAGTAGGTCGGGCGAGCGAATGAGCCCGTCCATGTAGTTTTCCTCGCCTGCCATGGCGGCAAGGAGGCGGCCCTGCACGGCGCGGGCGTCGAGGGCCCGGCGCAGATGCAGCCGCTGGAGGTTTGATTCGATCTGCGACGCGACAATCTGCAGGGTGAAGTCGCACGCGGAGCGCAGCCGAAACGGCACGTAGCGCGCCGTGTGGTGATGGCAGGACACCAGGCCCCAGAGCTTGCCGTCGATAATGATGGACACCGACATGGAACAGATGGTGCCCATGTTGCGCATGTACTGGCGGTGGATGGAGGAAACGCTGCGCAGGATGGAACTGGACAGGTCGATCTCGGGCGCCGCCTGCGGCGACGCGGCGCTTGGACCGGCGGTGAACAGCGGCGAGGGCTCGTAGTCGACGTTGGGAATGATCCGGACGCGGTTCAGCTCGTACATGCGCCGCGCCTGGACCGGCACGTCCGACGCTGGAAAGCGCAGGCCCAGGTAGGAGGGGAATCGCTCCTCGGCGAGCTGCTCCGCGAGTTGCTCAGCTAAGACAATCCCGTGACCCTGCTCGTCGAAGCGGTACAGCACTACGCGGTCGCAGCGGGTGAGCGCGCGAATTTCCTCAACTGCGGCCTGGCACACTTCTTCCACGGTACCGGCGCGGCGTACGGCAGCCACAAAGTTGTACAGCCGAGCGTTCAGTGCTTCCACATCGACCAGTTCGTGGCTCTGCTCGAACTCAAGAATGGTCAAGGGCGCACCGACGTTTGCCGGCTGGTGGGCAATCACTTCAAAACGATTCGGGCCATTCTCCACATGAACAAGCAGGCGCATGGCCGTGCTGAGCGGTGCTTGCCGGAGGCCCGCGACCAGCTCATCCCCGGTTTCAGCCCCAAAAAGCTGCTGGAGGTCCATGCCGAAGATCGACGCGAGGGGACGTGCAAGGAAGGTGGCGGCGGTTCCGCTCGCCACCCGGACGACATCGCTTTCATCAACCGCCAACAGGAAACCGTGCGGCTGGATGCTGCCCGGGATGTGAATCGGTTCCCGGTCGCACGAAGAAAGGTCGAGCGGGGGATTCGGCTCGACCAGGGCGGTGCCGCCGAGCTCGGGGAGATGGGCGGCTGGTAGGTCCTGCTCAGAAGATGAATGCCCCATTGCCGTTTCCTGGATTTCCTTGTTCACGCATGGGCGTTGATTGCTGGCTCCGCTCCGTAGGCGCGGAGCTTAAATGGGCACACTTTCAAGCGGTTTGGATGCGAGCGGCAGCCCGGCGGTCACCATCAGGGGGATAGATGACCACGCCGAAGTACCCTGCAGGCCGAAGGGGAATCGGCAGGAACGGGCGGCATCCAAGCGGCAGATGAAGAACGCTTCCACATCTCTCGACAACGAAGTCCCCGCTATCCCCGCGGAAAAGAAGCCGCGCGGCAGAACTCCAAAAGCACAGCGTGCCGAACCGGCAATTCCCTGGGCAGCCCTGCACAAGGAAGCTCGCGAGCGGTTTGGCGTGGAACACCTGCGCCCCGGGCAGCGCGAAGTGCTGCAGGCGATTTTTGAAGGGCGGGATGTGCTGGCACTGATGCCGACCGGCTCCGGCAAAAGCCTGTGTTATCAGCTGCCGGCCTTGTTTTTGCCGAAGCCGGTGGTGGTTGTATCGCCGCTAATTGCCCTGATGCAGGACCAGCAGCAGAAGGCTGAAGAAGCCGAGATTGCGGTCGAAAAGGTGGACTCGACCCTGACCGCGGCTGAACAGACCGAGGTGATCAAGCACATCGAGGATGGCACTGCACAGCTGCTGTATGTCACGCCGGAGCGGCTGGAAAAGCGCGAGTTCCTCCACACACTGCGGGCGACCGGAGTGAGCCTGCTGGCGATTGATGAGGCGCATTGCGTTTCCCAGTGGGGCCATGACTTTCGTCCGGCGTACATGGGCCTGGGGTACGCGCGGAAGCAGCTGGGCAACCCGCCGGTGGTCGCGCTGACGGCAACAGCGACCGAAGAGGTGATCGCGGACATTCTCGATCAGCTCCAGGTCAAGAACCCGGTGGTGGTAAACACGGGAACGGAGCGGCCGAACCTGGTCTTCTCGGTCCACCACACGGTCAACCACGAGGCAAAGCTGGAGCAGGTTCGCCGGATGATCGCCGAGGAAGAAGGCTCGGGCATCGTCTACACGGCTAGCGTGAAGACCGCAGGCGAGCTCTACGAGTGGTTCCAGGAGAACGGGGTGGCGGCAGGCAGGTACCACGGCAAGCTGCGAATCCGTGAGCGCGAAGAGATGCAGGCGAAGTTCATGGCCGGCGAGTACAAGGTGCTGATCGCGACCAAGGCCTTCGGCATGGGCATCGACAAGCCGGACATCCGGTTTGTCTACCATTTCGAGTTCCCGGATTCGCTCGAAAGCTACTACCAGGAAGCGGGCCGCGCCGGGCGCGATGGGCTGCCGTCGCGCGCGGTTCTGCTGTACCGGATCGAGGACAAGCGGATTCAACGCTTCTTCCTGCTCGGCCGCTACCCGCGGCTGGACGAGCTGCGGGCTGTGCTGGACGGGCTGGGCGAGTCGGGCAACGCCGCCGCGGTTGCGGAACGCTCAGGAGTGCCGAAGCGGCGCGCACAGGCGATCCTTTACATCCTGAAGTCCTCGGAACTGGTGCGGCGTTCGGCACGGGGTTTCTCGCGGCGGGAGCGTGAAGTCACGGACGCGGAGCTGGAAGCGCTGATCGCGGAGTTCAGGCAGCAGGGCGAGGCAGACAAAACCCGCCTCGGCGAAATGATGCGCTACGCCGAGAGCGTGCGGTGCCGCAAACAGCTGCTGCGCATGTACTTTGGCGAAGACGCCGGCGAAGTGTGCGAGGCCTGCGACAACTGCCTTGAGCTCGAAATCAATCCAGGCCTGGCGCCGCGCGAGACGGCGCTGCCGGAAAGCGCCCGGGAGGATGCGAAGAAAGCTGTTGAGGTGGAAACGGCGATCGGCAGGATTATGACAACCGCGCCCGAAACATTGCCATCTCGGGAGGCACCGCGGTTCCGCTCGGGCGGGCTGGTGAAGCATGCACGGTTCGGTCAGGGCAAGGTTGTGGAGACAGACGGAGAGAACCTGGTCATTCGCTTTAATGAAGGCATGAAGCGCGTTCGACCGACGTATCTGAAGCCGGCCTGATCCACTCTCGGGGCGCTTGGAAATCTCACGGGTCCGTTCCGGACGAAGCCGCGCACGCTCCTACAGGACAGACTCGTGGACGTCCCCAGCCAGGCTGTGGAAAGCGCTCGAACAAAAAAGCGAATAAAATACGAAGGTGACGTTAGTACCGTGTCCTCAACTTTATGGATTTTGTACCGTCTTTTGCACAGCGGGTTGGGGTGATTGCAGCGAGGCCCACAAGATACAGTGTGTTTAGCCCGAAAAACATCACCCACCACGCTGTGGCGGACATCCAAGGAAGCAGGGTACGTCGCTAGCGCCAGAACCTGTACCGCAACCTGAACGCCGGCGAGGACGGACCCCTTGCAGGCAGAAAAGAGAACCGATTTGGCTGACCTGCAGACCGACTTGCAACAGACTGGGCTCCAAAGCACCCTTGCCGACGTGATCCCGGATTTTCCACTGCCGGAAGCACCCCCGCAGATGCAGGTGCGCAAGCGCAACGGCTCACTGGAGCCGGTGGACGTCAACAAGATTGTGAAGGCGGTACAGCGTTCATCGCATGGCCTGGCGCACATCGATCCGATGCGGGTGGCGTCGAAGACCATCGGCGGTTTATTTAACGGGGCCACGACCCGGGAGCTGGACTCGATATCGATCCAGACCTCGGCGGCGCTGATCGCGGAAGAGCCGGAGTACTCGAAGCTGGCTGCGCGCTTGTTGCACGCGACGGTGCTGAAGGAGGTCGCGGGGCAGAATATTTACTCGTTCTCGCAGTCGATCGAGCTGGGGTACGAGCAAGGACTCATCGGCGAGGCAGCGGTGGAGTTCGTACGCAACAATGCTCGCAAGCTGAACAACGCGATTGAAGACGAGTTCTCGGATCGCTTTGAGTACTTCGGCCTGCGCACCGTATATGACCGCTATCTGCTGCGCCACCCCATCTCGCGCAAGGTGATTGAAACGCCGCAGTACTTCTTTCTGCGCGTCGCGTGCGGGCTTGCGTTAACTGTCACCGAGGCGGTTCCGTTTTACAAGCTGCTGGCTGCGCATGATTACATGCCGTCCTCGCCGACGCTGTTTAACTCAGGCACGAAACACCCGCAGATGTCGAGCTGCTACCTGATCGACTCGCCGCACGATTCGCTCGAAGGCATCTATGACATTTACAAGCAGGTGGCGCAGCTCTCGAAGTTTTCAGGCGGCATCGGGCTTGCGTTCCACCGGGTGCGATCGGAAGGGTCGCTGATCCGCGCGACCAACGGCTTGTCCAACGGAATTGTGCCTTGGTTGCGCACCCTGGACGCGAGCGTGGCAGCGGTAAACCAGGGCGGCAAGCGCAAGGGCGCGGCGTGCGTGTATCTGGAGCCATGGCACGCGGATGTGGAATCGTTCCTGGAGTTGCGTGACAACACGGGCGACAACGCACGGCGCACTTACAACCTGAACACAGCCAACTGGATTCCTGACCTGTTTATGCGGCGCGCCGATACCGACGGTATGTGGTCGCTGTTTGACCCGAAGATTGTGCCGCACCTAACGGATTTGTACGGGACAGAGTTTGACGAGGCGTACGAGGCGGCGGAGCGCGAAGGCCTGGCTGTACGGCAGGTAAAAGCGCGCGACCTGTATGCGCGCATGATGCGGACGCTGGCCGAAACCGGCAACGGCTGGATGACCTTTAAGGACACCACCAACCTGCGCTGCAATCAGACCGGCCGGCCGGGAAACGTTGTTCACCTGTCGAACTTGTGCACGGAGATTACCGAGGTGACCTCCGGCGAGCAGACAGCGGTGTGTAACCTGGGATCGATCAATCTCGCGCGGCATGTAAGCAGCGGGCGGTTTGACTTCGAGAAGCTCGCGAATACGGTGCGGCTTGCCGTGCCGATGCTCGACCGCGTCATCGACATCAACTATTACCCGGTGCCGCAAGCAGCAGGATCGAACTCGCAATGGCGGCCGGTGGGCCTGGGCGTGATGGGTCTGCAGGATGTGTTTTTCCAGCTGGGGCTCGCGTTTGACTCGCCCGAGGCGCGGGATCTGTCGACGCGCATTCAGGAGGAGATTTACTATCACGCGCTTTACGCTTCGTGCGAGCTGGCAGAGAAGAATGGGCCGCATCCGGCGTTCGCAGATACACGCGCCGCACAAGGGCATTTGCAATATGACTTGTGGAATGTTGTCCCGAAGGACCTGGCGCGGTGGTCGGTGCTGAAAGACCGCATCCGCAAACATGGCCTGCGGAACTCCCTGCTGATTGCTATTGCGCCGACCGCAACCATCGCATCAATCGTGGGCTGCTACGAGTGCATCGAGCCGCAAATTTCCAACCTGTTCAAACGCGAAACCTTGTCGGGCGAGTTTCTGCAGATCAACCGCTATTTGGTGGACGAGCTGAAAGCGCGCGGGTTGTGGAACGACGAAGTTAGAACACGCATCAAGATGGCCGAAGGCAGCGTGCAGGGCCTGACCGAGCTGCCGGAGGACGTGCGGCTGCGCTACCGCACGGTCTGGGAAATGCCGATGCGCGCGATTATCGATATGGGTGCGGAGCGCGGCGCGTGGATCGATCAGTCACAGTCGCTGAACCTGTTTGCGGAGTCGCCGAATATCGGCCGCCTGAGCTCGATGTACATGTACGCGTGGAAGGCCGGAGTCAAGACGACGTACTACCTGCGCTCGCGGCCGGCAACACGCATTGCAAAGACGACGGTGGGTCAGGCCGCGCAGGGAAATGCTCCGACGCTCGCGACCTCCGGGTTATCGGGCACGGCAATGCCGACAGATGCCGTAGCCTGCTCGCTCGATAATCCCGAGTCGTGTGAGGCGTGCCAGTAAGCGCCGCGGTGCGGCTCTCTGCGCTTTGCGCAAAGGCTATCCACGACGCTCCATCAACATTGAGTACATAACTGCTACCAAAGATGAAGTTCAAGGAGTGAACTATGTCATCGTCCGTTGTTGTTCCTGATTCGATCCTCGATCCAGGCATGTGTTTAACTTTGCGTCCGATGAAGTACCCCACCTTCTTTGAAATGTTCAAGGACGGCATCAAGAACACTTGGACCGTGGAGGAAATTGATTTCTCGACCGACCTGGTTGACCTGAAGCAGCGCCTGACGCCTGCTGAAGTTCACGTCATTCAGCGTCTGGTTGCCTTCTTCGCGACTGGGGACTCGATCGTTTCCAATAACCTGGTGCTGAACCTTTATAAGCACATCAACTCGCCGGAAGCCCGCCTGTATCTGTCGCGGCAGCTGTATGAAGAAGCGGTGCATGTGCAGTTTTATCTCACCCTCCTTGATAACTACATTCCCGAGCCGGCTGAGCGCAATGCGGCATTTGCGGCTGTCGATAACATTCCTTCCATCTCGCGTAAAGCGGACTTCTGCACCAAGTGGATGGATTCGATCGAGAGACTGGATACGCTTGACACCGATGAGCACCGCCGGCAGTTCTTGTTGAATCTGATCTGCTTCGCGGGCTGTATTGAGGGTTTGTTCTTCTTCGCCGCGTTTGCATATGTGTACTTTTTCCGTTCGCGCGGTATGCTGCACGGCCTTGCCGCGGGCACAAACTGGGTCTTCCGCGATGAGAGTGCCCACCTTGAGTTCGCGTTCGAGGTTGTCAATACGGTTCGCGAGCAGCACCCGGGCATGTTCGACGATCGTATGCAACAGCAGGTGACACAGATGATGCGCGAAGCGGTCGACGCCGAGCTGCAATTCTCAGAAGACCTGCTGGAAGGCGGCGTGGCCGGCCTGTCGACGCGCGATATGCGCGAATACCTGCAGTATGTCGCGGACCAGCGCCTCGAAAGGCTGGGTATGGCAAAAGTATTCGGCTCGCGCAATCCGTTCCCGTTTATGGACCTGCAGGATGTGCAGGAGCTGACCAACTTCTTCGAGCGCCGCGTCTCCGCCTACCAGGTCGCCGTGGAAGGCGAGGTCGCCTTCCACGAAGAGTTCTAACCACCTGCGGTGGGGGCTGCCGAGCGCTTCGCGCCAGTATGCGCGGGAGCGGTATAGGTGGCCCTCCCGTTGGTCGGGGTTGGAAGCTGTTGAAAAGCGGAGCCGCGAGGCTCCGCTTTCATGTTTAACATGCTTATCTGTCGAACGACTTACTTCCCGCGCTTCTCTATCTTGCCGGTGGCGACCTTCTCCTTCGGGTCCGCACCTTCGCCTGATTGAATCAGTGCCCCTTCCTCGTCAGCGCTGCGAAGCTGTGAAATTTTCTTCGCAATCTTCGGCTCGGGATCGCCGTGAATCAGCGGCGACTCTCGAACTACCTGCACAGGCACCACCGGCGACTCCAGGGCAAGCCCATCGGGATGTTTGGCGAACTCACCGGCAAGAACAGCCACCGGGTTTGCCGGAAGGAGCTCTTCCGCCTTCGTAGAGGCATACGCGTAGCCAGCCTTTTCCGCGCTCTGCAAAGCCTCGTTGATCTGCATGGACAAGGTTTCGAGCTCCTGCGGATCGATAGGTGCCTGCGCCGAGATTTGTAACAGATCCGGTAGCGAAAACCACCAGAGCAGCTGCTCGTGCGACTCTTTGTTGAGGTAAGTCATTCCTTCATGCTCGTGAATGCCGATAAGCCAGCGCAGGTCACCGTCCTGCCATAAAGCTTCAGCAAGGCCGTATTTAGCGGCTTTTGCGTTGGAAAGCAGCTCTTCCGCGTGTTTGCCTGTGGGCTCAGGCTCCGCTGGGCCAACGCCGACGGCCAGCACAAGACGCACACGGGCTGCAGCGCGCCAGGTGTCCTGCCCGGCAAACTCAAGTGCTGCAAAAGCATCCGCGAGCACGCTGCGCAGGCCGAACTGGTCGAAAGCGTTCAGCGCCGGGACAGACGGATCGGCCATGTCGAGCGACTCGCCGAGCGCGGCGAGCAGCGTGTAGGCGACCACCGGCGCCCAGACCGATCCGGCGTTGGCAAGCGGACTAGCACTGGGCAGCACGGTGCGTGCCTCGCGGGACCATGCCTCGGCAAACTGTAACTCAGCCAGTGGCAGACGAAGCAGGGCCTGCACCCGCTCGCGCAGACGAGTGGAGGTAAGTGATTCCTCATTCACGGTCTCTGCGGCGACCTGCTCGGGAGCTCCCTCGACGGCAAGCTTCGGCTCGTCGGCCGGCGGCGGCTGCACGCGCTTGAAGTATTCAGCGCGCGCCTGCTCGATAAACGCGGCAGCCCGGTCAAACCACTGCTCCAGCACTTCACTGTGAGGTACGAGCGCGGGGTCTTCCACCGCGGTCGACTCTGTGCGCGCGGCAAGCGTGGCAAACTCACGCACCAGGCGAGGCTCCAGCGCCTGCCGAAGTGCATAGTGCACGTGCTCAAGCTCCAGCGCGAGCAGGGCTCGTTCGAGATCCTCGACGCCACGGCCGTTCAGCAGGTCGCACAGGCGATCCCACGCATGGGTAGCATCAGCACGCAACTCGCGCCAGTCCAGCAGCACGGCATAGCCATAGCCGCGCAGCTCGACATGGAGGCCGCGCTCGTTGAACTCGTTAGCGCGACGCAGATGCGTGAGCCCGGTCGCGTTGTCACGATAGGCAAGGATGGCGTCGCGGTCCGTCGGCAGCGCAAGCGCGTCGGTGATGGAGCGCTGCCGCAGCTGTCCTGAACCCTTGTCCATGTACGCAGCCGAGTGGTGCAGGGTGCCGCGCGTGGATGTGTAACTGTTGTTGTATGCGATGAGCGCGCGTCTTTTCCCGTAGGCTCCGTCACGCTGGTTGGAGTACGCGAAGACGTTTTCTTCAACGCCGCCATGCTCGCCCCAGCAGTCATACAGCAGGAAGTTGTCACTCTCGGCGAACAACGCGCGCTCGTGCAGCAAAGGCGCGATCTCGCGGTTGTGGCGAGCCACCAGACCGTCGTCGGCCCACTCGTCGTAGCGGGGGCGGTAATACTCCATGCCATATTTCTCAGTAAAACCTTCTACCTGGCCGTGGCCGAACATGGGCAAGCCGGGCAGGGTCGCCATCATGGTCGCGATGCCGAAGAATTTGTCACCGCTGCCGAACTGATCAATGGCGGTGCGCTCATCCGGGTTTGACATGAAGTTGACGTAACGCTTCATGATGCCGGGGTCGAACTCAAGTGTGTTCTTGAGCACCTTGCGGTAGTTCGCATTATCCTCATCGCGCAGCATCACCATAAATGCCGAGTTATAGACGCGGTGCATACCGAGAGTGCGGACAAAGTAGCCTTCCATCAGCCAGAAGGCTTCGGCAAGCAGCAGCGTTCCGGGCACTTCCCGCGCGACGCGGTCGACGACCTCGCGCCAGAACTCCTCAGGGATGGCGGCGTCGAACTCGCTGGTTGTCATGGCCGA
>CAXTMW010000003.1:80826-87249 GCA_964245455.1 uncultured Acidobacteriaceae bacterium
CCTACGGATGACCTCCGTCTGGTCGGCGATGACCCCTTCGTGGTCTTTCTGGATGGACCTGACATACCCCCGGCCGGCGTAGGCATCCGCCGACTCGCCGTCGATCCGGATCGCCGCGTCGAAGTCGGACGTGGTCATTGCGGACTCCGCGCGCGAGGGGATCGCGCCGCCCGAGCCCGGTGTGGGAAACCAGAGCCGCTGGATATGGCGCTTCGCGAGCGTCATCGCCGCGTCGAAGCGGATGATCGGAAACTGCCGCGCGACCTGCAGGATGGTCTGAATCACCTGCTCGCGCACCGCGGCACTTAGATAGTTAAGCTGCGCGGTGTCGTTCCACGGGAAGGAAGTGCCGTCGTTGCCGTGGTAGATGTACTGCGTGTCCCCCGACCACTTATCGCGCCGGCGAAATACGACCGCGGCATCGGTCTGCTCGTAATAGTGGTCCTCGATTTTTATTTCAACCCGATCCTGCCCCGTGGTGGCAGGGCCGGAAAGGTCCGGCCCGTTGAAGCTGTAGGCGGGGTACGGCGAATCGGGGCGCGAAAGAAACCACTCCGGATGATGAACGACCCAGGGGGAGTCAATGCCCATGTGGTTCGGCACCATGTCGCTCGCAAGCCGCACGCCGTAGCGCATGGCGCGATCGCGAAGGTCGCGGTAGGCTGCCTCGCCGCCCAGGTTCTCGGCAATCTGGTAGTCGTAGAGCGAATAGGCACTGGCGACCGCATCGGGATTGCCGCACAGGTGCTTAATGGTTTCGGACGCACGCGAGCGCTCCCACACGCCGATCAGCCACAGCGCGTTCATACCGCGGCGGGCGAGCGCTTCCAGTTCCTCGTCGGGGATCTGGTTGAGTCGTAGGATCTCGCGCCGGTAGAAGCGCGAAAGCTGGTTGAGCCACACGTAGGTGCTCTTCGCAATCATGACGGTGCGCGGCATCCAATCCTGATCGGGCGAAAAGGCCTCGTATTCATTGGGCGCGGTGGCAAAGGTTGGCACTTCGGCGTGCGGGCCCCCGTCTTGCAAGCGGCCGCGCCGGGCGAGCGCTTCCGCTGAGGGCGGGTTGAACTGCCGCCAAAGCGCGACCTCCTCCTCCTTAAGGATGTCGCCGGCCAGCAGGACGCGGCGCAGCAGCTCTTCTACCGCGAAGCCCCAGCGCGCGCGAAGGACGAAAAGCTGGTCCGCAAGCGAGCCCTGGGCCGACATAACCGAGAGCAGCAGCGAGAACAGCCCGCCGTGTCCTTCGTCAAGCTCAGGCAGCCCGGCAAAAAACTCAGGCAGGCTAGCGGTCACCTGAGGGTATACCGTGGTTTCTGCAAGGCGCGTGTCATCACACAAGTCCTCGAACGGCGCAAACGCCGGGTTGCGGTTTTCACGCCATAGCAGGAGGAGCTCTTCAAACGCGGCTTCACGGTGCGGGTAGCCATCGGTCTCGCCCGCAAGCCACTCCTCGGCAGTCTCCTTGCCCGCGTAGACGTCGGCATTCGGAAATTCGTTCGTGAACTCAAGCAGCAAACGCGTGAGCTCCTGTTCACCTACCTGCTCGCTGAAATGCGCAAGCGCCTCCGTCATTACCGTCGGCTTCACGTTTCGGCGGTAGTACGCGAGCAGCGCGTGTGTTGCTTCATCAATCAGGCCCATCGCGAACAGGGCCGCCGGCTGCACCTGTTCCGGAAAGGCGCGCGCGGGGTCGCCCTGCGTGCCGCGCACCTGGTTCATGCGGTGCGCAAGGGTGCGGCTGCCGGCGGGATCGGTGAATACGGCGTTCCCGTTGAAAGCAAACAGAACACCGGCGACGCCGTAGCGGTCGCGGCTGGCGCGCGAAATATGGAATTCAAACATGCGAAGCGGCTTTCTCCTTCAGCGGTCCCTCACCCAACTGGGTCCAGAGAGCGACCGGCTTTCTCTCATGCTAGACGTACTGAGCATAGATGCACACCGCTTCCGGGGAAGGTAGCTGGGGCCTGCCTCGCTCAGGATAGCCTCAGTGCATGATGCGAAGCTTCGATGCGTCCTCGCTGACGTCCGCGGAGAACTACAAGCTGCTTTCGGGCTCGGTTGTGCCCCGCCCGATCGCCTGGGTGTCTACCGTGGACACGGCGGGGCGCCGCAATCTGGCACCGTACTCCTTCTTTACCGTGGCCAGCGCGAACCCTCCGGTGCTGTGTTTCTGCCCTTCCGTGCGCGAAGCCAATAATGGGCTGCGCGCCGTTAAGGACACGCTCGAAAACATCCGCGCGACCGGCGAGTTTGTCGTCAATATCGTCGGCGAGGAGCTTGCCGAGGCAATGAACGCAACCGCGGCGCAGCTGCCGCCGGATGAAGACGAGTTTGCCCTGGCCGGCCTGACCGCGGCGGCCGGCGAACTGGTGCGCGCGCCGCGGGTCGGCGAGGCCAAGATCCAGATGGAGTGCCGGTTGCGACAGATTGTCGAGGTGAGCGCGCTGCCGCTAGGCGGGTCGCTGGTCCTGGGTGAGGTGGTGCGCTCTCACATCGAGGAAAGCGTGCTTGAGCCGGGGCTGCACATTGCATTAGGCAAGCTGAGGGCCGTGGGGAGGATGGCGGGCGCGGAGTACGTGCGCACGACGGAGCGTTTCGAGCTTCAGCGTCCGAAGTAGCACCGAAAAACAAAGAACCTCATCAACCCGCGTCGTCAACCAGTACTGGAGCATGATAGCGTTATCACCGCCCGCCGGGACGCAGGATTCTTCCGCTCGGAACCGGGCGGAAAGGTCGGTTCTGTCCATGTCTCGATTCCTCCGGAAATTTGTTCTTCTTCTTGCATTTGCTGCCGCGATGGCGCCCGCCAGGCTGCACGCCCAGGCCGCGCCGGATGCGACTGATGCGCGAGGCCAACATTTTGCCGCGCGGGTCGGCAACAGGATCTATCATCGTGGCCGGCCCTTTCGCCCGGTCGGTTCCAACAACTACTACCTGATGTACTCGTCGCACTTCATGGTGGACGATGTGCTGACCCGGGCTGCCGCGCAAAACTTTAACACGATGCGGACCTGGGGTTTTCTCGACATCGGCAAGCCGGATAGCTCGAACTCGGTCGACGGGCCGCACAACGGCATTTACTTTCACTACTTTGATGGCAAGGAACCGGCCTTTAACGACGGCGCGACCGGGCTCCAGCACCTCGATTACGTTGTGTATCGCGCGGGACAGCTGAATATCAAGCTGGTTATCCCCTTTGTGAACAATTACGACGCCTACGGCGGCATGGATCAATACGTCCGCTGGAAGGGCGGCCAATACCACGACCAGTTCTATACCGATCCGACCATTCGCCAGTGGTACAAGGATTGGATCGCGCATGTGCTTAACCATGTGAACAGCTACACCGGCGTGAAGTATAAGGACGATGCGACCATCCTGACTTGGGAACTCGCGAATGAAGAGCGTTGTGCCGGCTACGGCGTCTATCCCCAGTCGCCCACGGGTTGCACCACGCAGACCATCACCAGCTGGGCCGCCAATGTGAGCGCCTACATCAAGAGCATCGACAGCAAGCACCTGCTGTCGTCGGGCAGCGAGGGCTTCTACTGCGACGACCCCTCCTCCTCGGACTTCACCATCAACTGCAGCGAGGGTGTCGACTCGATCGCACTCGCGAAGATCCCGGACATGGACGTGATCTCCTATCATGTTTACCCCGACAACTGCGGGAAGACGCCGGAGTGGGCGACCGGTTGGATCGCGCGGCACATCGAAGATTCGCACCGCCTGGGTGATCGCGCAGTGGCCGGCGAGTGGGGCCTGCTCGACAAGAACACCCGCAACCCGGTGTACCAGACGTGGGAAGATACGGTGCTCAAGGATGACGGTGCCGGCGCAACCTACTGGATCCTTTCCGGGCTCAAAGACAGCGGTTCGCTTTACCCGGACTACGACGGCTTCACCGTGTACTGCCCGACTCCGGTCTGCAACGCGTTTACGCACTTCGCCAGGCAGATCCAGCATCTGCCCGTCGACAACGCGCCCATCGCTGACAACGATACGGTCAGCACGCCGAACAACACCCCGGTCACGCTCAACGTAACTGCCAACGACATCACGTACCAGGACAGCCCGCTCCGCAGGAACTCGGTGGACCTGAACCCCGCAAAGCCGGGGCGGCAGACCCTGATCACAACGGCCTTCGGCACCTACAGCCTCCAGGCCGGCGGCAGTGTCATCTTTGAGCCGGCATCCACTTGCGTTTCGGGCAGCGTAAGCACCCCGTACACAGACACAGACGCGCTGGGGCGCCTGTCTAATCCGGCAAACATCGTCGTGACGGTGGGCGGCATCCCAGGCGAGCTGTTCAATTTTGAAGACGGGACCGACACCTGGGCAGCGGCGAGTTGCAATGCGGCACCCGCCGGTACGGTCGCGCAGGCGACCCTGGGGGCAACCAGTTGGGGGCATAGTCTCGAGATCAATGCCACCGGTGGAGGCTTCTTTGGACCGGCCTACAACACCGCTCCCCTGCCGCTCAAAACAGGCGGGATTCGGGAGGTGTTGTTCGACATTACAACGGTAGCGAGCGGCACCTCACAGTCGGTCGCCATGCAGTTTGGCAGCGACTACCATTACTGCTCGACGCCGTTCAGCTCCATCGGCGCGGGCACCTCCACAACGGTCGCGGTCAATCTGGCCAGCCTTGCTACGGCAGCGAACTGCGGCGGTTCAGCGCCGGTCGATACCAGCGTGATCCAGAACTTCTACGTGTATTTCAGCGCGGACGGCACCTACTACCTGGACAATGTGCGAACGCAATAAGACGTAAGCCGGGTGGGAACCGTCGCGTGAGCGGCGGCCCCCCTCGCACCCGGCATTCCATTTCGCGCCTAAGCGGGGCGCGAACGGATGAAGGTAAACCGATCCTTGAAGAACAGGAACGGCCGCTCGAAGTACCGGTAGGAGAGTGAAGCCAGCACGATGGCGAGCGACACAGTGACCACGTAGGTGAGCAGCAGCTGCAAGGATGCCGCGAGATGCGTTTTCTTCGCGGCAGCTGCTACGACGGCCAGAAGCGTGTAGTGGAAGATGTATAGCCCGAACGAGATTTTACCGAGGTAGATCAGCGGGCGCGTGAAGGCGGGCATCCGTGCGCCTAGAAACGCGAGGCACAGCAGCACGCAGCCTGCATCGAGGCAGAGATAGCCGGCCAGCGTTTGCATCGGGGTCGCCGGCATGTAGTCGTTGATGAAGTGGAAGGGCGTGCCGGAAAGAAAAAAGGCAACCATCGCTGCGAGCACCAGCACCAGTCGCGTGCGCCCGGAAAGCCGGAGCGGCCGGCCGTGCAGCAGAACGGCAAGCCCGGCGCCAAGCGCGAAGAACTGAAACTGATTGATGCTGTTGCAGAACAGAACCGGGCTGCGAGGAAAGTGCGCCGCAGGCAGAGCGTAATCGAGCAGCCAGGCGAGCGGCAGCAGGACGGCAACCACCCGCAGGATGCCGCGCGGACCCCAGAAAAACGCGAGCAACGGCCAGAGCAGGTAGAACTGCTCCTGCACCGGGGTGCTCCAGAGCGGGGTGAGCATAGGGTTGTGGAACCACCCATGAGACACGATGACCCAGTTGCCGCTGAGCAGCACAAATGGGACGACGTAGGCGGAAATGGGGTCAAAGCCGTGCACCAGGTGCGGCAGAAGTCCCGCGACTGCCAGCGCAAGAAAATAGAGCGGCCAGATCCGCAGAATGCGCCGGACATAGAAGGCCCCGATGTGGATGGTGCCGGTAGCGTCGCGCTCGCGCAGCAGCAGCTCCGTGATGAGGAAGGAGCTGAGAATGAAGAAAAGAGGCACGCCTGCCGCTGCTCCTTCCTGAATCGCGAATAACGGTGTAACCGCCTGCGCCGCGTGTGGAAATGGGAGCGCGTGCGAGGTGAACACCAGGAAAAAGGCCAGGCAGCGCAAAACGTCGAGCTCCGGCCGGTAAAAGCGGGCTACGCGCGGCGCCGTTCGGGCGGCCTGGGCAGTGACGGCCTCCGGAGCCGTGGGTGAAGTAACAGTTGCTTGCAGAGTTGAGGGCATGCGTGCACCGATCTTTATCTGAAGTACGTCTCGAGTACGTTCCGAGGGAGGGGCGTGACGTCGAGCGAGTGTAACCTCCAACAGCTCAGTATGTTGCCTTGATTTCTAAACTTTTTGCCGGGCGTTCTGTTTCAGGACGGCAGGCGCGTTGCGGGTTCCAATCACGGGCCTGCCCAAGGCAGAAGGACGCTGCGGCCGCGCTTGCTACACTAAGGCGAAGGCTGCGCTGCCCGGCTCTCCGGCCGCGCGCGGTATCTTCACCATGATTGAACATCCGATCCCCGAAGCACTCACGTTTGACGACGTTCTGCTCGTCCCCGCCTTTTCCGAGATTGTCCCCAACCAGGTCACGACCGAAACCCGCCTCACCCGCCGCATCAGCCTCAACATCCCCCTGATT
>CAXTMW010000004.1:0-8069 GCA_964245455.1 uncultured Acidobacteriaceae bacterium
TGGGGCGCCTGGAGGCCGTCGGCGTCGCTTCCCCGTCGAAGCTGCAGCTCTCGGCATTTGCCGGGTACTCGAATCCCAAGAGCGGCGGCTTTGCCGGGCCGGCCGCCGCGCTCGTCCGCAAGAACTTGATTCGCTCCGCTGGAGGCCGGGCGGAGCTAACCGACGCCGGCCGCGAAGCTGCGCAAATGCCGGAGCGTCCTGCGACTACGAAAGAGCTGCAGGAGCGCGTCTTCGCGATGCTCGGCGAAGGCGAACGTAAGCTGCTGGCGCTGCTGATTGCGGCGCACCCAGGAAGCATGGCGCGCGCGGAGCTGTCCGCCCGGGCCGGGTACAGCAACCCGAAGTCGGGCGGCTTCGCCGGACCGCTCGCGCGGCTTCTCGAGCTCGGCTTCGCCGAGGCGGTCGGCAGCGGGGTTGTGCGCGGAACCGAGATCCTGTTTCTTAAAGGCAAGAACCAAGAACGACGGCAGCGGTAATCTCAGTTACCCATGCTTGTGAAATCCGGCACTACGAGGGGTCAACGACAACCACTTCAGCTGTCCTGGTGGTAATCACATTGAACTCTCGGAGGTCCTTCAGGCGGCGTCGTGCGAAGCAAGCAAGACCCTAAAAGGGGCGAGACTTATGTCCGGAAACCAAGTTGTACTAAGGTGTACCTCAATCGATGTCACTGCCTGGATGCCCTCTACACTTTAGATTTTCCATGCTTCCGCGCAAACGGACGCGTTCCATGCCAAGATGTTTCGGTGTCCGAATCTCTCAACATCCGTCCTCAACCGCAAGTTGAAGAAAGACGCAGCGAATCGGGCGTCACGCTTGTGGAGCTGATTATCACAGTCGCTATTTTGGCGATCCTTGCTACCGCCGCTTTGCCGGTGTTGCGCATCGAGAGCAAGCGGGAAAAGGAGCGCGAACTGCGCCAAGAGCTCTGGGCTATGCGCGCTGCGATTGATCGCTACAAAGATGCGGCCGATCGTGGAGCCTTCCTCGGCAAGGTCGACAGCTACAACTACCCGCCCGATCTTGCCACCTTGGTTAATGGCGTTGACGTGCAAGGCAAGAAGATAAAGTTTCTTCGCAGAGTCCCTACGGATCCGATGACCGGAAAGACAGAGTGGGGTGAGCACTCCGTACAGGACGACCCAGACAGCGACTCATTTGGAGGCCAGAACGTCTTTGACATCTACAGTAAAGCGCCTGGCCTGGCCCTCGATGGAACCCCCTACCCTTCCTGGTGAAAGATCAACTAAGACTTTTTGCAAACTCTTTGAAAAAAGTGCTTGCCAGCACAAAGGGTTTTGGCTACGCTTCCTGACAACACAGGAGAGCACTTCCAGACTAGCTGGAATCTGAAGAAATAACGGCAAGCAGTCCTGTTTTCTCCAAGCAATTAGGAGTAGTGGAGTAACTCGCCCTGCATACAAATACTTACACGCTATCCAAGATAGATACACCAGCACGACGATGCGCTTTACGGTGCACGATCTTACTTGCGGTTTGTAGCAGAGCATCCTGCTAAATAGCATAGGCGTACCAAACTGAGCACACACGAAGTGGGGAGCGGAACATTGCGTCACTTATTAGTATCCATCCATATACGCCGCTTCTCGGAGATTGCATGCATATAGGCCTGTTCCCGCGCATCCTGCTCATCGGCATGTTGACCTTCATCACTGCCCCGTCGCCCCTATCAGCACAAAGCAACGCAGGCGCAGCTCTCACTCAGCTTAGCCAAGCCATGTTCGGCAGCCTCCCTGTGCAGAAGATCGTTCTTTCTGGGCAAGTAGCATGGACTGTCGGCACATCTCAAGATTCTGGCCAAGTCACTCTGACGGCGGATGTCACGGGAAACGTGATCACTGATTACGTCTTAGCAAAAAGCGGCGAACATAAGGATGTTGTAGAGGCCGGCCCGCTAAGCGCCTGCACGCTTTCTCTTCCAAGTAAAGCAGCCAAGGCAGCTAACGGTCTAAGCTGTTGGAGGCCAACCGCCTGGTTCTATCCCGCAATTTCACTGCAACCGGCATCTCTTCTTAGCGGTGTTGGAGTTCTTGACCTTGGTGACGGCAAAGTCGGCAGCGGTACTTGCCGTCATTTGCAAAGCCAGCTTGTGCTCGCGGGCCTCTACGCCCCGCTTATCGCACGTCTGATGACGGACAGCACGACTGATATCGGTCTCGACTCCAGTAGCTTCCTTCCAACTGTTCTCCGCTACTCAGTCCACCCGGATGACGGGTCGCCTCCGCTCATTCCGATTGAGATCCATTTCAGCAATTATCAACGAACCAATGGTATCCAGGTTCCTTTCCTTATTGAGAAGTACGTCAACGGCGCACTTCAGTCTTCCATCACCGTCACTTCTACGCAGATCGACTGAACCCAGTAAGCTTAGGTGACGTTATGATTCGCAGAATTGCTTTGTGTATTTCTCTTTTGGGTGCAGTTCTTCACTCAGCTTTGGCCCAGGTCGCCTCAGGCGTCTACACCTTCGGCGCATTTGACAGCCAAGGCCTTGACACAATCAATGTCGGCAATTTGAATGTTCACCTCAGTCTTCCCGTATTAAACAAGGCAGGCCGGAGCCTTCCTTTCTACTACGACTTAAGCTATGACAGCTACGTATGGTATCCAGCTAGCGTAAACGGTGTTCTCTCGTGGACTCCTGTTCTTAATTATGGCTGGAGAGGGGACACAGAAGTATCAACAGGGTACCTGACGTATAGCACGACTACTTCGACTTCAAGCTCTTCGTCCGGTACGCGCAGCGGGGGCGGGTGCACGACGATCAATTGGTCTAGTTGGGTCTACCACGATGCTTTTGGGGTTGCACACCCCTTTCCTGGAGGAACTGCAAATTACGCAGGTTGCCAAGGCGCAAATCAGGCGACCTTAACGAGCGTCGCTGTGGATGGTTCTGGCTATACGCTAAAAGTAGTAAACGATACTCAAGCCACTCTCATTACAAAAAGCGGTGAGATTATCGCCGCGCCTTCTCTTTCCCAAACCGGGACAGCAAATCTTACTGATAGCAATGGGAACGAAGTGTCTGTCGATGGCAGTGGTAATTTCACTGATACGACCGGTCAGGTCGTCCTGCAGATAGCAGGTTCCGCCCCAAATGCGCATACGTTTACCTACAAAGACACCACGGGAACAGCACGAGCCGTGTCGATGACCTACAAGGCTTACACGGTGCAAACCTCCTTCGGTTGCAGCAGCGTGGGTGAGTATGGCCCTATCAGTACATCCCTGGTCGATCGGGTTACCTACCCTGATGGAAGTTTCTACCAGTTTAACTATGAGGTTACATCTGGGCATTCGGGTCCGTCACTGGGCGGCTTGCGTCTGTAACTGTGCCCTCGGGCGGTACTATCCAGTACGCGTATACAGGAACGAATAGCGGGGTGAACTGCGTAGATGGTTCAAACTGGGGACTGCAGCGAACTACTACGAACAACGGCTCTAGCACAACAGCCAGCTACGTAAGGTCCACTACAAACGGCTCTGGCTCTAGCCACACTGCGGTGACCGATGCTTTGGGCAACAATCTAGACTATGACTTTATGACTCCTGGAGCCGCGAGCGGATCAACCGCCCCGATTCCGCATGGCCTGCTCTATGAGGTAAACCATAACGCTTGGAATGGGTCCGCTTCGGGTCCGCACGTGTTTTCTCAACAGACTTGCTACAACAATTCAGGACCGCAATGTCTAAGCACCGCGATCACTCTTCCGATTGGGCAGGTAGACACGTTTCTGCAGTACACCGATAGGGGCCAGAAGGGAACGCGATCTTTTTACAATACAACATATGGGGAGGTCACCGAGGTCGACACGTACGACTATGGAAATCCCTACCAGCAGGGTGTCGATAATCGAGGAGCGGTGCTCACCAAGGAGCTATTCGGGTATGGACAGAACGGAGCGCCAGCAAACCTTGTAAGCTCCGACAGCCTGACGAGCAATGGGACGCAGGGCGCTCTTACAACCTACGCCTACGATCAAACCACACCAGTAGCAAGCTCGGCTTTGGCATCTCACGTTGCGGTGAGTGGTCCGAGAGGGAATCTTACATCCGTGACGGCCTACGCCTCTTCCGGAACGAGCTACACCACAACTAACACTTATGAGGATACGGGCTCACTCCTGTCGAGCACGGACCCCATCAATGGAATAACTTCGTTATCGTACGATGGCACCTTTACTTACCCGACAGGATCTGTGCTGCCTACGCCGTCGAGTGGGGTCGCGATGCAGCTCAACGCCGGCTTTGACAGCGTCAATACCGGTCTTCCAACATCCTCCACTGACGTAAACGGACAAACGACCTACTACAAAGGCTACGACGCCCTGCTCCGTCTTACAGAGGTGGACTTCCCAGATGGCGGAAAAGCGACTACATCGTATACGCCTACGCAAATAAGTACACACGTTCTACAAAGCGGGTCGCAATCAATAGATACGGAGACTCTTCGGGACGGCTACGGGCGCAAGATCCGGGTCGGCGTGAGCACAGGCTCGGGGCAGTGGTATCTCGCCGATACTTGTTACGACGGCAACGGGCAGATCGCCTTTCAGTCGTATCCGTACCAAAGCAGCTCTCTGAGCTCGGCTCAGGTGTGCTCGGGCGCAGGAGACAGCTCCACGTATGACGCGATCGGCCGCCGGACGCAAGTGCAACACGGGGACGGGACAAAGCAAACAGCTACATATACGGGACGTGCCACCCAAACTGTAGACGAGAGCGGCGTGACCCGCATTGCGCAGGTGGATGGATTGGGGCGACCCACGATTGTGTGCGAGATTTCGTCGAACACTCTGGCCGGCCAATCGCCGGGCAACTGCGGCACCGACATCTCGGGAACTGGTTTCGTTACTAGCTACTCCTACAACATCGTTAATAACCAAGTCTCAGTGGCCCAAGGCGCGCAGACCAGGACTTTCGAGTCGGATTGGATAGGCCGACCGATTCTAACGACCGAGCCGGAGCGCGGCACCACCACCTACGCTTACTCGAGCAATAGCACGGGGCTTGTCGTGGCCAGGAACCGCCCACAGGCGAACCAGACAAACGCAAACGTTCTCACGACTACGACTACACAGTACGACGTGCTTGGACGTCCTCTCAGCCTCGCGTACAACGATAATCTGACGCCGACACGCACCTTTTTCTACGATCAAGCAGGGGCGTTCGGAGGCGGCACCAGTCTGGGATTCAGCAAGGGCAGGTTGACGCGCGAGCTTTCCAGCGCCGGAAATGGCACCGGCGAGGCAATCGGCTACGACTCGATGGGGCGGGTGACGGCGCTGTATCATTGCAGGCCGTCCATCTGTGGGAATGGTGCCGACGCCACGCTATTCACCTATGATCTCGCCGGCAACATGCTTACCTCTACGGATGGCAACAACGTCACGACCACCTACACATATTCGGCAGCGAACCAGATGCAGACGGCCAGTAGCTCACAGAGTGATGCGCAGGACCCGGCGGCGCTTATTTCGAACGTGCAGAACGGCCCCTTCGGGCCGATCAACTACCATCTCGGCAACGGTCTCAATGCCGTCAATACCTATGACGGTCTGGGTCGGCTGAATGGTCGATGGGTCTGCGCGGGCAATACGACCAGCGCCGGCTGTTCGGGCGGCACACAGCTTGATGGTTCGTCCGTGAGCTGGCGGGGCGTGCAGGTGACCGGGATGACCGATGCGTACGCAAATACGGCCTACACTTACGGGTATGACGAGTTCAATCGATTGAAGTCGACCGCCGTCGGCAACACTACGACCTACAGCTATGCCTATGACCGATGGGGCAACCGAACCTCGCAGACACCGGGACCGAGCATCAGCTACAACACTAGCCTTTCCAACAACCAGATGGTTGGCTTCGCCTATGACGCGGCCGGGAACCTGCTGACCGACGCGGCCGGACTGAACTACACCTATGATGCCGAGGGCAACGTGCTGCGGGTGACTGGTACAAGCCAGGGCACGATCCAGTTCACCTACGACGGGCTCAACCGGCGGGTGCGGGTAGACAAGGGATCGACCTTTCAGGAGTACGACTTCAACCCGGCCGGGCAGAGACTATCGATCTGGAACGGGACGACCAACGTGCAGGGCCAGTACTACATCAATGGGCAAACGGCGGCGGGACGCGGCCAGCGGAACCCTCCACGCACTGTTTCGGGAGCTCGACACTACGCATGGCCGGTGGATGAGCCCGGACCCCTACTATGGCAGCTACCAGTGCCTCAACCCGCAGAGCTTCAATCGCTACAACTACGTGCTGAATCGCCCATTCAGCGCCTCTGACCCCTCCGGGGAGGATGATCCCGCCGACGATCCTACTGACGGCTGCTACAACAATGGTGATCCTACCGGCGGCGGTGGTGGTATCTACAGCGATCCCAGCAATGGTGCCAGTTCTAGTACGGGAGATCCAAGCGGCAGTTCTAACGCGGGCACTCCAGGCTGTGATCCAAACTGTGTCGATCAGAACGGCAATGTCTATACACCCGGATCAAATGGAAATGGGGCCATCGCTGGCGGCTCGGGCGGTAATACGACCGTAGATGGAAGTGCTGATCCGTTCGGCGGTTTAGGACTGGGATCCTCGCGCGTCGACTATGGTTACGGAGGCGGCAGCGGTGGTGGCAGCGCGGGCATAACTCTAAGTAACGGAACGCCCTGGTACACAAGTCCATGTGTGCAAAGCGCTCTCGCCAAAGGCGTTGCAAGTACGTCTATTGATGCCGTGGGACTGCTGCCCGAAGGCGGCGCTGTTGCGGGAGCATTTAGCCTTTGGCACGGAGCAGCAGGGGTTTCTAACGGAATAAAAGTCCTTCAGCGAGTAAAGTTTGGTGGGGGCATTATCTCTACTGCCAGCGCAGGGTCCGATGCCTCAGAGAATGGTGCTGCTTCGTTTGCTGGTGCTCAGCTCGCCACTGGTTTTGCATCGATTGGGGTTGGTCTTGCAAAAGCTACGCCCATTGTTGGGCAGGTTCTTTCCGGTATTTCCGTTGCTGAAGATTTGTATGGAACCTATAAGGCGGTGTCCGCTTGCCATCCCTAGACAGATTGATTACCGCTGAAGATAGGAAGATGCGGCTACCTTGGTGGGGAGTTCTTTGTGTGATTTTGGGTGCGCTTGCCCTCTTGATCTTGTTCGATCATTTTGGAAAGTTGACTCTCGCTCGTCCGACCATGACTTCGGTAGCAATGGTGATTGTCGCCATCGCAATGAGATGGAAGCTGAAACAGCATGCGTGGTTTTGGATGACTATAATTGTTCTTGCAGCTCTTCATATCCCTTTGGTGTTGTTGGTTCCGTGGACGACCAAGTGGATTCCTGCCTTTGTAATAATCCCAATCGGTATGGCCGATTTGTATTTAATGCTTCGGATTCTCTCGGTTGTCGGTAAGTTCATGGACAGTGCGGAAGCATCTGAACGATGAGCACGATGTCTGTACTGGTACGACGGAGTTTGTTTAGCTTGTGAGCAGTACGGCGTCTGTACAAAGCTCCTGCACTTTTACTGCCCAAACAAGAGGCCAAAGAAATGCAGGAACACAGCTCGAGTGCCGCAATGGAATGCAGCGACAATCGACAAGCCGGGCGGGTTCTCTGGGTCAAGCGTAGGCAACGTCCTTTTACTGCTAATGTGCAGCTATCACTCCCAGTCAGTTTGGAATGAGTAAGGCGATATTACGATCGTTCATAGGTCAAATTAGCGGAGTGTTCTCAAACATTGGAGCTTCATTCCAGGGACTGGTGGACAACGTCTATTTACGCCTTGTTTGTACTTCCAGACAGCCTCACTCAGGCGGCCAGGGGATGCGATGCTGTTTTCAGTCAGTCTGGTTTAGCCTGTTGCAGGGCCAGGTTGGCGCCGCTGTAAGCAGCGCTTCGCGGCGGCCAAAGAGGGATGCTCAGGGAGCGGCGTACACCTTATGTTGGAATCTCTACTCTTCTGCTGCATGATTTTGTCACGGCCTGACACTGCCCCGCCTTCCAGCTCTCCTCAGCCGGCGCTGGGCACGCGCGGCGTTGCGATCCTCTCCGTCGAC
>CAXTMW010000004.1:8079-43007 GCA_964245455.1 uncultured Acidobacteriaceae bacterium
ACCACAACGGCCGGCTGGATCCATACGAGGACTGGCGGCTTAGTCCGCGGGCGCGCACCGAAGACCTTCTCAGCAGGCTGAGCCTGGAGGAGGCAGCGGGCCTGCTAGTTCACGGCTCGCTGCTCGATGCCCGCTTGTATAGCTCCGGCACAGCCGGGAGGGCGGGAGAGCACACGGCCATGTATGACCTTCAGCGGGCGAAGCGCTGGATCCTCTCGCAGCACATGAGCAGCTTTGCAACACGTCTCGATGGCACGGCGGCAGAGATGGCCGCCGCCAACAACGCCGTCCAGGAGATTGCCGAGGGAGGGCGCCTCGGTATACCGGCAACCATTTCGTCCGATCCGAAGCGGCACGAGATTCTCAGCATGCGCGGAGCCCCTGAGCAGGACCGCGCCTTCTCGCTGTGGCCTGAGCCGCTCGGATTAGCCGCGGCAGGAGATCCTGAGTTGACCCGGCACTTCGGTGACACGGTGCGGCGCGAGTATATGGCGGTCGGCATCCGTGAGTCGCTTGCACCCCAGGCCGACTTGGCCACCGAGCCACGCTGGACTCGTATCGCCGGAACCTTTGGTGAGGATGCTGCTCTGGCCTCGACCATGGTGCAGGCGTACGTCACGGGGGTCCAAGGCGGCGCGGAAGGGCTGACACCAGGGAGTGTGATCTCGGTCGTGAAGCACTGGGCGGGGTACGGGGCCGCTGTCGATGGTTGGGACAGCCACAACTTCTACGGACGATTCTCGCACGTCGATGCAGGCAGCTTTGCCTACCATCTGACACCGTACTGCGGCGCCTTTCTGGCGCATGTGGGCGGGGTGATGCCGAGCTACTCCGTGCTCGAGGGTGCGACTGTCGATGGGCATCCGCTTGAGCCTGTAGGTGCAGGCTTCAGCCATCAAATGCTGGAGGATCTGCTCCGCAAAGAATCTCGCTTCGATGGAGTGGTGTTGAGCGACTGGCGCATCACGGCCGACTGCAACCAGCTTTGTCGCGACGGCGCCCCAGCTGGAACTAAGCCTCTCTTGGCTGACACCGGAATGCCCTGGGGCGTAGAAGACAAGACGCGGGCGGAACGGTTCGCGCAAGCGATCAACGCGGGAGTCGACCAGATCGGAGGCACGGAGGAAGCGGACTTGATCGTCGCAGACGTCCGGAATGGCTTGATCAGCGAAGCGCGTGTTCGAGAAGCGGCGGGACGAGTGCTGCTCCAGAAATTCGAGCTCGGACTGTTTGAGAATCCGTATGTGGATGAAAAGCAGGCTGCACTTGTTGCCGGCAACACGATTTTTGTTCGCGATGGGGAAGCAGCGCAGGCCAGAGCAGTGGTTCTGCTCGAAAACAAGCCTGTGAAGGCGCGCGGGAAGCCGCTCTTGCCGATCACGGCGAACAGCCACAAGGTCTACCTGTATGGCATCTCGGCTTCAGCCGCTCAGGCCGCCGGCTTCCTCGTTGTCACTGATCCCACAAAGGCTGACTTCGCCATCGTGCGAGCGCCGGCACCCTATGCCAGCGAGCACCCAGGCTTTTTCTTCGGCGCTCAGCAACACGAGGGAAGACTCAGCTTCACCAAAGCAGACCCTGCCTACGCGGAGTTGCTGCGCGTCAGCCAGACAACGCCTACCGTCTTCGTTACGACCTTAGAACGACCTCTGATCCTGACCGATGTGAGACCGTTCGCAACAGCGCTGCTGGGCGACTTCGGGCTTGCCGATGCTCCCTTGTTTGCGCTGATTACAGGCCGTGCGGCTCCGGAAGGACGTTTGCCCTTCGAGCTTCCTTCGTCCGTCGAGGCGGTACGCAATCAGAGGAGCGATCTTCCTCATGATTCAGTGGCGCCGTTATACCCGTTTCGTTATGGACTTCGCTATCCTTCCTCAGAGAAGAAGTCGACGAGACCGTCTTAGAATTGCGCCGAGCGCCGGCCGAGCGGGAAAGTTTTGTCATTGGCCAAGCATGAGCTAAAGCCCGATGCTGTCGTTGACGGCGACGGCGATCTCCTGCTCGGAGCCAAGGTAGCGTTCGGTGGTCTGAATGGACGAGTGCCCGAGCAGGAACTTGATCTGCTCCAAGTCCCCGCCGGCTTTGCGGCAGAGCTTGGCGCAGGTGCGGCGTAGGTCGTGCGGTGCAAGACCCGCGACATCGATCTCCATGGCAGCCTTCAGGACGACCAGCCGGATCGAATCCACGCTGAGCCCGGCCGCAAGCACGCGGCCACCCTTGCCCATGCGCCGGATGAGCTTCCCATCCCGGACGCCGGCCGCGGTCTGCCAGGCGACGACCGCCTCTCGCAGCCAGAGCGGGACTGCGACCGTGCGTACGCGGCCGCCTTTGCCGAGGAGATCGGGGAGCACCCACCGACCCTCGCGCATCTGGAGCGCCTCGGCATCAAGCGCGGCCAGCTCCGCGCGGCGGAGCCCGCAGGCCACGAGGAACCCGAGGATGATGTAGTCGCGCTTGCCGATGAGCGTTTCCCGGTCCGGCACCCGGAGCAGCTCCCGCGCCTGCTCTTTCGTCAGCCAGTTCCCGAGCCGGATCCCGCGCTCCGGCAGATTCGGCACATCAGTCAGCCGCGCCGCCTCCTCCACTGGGAGCCACCCGTTCCGCGCGGCTTCTGCGACCATCTTGCGGACGGCCGAAAGCCGGAGGTTCGCGGTCGGGGCGGCGAGCGCGCTCATGAATCCTCGAAACTCCAGCAGGAGCGCACGGGTGAGCGGCCGGCCGCGAGCGAAGCCGAACAGCTCGTCGATGGCTTTGCCGTAAGCGCGCCGCGTGTTCTCGGCCGGCACCGAGGCAAGCGTAAGCACCCGTAGCGCCGCCTGCGCCTCTGTGAGAGCCCCGGCCGGGCTTGCCGAGGGTCCAGCCCCACCCTCTTCCCTGCCCGGCCCCGGAATGAGCTCCATCTCCATGCAGACTCACTTTACTCCTGATAAGGAACATTATCGTGAGTAAACGCGGAGGCAGGTGCAAAGAATAAATGCGCGATCGCGCACTCACTCCCCTCCTTCTCTGCGATCCTGAAAGGGTTGGAAATGCTGCATCCGGAGGAGGTTCCCAAGTGCCGCGCCCTATCTCCTGGCTCCACCGCGCCCACGACATCCGCCGTGCGCTTCTGAGCTCTGCCCGCTCGCACTACCAGCGCCGCGACATCGAGCGGCTCTTCGAGCTCCAGCCCCGCGCCGCCCAGCAGCTCATGGCTGCGCTGCCTGGCACCGAGGTCGGGACAGCGACCCTGGTCGAGCGGGACGCGCTCGTCGCGCTCATCGATGCCACAGCTCAGGCGGAAGACCCGGCCGCCGCGCTCGCCGGCTTCCGGGAGCGCAAGCGCACCCCGCCCAAACGCACGCTGCGCTCCCTGATGCCCCACGACACGGAGCCAACCGAGTGGGACAACCTGCTCGGCGGGCTTACGCTTGCGCCCGGCTCGGTCCGCATCGAGTTCCAGTCGCTCGAAACCCTCTGCCTCTGCCTCGTCAGCCTCGCTAACCTGCTCGAACGCGAGATGGAGGAGTTCGCGGACCGCTACGAGGTCCGGCCTCCCACGCCGCCCGAGGACGGGAAGGCGGAGGTTGAGAGCATGTTCGCGGAGCTGGAGCGTATGGAAGCAGAGAAGCACGTACGTAGATAAGCAGCTAAGAGTACAGGTAGATACCTACCTGCCGCTACTACGTGCGGGTGCTCTTCTGAGACCAACGCTCCGCCCGCTCTACCATCAACGCTGAGGAATGACGCGGGTCGCCGGTAACGGCGAGCCTGGCTGCACGTTTGAAGCGAATTGAATCTCTACTTCGCGTAGAGCTTCATGGATCAGCATCTTCAAATACGTTTGATATCTAAGCCCTTTAGCCTCTGCTTGAGTACGGGCTTTAGAGACATCCTCGGGATCGAGTCTGATCGTAGTGGTAGGTGTCTTCCCTCTACGAGCTACAGTGCCATGTCCGAGCTGCCCATCGATGGCCGCTTGCTCAAATGCATCGACTAGAGCGTCCTGGTTGTCATCCCACCATTGCGCCTCTTCCGCTTCACTCTTGAAGCTTTGTTTCTTCAGATCCTCCTGCATGCGCAACTCCCTTCTGGGCTGCGTACAGCTTCCGGAGCGGAGACTTTGCCGGAAACGCTGTGACTACCCGAATCAATTCCTCGCGCCAGGTCGTGACGACTACCAAGAGGCGGCCGGCATCCGTTTCGCCTATCTGAGGCGTGCGCTCTTCCCCATCCCGTTCTTGCATGGTGAGGTCAATTGGATCGTTCAGAACTACTTCTTCTGCCTCTTCGGGAGTGATCCCGTGTCTAGCAATGTGATCGATGTTTGCCTGGTCCCAGTCGAACGCCGCCATTTGGTGCAACCTCCACAAATGCCACGTCGCTTAGGCGAAGTGGCTCTTTTACGTGCTTTGGGTGACTCACCATGACTCTCCTGGTCGACTTACCTACTAGGTCCCGAGTGCGTTGAGGCGGCTTCGGTCTTACTGAAAGTGGTATAATGATGCCGAGAAGAACGCCAATCTGCCCTGTTCTTAGTCGCAGTAGTATCGTATATACACTGTAGCTACAGGTCAATCATTTTAGCTATCGCTTTGAACGGCAGGCTTCTGTGTTATTCGCAATGCAGAAAGGGGCGATCCAGGCCGCGCGGGAACGAGGCACGCGGCGCGGCAGCCGAAACGTACGGAATCGGCTTTGCACGCAAGGCTTCCTTGGAACAGGAGCGCTCCTCGCAGAGCGCCTACCAGCCAGAGTGCCTGTCCACTAGGAGATCAGCGTGGACGGGCCTCCCGACCCAAAGCAACGCTAAAGGGCTGCGCCGATCCACACCGTCACTGGAACGGGCCACTCTGTTCCTTCGCTGCAACGGTATACCCGTGAGGGCTACTTGCTCGGAGCTTTCACTCCCAGCACTAAGTCTTCCTTGATGGATACAGGCATAGCAGCGACGTGATTTCGTTCAAGAATTTCAGCGATCCACTTGGCGGGGATAGCGACCATAAGCCCCGATTGCTGTTGCACACGTTCGACTAGTGGAGCCGGCACGTACTGGATTATCAGGCCTAGCACTTTACCGGTGGAAACGTCTAGTAGTGGACAACCACTATCCCCATGGTTTCCTGATACGGAAACGATTAGTAGATCACCTCTGCCCGAGGGGAAATCACTCACTGTATCCAGCAAGGCATTTGTCGCACCTATATTGCCGCCTTGTATGACCGGGGTTGCAAACGAGCCTAGTGGGAAACCAAGAATAGCAATCTCCTGTCCCGGAACAGGTGCAGTTCGCTAAGCGCTAATGAAACAAAAGGCGCAAACGTGTCTGCAGGGCGACCGTTTGCCGCCCTACCATGTGGCTCCTTCATATTGGAAAAAGAGGGGATTTTGCAAAGCACTAGATCATGCTTTTCATCTTTCTCAACTACATCAAACCACATTCCAGATGAGCCGAACTCGCGCTGCCGAAGAGTTACAACTAGCGTTTGCTTGCTATTTGGATCGTAGTGTTCGAGAACATGAGCGGCAGTCACAAAATACCCCTCACGACCGATTAGAAAGCCGCTTCCAGCAACATACGCGGGTTCGGCGGGAAAGTTTTTAGGCCAGTACATTAGCTGGACTACCCCATAGGACTCATTCTGGTAAAGAGTGACAAGCGGTTCATTCTTGGTGGAATTCTTTGATGATCCCCAAAGTCCGCCCATGAAGAAAATCAGACAGAGAAGGTAGTTCATACACCGTCCTTTCCTGCCTTTGAGCATAAGGGATCGGACCAAATACGCTCGCTTGCCGCCTCTGAAACGTTGGATTAAGACCTTGATCAGCCCGTTGTGATTGATCCGATTGCATCTTCATCTATTGTTCGCCTATGCTCTGGGCATGTCCTTCCATGGCGCACCCGCTCGTCTGGCTCTCGTTGTTCAATGCAAGGGTTGCAATCGCCAGGTCACAGCAGGCATCCGGTCCATCCCTGCCCTGCTGACCAGATGCAGGCGCGGCCCGTCTCGCGCGATGTAGGCAACGTCCGGAACAACCACCTCGAGCTGCTGAACCGCCAATAAGATCCCGCGCTGAAGAAGGCTGCACACCAGGTTCTACTCTGTTTTTTCATCGCAACCGGGATCTGGTTCACTACACAGATTCTCCAGGCAGGAAACTAAATCACAGCTCAGTGAAAGAACCGGCAAGCTGAGTATTTAGGTATTTAGGTACTTGGCTTGCTAAATAGCTTTCCTTTCTGGGATGAACCGTTCGCGGTGAAGCAGAAGCGCTCCACACGTCGGGCGCTGGGCGCCCGGGCCGCCTGTGAAGAGCAAGACAGGGGCGCGGCCAGAGTCGCGCTTACCGCGCAAGGCAGCTTCGCTCTAGGGGCCGGCCGTGGGAATGGCGCTTTGCTTGGAAGCCCGGCAATAGGGCTGCCGCGCTCCCACATTCCCACCGCCAGAGGCCGGAACGAAATCAAGAGCAGCCAGAACCGCGCAAAGCCTCAAGGCAACCCGTACAAGCGCGGGCGGCGCATAGAACGCGCCGGCCTTGACCCTTTGCTTCTCCGGTTCTGGCACAGCCAAACCATCAGTTTCTTCGAAAAACTGTCGTTTTCGAAGGAACCAAAGCCACCATCCATCCCCAAGGTCGCTCGGCCATGCTTGCGGACCCGGCGAGAAGGGCGGCAGCCCTACCTACCTGGCCCAAACCCAACATTGCTGTCACCAGGGGTAATCTGAGAGCAAGTGACCCTGATAAGTTCGGCAGGAGTCTACCGAACGAATCGAGGCGATGAGAAGCTCCTCGTTTTACCTCCTCTGGTTAAAAGGTCCTCTTATTCGCTGCGCAGTGCGCGAATGGGATCGATGGAGGAAGCATAGAAGGCTGGCTGAAAAGCAGCGGTAAATCCACTTAGAAACAATGCGAGAGAGGCAACAACGAGGACCAGTGGACTTCGGGCACCTTCCCCATACAGTAGGGCTTTCATAAGAGCCCCGGATGCGATCGAGCCTGCAGCTCCAACAATCAGACCCATCCCGACCATTCTAAGCGCTCGGATTAGTACAGATTGAAGGACCTGCTGGCGGTTTGCACCGCAGGCTATGCGGATTCCGATCTCACGGGTACGCTGCAACACTGCTTGCAGCAGCACCCCATATAGCCCAACCATTGCGAGAATCAGCGCTAGCAGGGCGAAGCCTCCAAAAAGGAAAGTGCGAAAGCGAGGTTGCGAAAGAACCATGGCTTGCTTTTCCTTAATTGTCTCAACACTTTTGAGAACCAGATCGTGGTCCGTTTGGGAGAGCTGAGCCTGAACTCTGCGCGTTGCTGCGCTCGCACCTCCTGTTGTTTGCGCGATGATCATGAGCGAGGCTGGAGAATCTTGCGAGATCGGCCGATAGACTGCCGGCTGCTCGACATACCCCATATCTTGAAAGACGGTATTTGTTCTCACATTCCCTACGACGCCGACGATCGTCAGCCATGGTTTGACCTGATCCTCTGCTCGACTCAGCTTGAGCGTTTTTCCGAGCGGATCGGCATTCTTGAAACACCTGTTCGCCAGCGCCTGATTGATCATGACCGTCTTTTGAGTGTCTGCTCGATCTCGCCTGTCAAAGGCGCGTCCATTGAGTACAGGAATGCGCATCAGCTGGAAGAACGATGGAGCTACATCCTGGATCGCAAGACCATCTGCCACGTCGTCGTAGGAGGGGCGTCCTTCTATGGCGAAGGTGCTTGTTCCTGTTGGATAAATATCCGACGTAAGCGTTGCCTGCACTCCTTCGGAATCCAGCCCGATCGAGAAACCATCAATGAAGCGAGCCCTCGACGAGCTATCGGGATACCGCGTTGGAGGCAAGTTAATCCGTGCGGTGAGCAGATCGTTCGTTCGGTAGCCAAGGTTCGTTGATGACAGCTTCAAAAGGCTTTCGCCGAGCGAACTTGCGGCCGTTAGCAGGGTAAGTGAGAGTGCTATCTGAAAGACGATGAACCACTGCGACACGCGCTGCATGGAGACCGACGATCCTTGTTCGCGTTTGCCTGTCTTCAGCATGGAGTTAAGATCAATCTGTGACCCTCGCCAGGCCGGGAAGACACCGGCGGCAAGCGCGCAACCAACCCCTAAGAGCACTGAGAAGAGGAACACCCTCCAATCGAGGGTGACTACATTGCCAGGGGGCAGTTCAATCGGATTCGCAGATCGAAACCAGTCCAGTAGAGCTGCTGCGAAGCCAAGCCCACTCAGTGTTCCCGCGAATGAGAGTAAAAGAACTTCAGCGAAAAGCTGGCTGAACAAACGCGCTCGTCCTGAGCCTAACGCTGTGCGTACCGCCATTTCGCGGGATCGTTCACCTGCGCGCCCCAGCAAAAGAGTGGCGATATTGATGCATGCCATGAGCAAGATGGTGAGGACGGCTGCCGACAGGACCCATAAAGCGGTTTTCAGGTTTCTTCATGCTAACCATTTGAAATTCGATTGCAGATCGAGAACGTCAGGCGTCATGGTGCGCATTATGCTCATCTCGGCAGGCACCTCCGGGGCAATGTGCGCCTGGAGCGCAGTCAGCTCGGCTTCAGCTTCGGCTCGGGTCACTCCTGGCTTGAGTAAACCAAAGACGCCTGTCATGGATGTCCATGGTTTGAGAACGAAGTCACTTGTCGGAGTAATTAAAGTCCAGGCGTCTGTCTGGATTGGGTAGAACGAGAAATCCCGCGGCATGACTCCCACCACTTGGCAGGCCTTTCCGCCCATCGTTAGCGTTTGTCCGACGATTCCCCTAGGTGAGCCAAGCTTCAGGTTCCAGAAATGGTGAGACAGAACGAGAGTGCAAGGGTTTCCCATATCACTCCGAAGAAACGTTCTCCCTTGACTCGCCGGTGCTCCCAAGACGGAAAAGAAATCAACTCCGGCTGGTATGGGGAACCCGTCAACAGGGCTGTTTTTCCAAAGGATTGTGCTACCTTCAGCGGCCCACGTCAGTGGCGCGATCTTCTCGAAGCTATGGCTGTTCTGCTGCCACGTCTCAAATTGCCGGTAAGCATTGAACCATCCGCCTGTTCCTCGATGAGCGGCATCGGCCTGCCAGACAACTACCAACCTATCGGGGTTTTTATAAGGAAGAGGGCGTAGCAATACGGCTTGTACGATGCTGAAGATAGCAGTGTTTGCGCCAATGCCCAGCGCAAGAGTTAAAACGGCAGTTGCAGTAAAACCGCGCGACTTTAGAAGCCGACGAGCTGCGAGCCGAAAGACTGCCCAGAGCACTTCGAGGTTGAGGGCTGCATCCACTGCGGCAACTCTATCTCTCAGGACGCCCGTGTTGCCAAAGCGCAATCGCGCATTGCGGCGAGCCTCAGAGGCGGGCATGCCTGCGGCAAGATTGTCTGCGGTGCGCATCTCGATGTGCGCTGCGAGTTCATCATCGATTTCTTTGTTCAACGCTCCACGATAGAGAAGCGCCTTCAGACGGCTTATGAGAGACACAATCGACCTCACGCGTATTTCAAAATAGCTCGCACACCCTTTACAAGCTGGTCGAAACTCGCTTCCACTCTTCTAAGTTCCTTTCTCCCCTCGCTTGTGAGTCGATAGAACTTCGCCCTTCTTCCCGTGTCAGTCATCGACCACTCAGACGAGATCCAATTTGCTTGCTCCATCCGGTGGAGCGCCGGGTAGAGCGAGCCTTCTTCCACTCGCAAAAGATCGTGGGACACGGTCTGAATATGGAGAGCCACCCCATACCCGTGCAGGGGTTCCATTTGGGAAAGCGTCTTGAGAACAAGAAGGTCAAGACTGCCTTGCAAATCACTTTTGCTCATTGCCAACTCTAGACTTCTTGTTTAACAAACCCATAGACGTATGGGTATCATACAGCATGTTCCAGAGTTTGGATTATGCGTGTGCGTGAAGGAAGCAGAAGGGTCCCAGTTTTGTCATGTGGAGGGCTGCGTCATGCGATAGAGAGTGGCTGGATGAATGCTGAAGGTTCGGGCGACCTCCCGAACCGACTTGCCCTCTTCGAGGAGACGCCGGGCAAGTTTCTGCTGATCATCGTTCATCTTCTTCGGACGGCCGAACCGAACGCCGCGCTTTTGCGCGTCGGCCCGTCCCGCTCCGGTGCGTTCGCGAATGAGGTCGCGTTCGAACTCGGTGATGCCGGCGAAGATGGTCATAATCATCTTCCCAGCATGGGTGGTGGTGTCGGCCCAGGGTTCAGAGATGGATTGAAATCGGGCACCGGCCTGGCTGATCGTTTCCACAATGTCGAGCAGGTTGCGGGTGGAACGGGCCAGCCGGTCAAGCTTCCAGACGGTGACAACATCTCCGTCGCGGAGATGGTCGAGCATCCTGTTCAGCTCCGGCCGGTCACGGTAGGCTCCTGAGACCTTTTCCCGGAAGACTTTGCCGCATCCGGCCTGCTTCAATGCCTCAAGTTGAAGAGTCAACCGCTGGTCTTCGGTCGAAACCCTCGCGTAGCCTATCTTCATCGAAACCGTCTCCAATCTTTCGCAAAAGATATCGCACTTAGGAAGGGTTATACGAGATACTTCTGCAACACGCGACCGGCCCATTTTTGGGGAA
This sequence comes from uncultured Acidobacteriaceae bacterium, assembly GCA_964245455.1. Classification (GTDB taxonomy): domain Bacteria; phylum Acidobacteriota; class Terriglobia; order Terriglobales; family Acidobacteriaceae; genus EB88. Next base: position 18,635 of record CAXTMW010000004.1, read on the forward strand.
TGCTGCTTTGTCGCGGAACTTAGGAGTTTCGCGACACCTTTTCATGAAACAGGACTGTACGCAGGATGAGCTGATCGAACACTGGACGCTCGCGCCCGGCGAGCTCGTGCTGCTCATGAACAAGAGTGGCGCAGGCCGCCTCGGCTTTGCTGCCCTGCTGAAGTTCTTTCAGCGGCAAGGCCGCTTTCCAGCCGGACGAGAGGAGATCGCGGCTGCGGCCGTCGAGTACCTTGTCCGCCAGACCAACGTAGCCGCTTCCAGCTGGGCCGACTATGACTGGCATGGACGCACCATCAAGTACCACCGCGCGGAGATCCGGGCGCTGCTCGACTTCCGCGAGGCGACCGCGGAGGACAGCGAGGCCGTTATGGCATGGCTTCGTGAACATGCGCTCAGGCGGGAAAGAAACCCGGAACGAATCCGGGAGGCAGCACTGGGACGGTTTCGGGAACTACGGCTGGAGCCTCCCACAGCAGAGCGGCTGGACCGGCTGCTCGCCTCCGCGCTTCGATCCTTCGAGGAGCAGTTCAGCGAAGCGCTGCTGGCGCGGCTTTCGTCCAAAACGAAAGATCATCTGAACGCACTGCTCGAACTCACAGGCCCGGAGGCGACGCGCGTACCGCTGCACGAGCTTCGCGCCGACCCCGGCCCGGCCCGGCATCGAGACGCTGGATGAGGAACTGAACAAACTGGACTGTCTTCGCGAAGCCGAGCTGCCGCCCGGCTTGTTCGACCGGCTTTCGGCACCGATCGTGCAGGCGTACCGCCGCCGTGTGGCGGTTGAGGAAGTGCATGAGCTGCGGCGCCACCCGGAAGCCGTCAGGATGACGCTGCTGGCCGCCTTTTGCCATCGGCGCACGGGCGAGCTCGTCGACATGCTTTCCGACCTGCTGATCGACATGGTGCATCGCGTTGCCCATCGCGCGGAGGTGCGCGTTGAGCGCGAGCTGGTCGCCGATTTCAAACGAGTTTCGGGCAAGAACAACCTGCTGTTTCAGATCGCCGCAGCCTCGCTGGAACGACCTCAGGATCGGGTCAGAGACGTGGTTTACCCGATCGCGAGCGAAGGGACGCTTGAAGACCTCGTGCGTGAGTTCAAGGCCACAGGCCCGGCGTACCGGCAGCAGCTCCACACGGTCATGCGCACTGCCTACCGCTCGCACTATCGAGCCATGCTGGTTCGGCTGCTCAACACGCTTGAGTTCCGGTCAAACAATGCGGGGCACCGGCCGGTTCTCGATGCGCTTGCCGTCGTGAAGAAGTATGCCGGCAGCCGGGTGCACACTTACCCGATGGTCGAGCAGGTGCCGCTCGCCGGCATCGTGACCGGACCGTGGCTCGAAACGGTTCTGGAGCGGGATGAAGAAGGTACCGAACGGGTGAATCGCCTCACCTACGAGGTGTGCGTCCTGCTCGCGCTGCGCAAGCGCCTGCGATCGAAAGAGGTCTGGGTCGAGGGAGCGGACCGGTACCGCAACCCGGATCTGGATCTGCCTGGAGACTTCGAGCAGGAGCGCACGCTTTACTACGCGGCCTTGAAGCTCCCGCCTGCCGCGAACACCTTTTTGGAAGGGGTCCAGCAGGAGATGCGGGAAGCGCTCGGCTTCTTCCACGCCAGCCTGCCGCGCAACGAGCAAGTGCGCATTCTTAAGAAAAGCGACAAGGGCTGGATCTCGCTCTCGCCGCTGCCTGTGCAGCAAACCCCGGCGAACCTCGCCGCGCTCAAGGCGCGCATGCTCGAACGCTGGCCCATGACGAGCCTGCTTGACGTGTTCAAGGGAGCCGACCTGCGCATCCGCTTCACCGACGCGTTCCGCAGCGCGACGGCGTGGGAGAACCTCGACCGCGAGATCATCCAGGAGCGCCTCTTGCTGACGCTCTACGGCCTAGGCTCCAACGCCGGCATCAAGCGCATGAGCGCCGGCCAGGCACGCACCACCTACAAAGACCTGCTTTACGTCCGCCGCCGCTACATCACCAAGGACCAGCTGCGCGCGGCCATCCGCGAGGTCGTCAACGCCATCTTCCATGAGCGCTCGCCGCGCATCTGGGGTGAAGGCACCATCGCTTGCGCGTCGGACTCGAAGAAGTTCGGGGCATGGGATCAGAACCTGATGACCGAGTGGCACGCCCGCTACGGCGGCCGCGGCGTCATGATCTACTGGCACGTCGATAAGAAATCCACCTGCATCTACTCGCAGCTCAAACGCTGCTCCTCGTCCGAGGTCGCAGCCATGATCGAGGGTGTTCTGCACCACGGCACCGATGCGACCGTGGAGCAGCAGTACACCGACAGCCACGGTCAGAACGAGGTGGCGTTCGCCTTTTGCAGACTGCTCGGCTTCGAGCTGCTGCCGCGCCTGAAGGCCATCCACTCGCAACGGCTTTACCTGCCGGACGAAGCCGCGTCCTACCCTCTGCTCGCCTCTGTCCTGAGTAAAATAATCGACTGGCAGCTGATCGCCAGCAGTACGACGAGATGGTCAAGTACACAACCGCGCTAAGGCTCGGCACCGCGCAGACCGAGGACATCCTGCGCCGCTTCAACCGCTCCAACGCACAGCATCCCGTGTACCGGGCGCTTGCCGAACTCGGCAAGGCTCTCAAGACCATCTTCCTGTGCCGCTATCTCGGCTCGCTCGAGCTGCGCCAGGAGATTCACGAAGGACTCAACGTCATCGAGAACTGGAACGGCGCCAACGACTTTATCTACTTCGGCAAGGGCGGAAAAATGGCGTCGAACCGCACCGACGACCAGGAGATCAGCATGCTCTCGCTCCACTTGTTGCAGCTCTCGCTCGTCTACGTCAACACCCTGATGATCCAGCAGGTTCTCGCCGAACCCGGATGGGCCGCCAGGCTCGACGCGGCGGACCTCCGAGGCATCACGCCCCTGCTCTACGCGCACGTCAACCCTTACGGCAGCTTCCGGCTCGACCTCCACTCCCGGCTCCCGATCGACCCGCCCCGCTTCGGCCCTCGCTCCGTCGGCGCGCAGCTCCTCCTTGGCTACGATCAGCAGTCAGGTTAACGAGCAGATTGCCCCTGGTGACAGCAATGTTGGGTCTGGGCCGTCTAGGCCTTGTGGATGGTCGCAATGACCTCTATGAGCTCACCTACGGGTTGCTGTCCCGCTACCGTGCGATTCAGCCAAGTCTCTTCCGAGAGCAACGGTTAGAAACACGTCATAGTGAACTGCATGCCGGTAAGCCGAGCAGAAAAGCTCTGGGTCCTTCACGATGCCGCGTACAAACCTTCACCCGATGCCGGACTAGGCCCGCATCGATTGCACGAATCGAAGACATAGTCCATCAGCGTAGATGTGCCTCAACGGACATACCCGGCAGAAGAGAGCGACCAGAAACATCGGCGCGATCCAGCCGAATGCGCACAGGGATACGCTGCACGACCTTAACGTAGTTGCCGGTTGCGTTTTCAGGAGCAATCAAAGAGTATTTCGCGCCGGTGGCGCCGCCGATGCTCTCCACGGATCCATGGATGCTGCCCCCATAGGTGTCAACCCGGATGTCCACCGGTGCTCCTAAGGTGACATGGCGTAACTGTGTCTCCTTGAAGTTGGCCGTAACCCAGAGACCTTCGGTGGGCACGAGGTCAAGCAGCAACTGGCCGACTGCGACCCGCTGACCAAGCTCGAGACTCCGCCGGCCGACAATGCCGCTTACCGGGGCGACGACTTCTGTATAGCTGAGATTTAGTTCAGCATCGTGGAGCGAGGCTGTTGACTTCTTTAGGTCGCCCGAAACACCCTGGATCCTGCTTCGAGCTGTAGCCACCATTTGCGGCACAACCGCTGCGGCGTCTACATCTTTCCGACGCTGTTCCAGCTTTTGCTGAGCAGCTTCGACTTTATCCTGCGCTGCGCTGAAATTTGCCTCGGCAGCGACTAACTGAGCGGCAGCCACGTTCGCCTCGGTAGTGCGGGCATCGAACTCGGAGCGAGAGATTTCATGCGTGTCAATCAAGTGCTGGTACCGCAGCCGGTCATCTTCAGCTCGCTTGTAGCTTGCCTGTACCTGTGCGATCTGTGCCTGCGCCGCGGCTTCGCCAGCCTGCGCACTCACCAGGTCCGCTCCGGCCTCGAGAACAGCGGCTTGCGCCCCAGCCAGCTTGCTTGAAGACTGTGCTTCCGTAATAGGAACGGCGAGGCGTGCGCCCGCCAGCTGAGCCTGTTCGGCCTGTACATCCCCTTGAAGTCGCTCCACAGCAGGGCTGTAATCATTGCTGTCCAGATGCGCGAGCACCGTGCCAGCTTCTACAAACTTTGTATCATCGATGCTCGGATTTACCCAGGTTACGGTTCCGCTGATCCGAGAGGTGACGGGATAGATATGCCCGTCTACTTGTGCATCATCGGTGGACACCGCGCCGGAGTAGCGGCTCCAAAGCAGAACGCCGGCAGAAAGAGTAACAATAATCGAGAGAGCCGTGAAGACGAGAGAAAGCCGGCTCCGGGTTGAAGATTCGGACATGATTAATGCACTCCCAAGTAGGTTGTAAAGTCTTGCTCAGCGGTTCCGTCGAACGGATTAGCATCAACTTGGCAAGATTGTGCGCGTAAAGGCTGTCGATATTATTTTCGGTCGCTGCGGCAAGTTCCTGCTGCGCCTGGATCACGTCGAGGCTATTCACAACGCCGGCATCGAATCGATCGCGCGCTTCCCGAAAGCCCGTGCTGGCCAGCTGCAGGTTGCTTTTGGCGACCTCAACGCTTGTGACGGCGGCTTCGAGATCCAGGAAGGCTGAATGCACATCGTAGCTGGCACGCTGCCTGAGGTCGGCAAGTTCGGCTTGCCGCTGCTGCAGCACAGCTTGGGCCGACACGATGCCGGACTCAATCTGCCGCCCCGTAAAGATAGGGACGCTCAGCCGCGCCTCTACGTCATATACCCCGTAGTCATGCCCGAAATTGATCCCGTTCTCTCCCACATCGGCCCGGCCGTGAATAGATGGGAGACGCTCGGCGCTGGCGGATTGGAGCCGCTGGTTGGCAGACTCGACACGAGATCCCGCCGCCTTTAGATCCTGGCGAGAGGCTGCGGCTTTGTCTACTAATTGGCTCAGCGCCAAACCGGGAGCCGCTTTGAAATCGAGCTGCGTCGAAAGCGTAAACTGCTGCTCCAACGGCAAGCCGATAATACGAGTAAGGCCGAGTTTGTCTTTCTCGAGACGGACCCTTGCCAGCGCGAGCTGTTGTTCAGCGCTCTGGCGGGCTACAGTCGCACGAAGCGCGTCGATCTCAGGCGATACCTCATTCTCTACCCGGTTGAGTAAAAGCTTTTCCAGAGATTGCGACGAGACAAGCTCTGCCTGTGCCGCATCCACACGCGATTGGCTGGCAAGTACCTCAAGATAGGCGCTTGTTGAAGCGAGCACCACGATGTTGCGAGAATCGGCGAGTGCCGCGCGGCTGCTTTCTTCGTCAGCCTGCGATGCTTTCAAACTATGGATCGCTGAGACATCAAGAAGGTTCTGGCGATAGGTGATCTCCGCAGTTTGGTAGTTGAACGCGCTGGTCAGATGAGGAAGGCCCAGCTTCTCGCCGCCAATTGTGATTAAAGGGAAGTTTCGATAATCACCGGCTATGTCGGCGTAAAGCTGCGGGAGCAGCGCAGACAGTGAGCGCAAGCGTGCTGCGCGGGCTTGTGCGTGCTCTTGTTCACTGTCGATCAATCCCAAGTTGGCCTTCAAGCTTCGGTGCACAGCATCCTCTAGCGACAGATTCAGGATTCCGTCTATGGGTGTGCTGATGGGTACACTACCCAAATAAGGATTCTGCGTCTGGCTCGCGAGCGCACTCGGATTGGTTGTATTGGTGCCGGGGTCGAAAGGTCGGGGCGTTGGAATGCTGTTTGAAAGCGGATCGAAGCTTGAACTGCTTTGACCCTGAATGGCGTGAACGGGTAGAAGCAGGCCGGCAGCGGCGAGCAGGGTAGCGTAGGCGACAGGACTGGATAGATGTTTCATAGTGCTCGAGCAGGCAGCCCGGCTGCCTGCGATGCTAAGCGGGGTTCCGGGGCCGCCTGCTGCGGAGAGGGTGCGGGACTAGGCGTAGAAGAGGGGAGCAAGGGAAGGAGCACCAGCATAGCCGCAGCCAGAGCTGCCATTGAATAGAAGACGTCTGCATAAGTGAGAACCGTAGCCTGCTTCATCAAGCTTGCAGCAAGGCCGGAGGCTTGTTTTCCCGAGAAAGGGCCGGCGACAAGACCGATTGCCGAAAGATTGCGGCTGAACAGATCCTCAAGTAATCGCGAAGAATGCATGGTTCCGCGATGGTCAGTCAGAATGACGACAAACGTGACCCCCAAGGAGGCGCCGAGCTGTCGTGCGCCGTAATACAAGGCGCGTGCGTTGGACACGTCCTTGTCCGGCACCTTTGTGAAAGCCGCTACAGCGAGTGCGGGAACAGTCATTCCAACGAAGACACCATTAAGCAGCAATGGGATCCACAGCTTGTAATCCGGGGTGTCACTCGTAACTACATGACCGAGCAGTCCCATGCTTAGCATCTGAACAAAAAGGGCGAAACCGATGACCGACCTGCCCCCAAACTTCAGCAGGGCTTTGAACAAGGGCTTCACGCAACAGAAGACGGCTATGGAACTGAGTGCACTGATGCTTAGCATTTCCCCCGTTTGCAGGGCGGAATGAGATTCCACACGGCGTAGATATTGCGGTGTAAGGAACAAGCTCCCGCTTAGCAGCATGCCAAGGACAGTGCCAAGCACAATGGCAGAAAGCACTCCACGGTCCGCACCTCTCTCCAGGTGTAACAGGGGATGTCGATTGTATGGAGAAAGCTGCCATGCAAAAAAGGCGAAGTTGCAAGCGATGCCGAATGCAGTGAGCGCGATGATGCGTGGAGCTCCGAACCAGTCGTCAATCTCGCCACGACTCAACACGGTTTGAAGAGCGACTATACCGGTGACGATAAACGCGATGCCGAGCAAATCAGCCTTATGTGCTTCCACATCCATGGTCCAATGCTTCTGAGCGTGCTTATAGAACAGCCAGGAAACGAGAAGCATCACGGGAACATTAACCAGGAACAGAAATCGCCAGCTAAGGGAGTCTGCAAGCCATCCGCTCGCAGCAGGCGACAGAAAGCGACCTATAAAGAAAAAGCCGACGCCGAAAAATCCCCAGGGCCGGGACTCGTTCCTTCACGGAGAAAGCTAGCGAAGTAAACACCAGAGTGCGAGCCAAAAACACCCCGCCAGCGAAGCCCTCCAGAACACGGAAGAACAGAAAGCTGGCTAGGTTCGGCGAACAGGCACAGCCTAATGAGGTGAATGCGTACAGCGCGGCTGCAAACGACAGAAGCCGTCGATTACCTAAGAGGTTAGAGAGGCGATGCGTCAGCAGGACAGAAACAGCAAACGCGGAGCTGTACAGCGTCAGCGCCCAACTTGCCTCGTCCGCCACCGCACCGAGAGACCCACCCAGATCCGTAAGGACGACGTTCATCCCTGTTCCAGTCCACTGCTCAATACCTACGGCCAAGGTAAAGGCCAGCAGCGTCATGGATCGACCCGTAAGGGACTGTTGTTCTTCGCTCATTCTGAATGCTCTCCACTGAGCACGACCGGTGATCGAGGGTTGAGAACAAAGCGTTGGCGATTGCTCTGCAGAAAAGACTGCGACAGCGACATCGTGCTGAATTTCAAGCTCATATTCCGTGAAAGGTCTTTCATGCTTGTTGCATCAATGTGCCGTACGTAGGCGCAGGCAACGCCTGGACTCTTGCTTTTAAGAACTTCACAGCCCATACGTGAGAACAGTCGTCGTTGCCGAGCTCACGGTGGCGGACTTTTCGATCATTAGCCCTACAGCTGGGGTATCCAGCCGCACATCGAACGTCCGATCCATGCAGATATGGATGATGGTCGTCATGATAAGGATTCCTTTAGATGTTTTTGATCATCAAAGAATGAGAGGGATTGCGAATGCGCGTTAGCAAGGAAGTCATGGCGGACCACCGGGTCGCAATCTTGAAGGCTGCGGCTTCGCTTCTTCGTTCACCCGGGTTTGAAGGTGTGAGCGTAGCGGAAATTATGGGAAAAGTCGGCTTAACGCATGGAGGCTTCTATGGCCACTTTTCGTCCAAGGAAGAGCTGATCGCGCGCGCACTAGAGCGTCTTCTGGTTGAGTCAACCTCGAAGTGGGAAGCGGTTATGGAGCAAGCAGAAGGAGATCCCGTTGAAGCCTTTGCCAAGTCTTACCTCTCCATTCGGCACTTTACGGCACAAGACGAAGGCTGCTTGTTCCCAACTTTGGGAGCCGATCTAGCACGGTTACCCGCAGAAGTTCGGCTCAACTTGGAGAGGCCCCTCTCCAGCTTCTTCGATCGAATCGGTCGGTTCTTTCGAGGCAGAAGCGCTCGTGAGAAGCGACACGCGGCGATAGCGACGATGGCAAGTCTGATTGGCGCCGTCGTCCTTTCGCAGATTGTCGAGGACGACAGACTTTCAACAGAGATTCTGGATTCCGTTTCTGCTTCGCTAGCGCGGCAAAGCGTCGTGACCGTTTTAAAGTAGACCCTTCCAGAGGATGCTTGCTAGACGAAAGACTGCTAACTCATTCATTTTTTCATCAATGGAGCTGACATGACGAATTCTTGTAGCGAACAAATCTCCGAACGCACGCGAGCGGCCAGCGAACAGCTGCTCGGCGCCACAATCCTCAGCAGCGATGATGCAGTGTGGAGCAGTCTTCACGTCCGAGTCACCGAGACCGGCCCCGTAATAGACAATCTTCAGACTTTGCCAACTCCTGACCCGATGGTGATTATGGTCCTTGGCTCTGGCGGGCCTATCGAGTACTTAAATGGTGGTTCTTGGAAGAAAGAAATCTACGGCGATGGAACGGGCTGTGTCGTGGCTGGCGGGGGTGGGATGCGAGCTCGCTGGCATCTGCCGAGCAGGAAGCCGCTTAGGATAGCTCACGTGTATGTGCCCTATGCTACTGCTCAACGCGTGGCTCTGGAGCTTTCCGATTCGAGTATCGGTTATACCGAAACAATAGTGGAGCGACCGTACCTAGATCAGCGATCAATAAGCAACACTGTTCACACAGTTATTTCCGCGATAGAGAGCGGTGCTCCAGACTTTTTTGCACAAACTGCAGCTCAATGGCTGGCCCTCCAATTGCTGGTTCCAGACTCTAAGCTAAATGTTTCGCAACTCTCGGCCGATCGAACCTCCGATTTTCGGCTGGAAAGAGTCCTGCAGTACATGGAAGCAAACCTCTCTGAACCTCTCTCTTTGGAAGTGCTAGCCAGAGAAGCAGGTATCAGCCGCTTCCACTTCATCGGGCTTTTCCGCAGGGCTCTCGGAACGACTCCCCACAAGCATCTGCTTGATCTCAGACTCCAGGTAGCGGCTTCCATGCTGCTGAAAGGCGACAAAGGCGTCCTCGAGGTTGCGCTCGCCTGCGGCTTTCAAAGTTCATCGCACTTCGCGGCTGTGTTCAAACAGAAGTTTCATGCGTCACCTACTACTTACAAAAGAAGGAAGATCGATACGGGCCGTAGCTAGGACCTTCAGCGTCTAATCGGCAAGTCTCTACTGAATTCTTCCGCCTGCGGCTTAAACAGGGCCGCTTAATCAGCCTGTCTCGTGTCGCAAGCTGCGCGAGATGGTCACATCACCAGCAATATCTTTCCTGTGTGTGGGCCGGCTTCCATCATCTCGTGCGCCGACCGTACTTCTTGAAGTGGAAAGCGAGCGTGGACAACAGGTTTCAGCGCTCCGGAGTCGAGCAAAGGCCACACCTCGCGCTTGATCTCCTCACACATCACAGACTTTTCAGCCAGGGGCTTGCCTCGTAATGTAGACGCGGTAATCAGCAGCCTTTTGAGTAAGACCTGCATGAGGTCTAGTTCAACAAGTGTTCCTTGATTCATTGCAATGTGCGTGAGACGGCCTTTCGGAGCGAGTAAGGAGATATGTTCGCGGAAGTAAGGTCCTCCTATCATGTCTAGAATGACATCGATTCCGGCGGGAGCCCACGCACGGAAGGCTGCGGCCCAATCATCGTGATAGTCCACAGCAATCGCTGCCCCAAGATGGCGGCAGACCTCACATTTTTCCGGAGAGCCCGCTGTTGTGGCGATGTGTACGCCGCGTGCTCTTGCCATCTGTAACGCAATCGATCCGATTCCGCTGGCGCCGCCCTGCATCAGAAGTCGTTCTCCAGCGCGAAGCTGGACCGGATCCTGGAAAAGATTGGACCAGACGGTAAAGACTCCTTCAGGGAGAGCGGCCATATCAGCGAGCGAGAGGTTTGCTGGAGCAGGCAAGCAGCAGACCGCGGGTGCGATCGCGTACTCAGCGTAACCCCCGCCAGTGAGTAGGGCGCAAACCGGATCACCGATTCTCCAGGAAGTCTCTCCAAGCCCGGGTCCGACCTTCGCAACTTCTCCAGCAATCTCCATGCCGAGGATCAACGACGCACCAGCCGGTACTGGATACTTGCCCTCCCGCTGCATCAAGTCAGCGCGATTGAGACCAGCGGCCACTACACGGATTAGGAGTTCACCAGCAGCGGGTACGGGAACGGGAAGGTCCCCAATCGACAACTGGTCTGGACCACCTGCCCTTTTAACAATGACGGCGCGCATCAGGACAACCTTTCGTTCTACGAGCACACCCTCAATCAATCGCGCATAGTGCTCTGACAAATGTTTGCTGGTACCGATCTGCTGTGTTCTAGGACATGCCTTCAGGCTTGGCGAAGAAGCCGCTCACCTGAATCATGAGCCCGCTCTGCTCAAATATCACAGCGTCGTGACCTGGGAAGCGAATCTCTCCTTGACTATCTAATGCATTCCAGGTGATGAGGGCCCGATCTCGTTGAGTCTCGAATTTGAGAACCGTGAAGGTTCCGTTCGGCGTCTTGCGCTGAAAGTTGGCCATAACCTTAGCCATGCCGTCCGGCCCTTCCGTGAGGGAGACCGGATCTGAGTAGATGCCGGTGGGGGCAATGCTGCCCTTTGTGAGTTCAAGACGCTCCATGTCGGAAACGTTAGACCAACCCCTGACATATCTGTCGTATGTGGCTCGCATCTGTTCCGCTTGCATAAGGACTCCTTGATCGCATCGATAGAGGTGGAATTAGGTATTTTCAAGCCAGGCCACATTGCTGAAGCCTGAATGGTTGTCGATGAAGCTATCTAGCACATCGTTGAAAAGCTCTGGACTTTCTCGCGGCGAAAGATGAGCCGTTTTAGGCATCACGATGAACTCGCTGCCAGGCATGGCTTCAGCAAATCGTCTCGCTATGGAGAGCGAGAATTGTCGATCTTCCTCGCCGGCGAGTACAAGTATAGGAACACCCTTGATTGTTCGCAGAAGTACGTGGTTATCCTTGCGCCCCAGAAGAATGCTCTTCATTTGGAAAGCGATCGACTTCGGGCTTTCGCCAAGGATGGAACGGAAGAACTCAAGGAAGGCAGGCTTGCTCTTTTCTGCTGTCTTCCCTCCAAAGTTCGATTGCGCTGCAGACACAAGCCATTCAGGTACTTTGTTGTTCAAACCGATAAGTGCTATGAGCGGACTCATCTTCATACGTTCCAGAAACGTCGGCGGCGACGCCGTTCCATTTGCCGCGACTGCGGCGAACAACCGTTCGGGATGCCAGGCAGCGAAGACGCTCGCCAGTATGGCACCCCAACTATTGCCCACAAATATGCATCGATTAATCCCGAGTGCATCCAGGATGGTAACCAGGCACTCCGAGCACTCCTCGAGGGTGATGGTTCGACTAAGTGGTGTCGACTTTCCGATTCCCGGCGCGTCGACGAGAACTACAAGGTGACTTGGTGCGTAATGTTCATACTGGTAGCGCCACATTGATCCATTCATTAGGAGACTAGGCCAGAAGACCATTGCGATCCCGTCGGCGTTGCCGCCGATTCTCACATTGATAGCACCGAGCGCCGTAGAAATCTGCCGCTCTTGTGTGCCGGCACTCCATACCTCGTGAGATTGCTTTAAGTCTACTGTTGTCACGTAACTCCTTCGCATCGAGCGGATTAGCTGCGATTTGCACGCGGAAGTGGTCAAGAAGGGAAGGTTGAACCAAACATGGGGCGCCCGCTCTTCGACTCGGCATGAGTCACTTCGTCCTGCAAAACCTCCCAATGTTCTTCAAAGACGCCGTTTACAACCCGAATAATGTTGGCTGAGACAATCGCCTTTGGCAAACCTTCGCCGCTAAAGCGACCATGAACAATCACAAAGTCTCCTCCAGCTGTAATTACCTGATGTTCATACTTCACTGTTGTAGGCAGCGCCTTGACATACGAGAATAAGCCTTCGCGGCCGGGAGGGATCACAGCGCTATGCTGAATGTAATCTGGCGACCAAAAGCGTTCTGCTGCTGCGAAGTCATGTCGATTAAACAAAGTTTCAAAAGCTACGAGGACAAGTGTCTTGTTGAGCTCTTCTTGATGGGTATTCACTGCTTTCTCCGATCAGTCTTTCTAGATACACGAACGTGTCTGAGGATCAGCGCACTAAGCAAATGTCCAGCTGAAACCTCGGCCTTCACGAGTAATGTATCCAGCAGATGACCCTGGACAATGAGTGGTAAAGACCAACGCCCCCGAAGACGCAGCGTATTCCAGAACCATCTGTCGAGACTTCTCTCCGAGAGACTTGTTCTCGCTGTAGACAGAACTCCACTCAGGCTTGAAGATCTGCATGGGATGATGGAAGACATCTCCTGCAAAGATGGCATCTTCGCTGGCCGAGTGCAGTTTGATGGACATATGGTCAATACTGTGTCCAGGCGTAGGGAAGTAGCTAAGTCCATCAAAGAGCTCGCCGCCGTCGATTCCGATAAAGTCCGCCTGACCAAGGATCGGGATGATACTGTCGACATACTGAGCTGTCACAGATGCTTCGGCGCCTACCGAACCAAGGAGAGCTGCATAGTGCTCCTTCTCCCGCCGCGACATGAAGTAGCGGGCATTTGGGAATGTCGGAATGAAATCTCCTCCGTCCCAACGGGTGTTCCAGCCGACATGATCTACATGCAAATGAGTAAGCAGAACGTAATCCACATTCTCCGGGGCTATGCCATGTGCCTCCAACCGCTTGAGAAAAGGCGTATTGAGATTATTGAACATTGGATCTGATCGCTTTTTCCCGTTTCCCACGCCCGTATCGATCAAAGCTGTGTGCAACGGCGTTTGCACAAGCCAACTGTGATTACTCAGACCCAGCTGTCTTGTCGACTCATCCATGCACACTGGTACAAGGCCCTCTTTATGAGTCTCTACCTCGGCGGGGTTCCATTCTGGAATCAGCGCTTCTGCAGGAATCGCATCAGCCTCCATCTCTCGGATGAGGGTGATTCTCACCTCGCCGACTTTGTGAACATGCAGACTGTCGCTCATGTGCTCCGCCTTATCAGGTTCACTCAACGGTGACCCGTACTTCTCAACGTAGGCAAGCTGCCGGACAAACTCGCGAGAGATCTTGCGGAGCTGTAGCGAGAAGTTGCGAATTTAAAGAGCAGGGTGACAGCGTCAAGGTTTTTGGGTGAGGTGAACTGAGGCGTTCACGATGCTATCTCCAATATCGAAATCTTAGGATGCCCCTCCGCAATTTTTGACGTTTGATCTTTGGAAGATCCCCATAGCTTAAGAGGGTAGGCCGCAACCACGACCTGTCGACCGGCCCAGCTGTCTAAAGGAGTCTCCATGAGTTCGATTGCCTTACCCGATACATTGAGCAGTTTCTTCGCTGCGATGCACTCACGAGATACCGACGAACTCGCACAAGCCTGCGAAGGAATGACCGAAGATGTCATTCTCAACAGCCCGATCGTAGCGAAGCCATTCGAGGGAAGAGTGCAGGTCTCGCAGGTTCTAAAGGCGCTGTTCTCGATTGCTGACTCCTTCACTATCAGGGACACACTTTCTAGCGAATCGGGTGCTTTTGCAGCGCTCGTCTCCATTGGAGCGGGAGACACCCAGGTCGGTGGCGTTTACTACGCAACTCTGAATGAAGAAGGGAAGATCAGTAGCATGACCATTCACTGGCGAGCTCTGCCCGAGATCGTCGCGATGCAGAACAAGATCGCACCTTTCATTGGCGGACAGGCCCTGATCCTTACTCCCAAGCCTGCGTAAGAAACAAGCGCGAGATTGGCTGCGGAGTGATGGAGCATCTACCTAATTAGAAGAACCAGTCTTGAGGATTTATGACGAATCAGTATTCTGCCGCTCTGGATGCGAACACGCAGCCTTCTACTTCAAATGACTTGGTCTCGCGTCGGGCTTTCGTGCGCAACGCCGCTCTTGCTGGTGCCGCGCTGGCCGCGCTCCGTAGCAATGCCTCTGCGCAGGATGCCGGCTCAGGCAGCCATAGCAACAGCGCTATTGCAGGCATTCCTCCAGGAGAGTCAAGCGCCGGCAAAACGGCTGAAGAGAAGGTTCTCGAAGTGAAGATCAAGCGCGCTATGCTGTCCGGGCCCGAGGAGATTACAAAAGACGCCACGGTGGTCGACATGGACGAGCAAGGCAAGGTCACGGTGCTTCGCAAGGGAACCAACCACTGGGTGTGCCTGCCGGGCAACGAGAACCGTGTCGGCGATCCACCAATGTGTGCCGATCCGATGGCCATGCAGTGGTTTATGGATGCACTTGCCGGTAAGCCGCGGCCGACGAACACAGCGCCTGGGCTTTGCTATATGCTCTGCGGGGCGACGCAGCACAGCAATACAAACGCTCTTGACCTGACCAGTCCCGCGATCCCGATCGGCCCGCACTGGATGATCATGTGGCCTTTCGATGCGAAAACTTCTGGCCTGCCAACCACTGTACGCGACGCTGGAGCTTGGGTCATGTTCAACGATACTCCGTATGCTTATCTTCACATCTGCGGGACTCCTTGGATCGGCAATGAGTACATGCCTGGTGACACACCGATTTGGACAATGCGCTACGAGAAAAGTTAACGCGGAAAGTAGGGCTCAGCAAGGAAAGTCAGGCCGATGTGCCCGCTCAGTAATGGCAAACTTCGAAGTAACGTCAGCGCTGACGCTCGTAAGGGCTACTATGAGGTTTCGGACGCATCTCGCCACCTGGTGCCGGGCCAGAAGGCGAAGATGCAATCGCTGATCGCCACGGAGCCTCCGATCTTTCTCGGCGCGGACCAACTGCAATGAGTAAGCTGCTTGAAACACTTGGGGCCATGAGCCTGTTTGGGCTGCGCGTGTTCAAAGCTGCGCTAAGCCCTCCCTTCGAGTGGGGGATGCTCATGCGATCCCTGATCGAGATCGGCGTGCAGTCCTCGCTGCTCATCATGGCAGCGGGTCTGTCGCTCGGCACGGTCATGGCCTTTTACACCCGCAGTTCACTCATCGCTTTTGGCGCTACCTCGATGACTCCTTCGGTACAGGCCGATGCGTTCGTCGTCGAGGTCGGCCCGCTATCGGCCGCTCTCCTGATTGCGGGCCGAGTCGGCTCGTCAATTGATGCGGTGCTAGCTAACATGCGCGCCAGCGAGCAGATCGATGCCATCGAGACGCTCTCCATCGACTCTTTCAAGTTTCTGGTGGTTCCTCGCGTGCTGGCCTGTGTTCTTGCACTCCCGGTACTAGCTCGCTTCATGGATTTTGCCGGGGTGCTAGGCGGCTTCTTCAGTGAGTACTTCAACTCGCACATCTCGCTCTACTTGTACGTCACGCGTGCCTTCAGGGGTCTGGGCTGGTCCAACTTCATCCCGCCCGTGCTTAAGACCGCTGTGTTCGGCTACATCATCGGTGTGGTTTCCTCGTTTTACGGTTACACCACAAACGAGGGCGCCAATGGCGTCGGGCGCGCAGCAACCAACAGCGTCGTCCTTTCTTCCCTGTTGATTATCGTTGCCGACGTCCTTCTTATCCGCTGCATTTTCTTCTTCTTCCCGGAGAGCGCCCTATGAGCGACAGGAGTGAAGCGGCCGTTTGCTTCGACCATGTTTCCAAGTCCTTCGGAGAGAAGCGCGTACTTGCCGATGTATCTTTCAAGGTGCAGCCGGGACAGGCTCTGTGCATCCTGGGCCGAAGCGGCATGGGCAAGAGCGTCACCTTCAAGCTCTGCATCGCGCTGCTGAAGCCTGATCAGGGAAGAATCTGGATTGAGGGCGGTGAGATCTCCCAAATGACTGCATCGCAGCTCTCAGGCGTACGCCGGAAGATGGGTTTTCTCTTCCAGGACGCTGCGCTCTTCGATTCGCTTACGCTCTATGAGAACCTGGCCTTGCCTATGCACCGGCTGACAAAGCGGCCCTGGAACGAGATCAACGATGCCGTGGACAGGGCACTTGCGAAGTTGGACTCGAGGATGACAAAAAGAAGATGCCGGTCGAGCTTTCCGGCGGTATGCGCAAGCGTGCCGGCCTAGCCCGCGCACTGGTGCTTGAGCCCAAAATTTTGCTGGTGGACGAGCCCAGCAGCGGGCTCGACCGCATCACCGCTTCTGAAATCGACGAGCTGCTATTGCGGCAGAAGAATGAGCGCCACACAATGCTGCTCATCGTGACGCACGATGTCCACGGCGCGCGGCGGGTTGGTGACTGCTTTGCTGTTCTTGAGCATGGCCGGCTGGCCGGTTACGGTTCGGCCGCGGATGTAGAACGCAGTGACAGCGAAGAAGCACGCAAATTGATCGCGGAGCAATAGCCATGGCGAAACGAAACCTGATCATCGGACTATTTGTGTTGGCCGGGCTTGTGCTGTTCAGCCTTGGCCTCTTCCTGGTCGGCAACGGGCAGAAGGCGTTTCACAAGCATGTGGAGTCTTACGCCGAGTTCATCAACCTGAGCGGGCTTGCCAAGGGAGCCAAGGTGCGGGTAGATGGCCTCGAGGCCGGCGAGGTCACCGATGTCAACATCCCGAGCTCTCCTGCTCAACGCTTTTGATTGAAGATAAAGATCGAGTCACAGCTCCGCAGGCTGGTCTGCGCCGACTCGCTCGCCTCGATTGAGACAGAGGGCGTGGTAGGCAACACCTACCTGCTGATCAAAGGCGGCAGCGCGCAGGCGCAGCATGCCGACGATCTGGCTACGCTGCGGAGCAAGGAGCCCTTCGATCTGTCAGCGGTTATCGAGCAGGGCACCGGTGTTATAAACGACGCCGGCAAGACGATCCGTGATGCTGACCAGATCATTCAGCAGCTGGGCGAAACGCTGCAGGGTACGCTGGGCAAGATCGGTACAACGGTCGGCAACGTAAATGATGTGGTCGTCGGCCAGCGCTCCTCAAACTCGAGCAGGACTGTTGGCGATACGTCGCTCGGGTACCGTGGCAGGGTTGCACCCGGCCACCATACCTCAGAAGGCTGAGGGTACGGGATTTGGTCGGCAGCAAGCTGCCTAGCCTGTTTGCTGGTTGGGGTGGGGGTTGTGGTGTGCTCTTTACCGGAGCACACCATTGTGGGAGTTTTCGCTGACTTCTGCATGTCTTTCCTCTTCCTGGCTGCTCGCATTTATCTGCAGCTGAAGGGAGATACTCCGGCATTCACGCTGCGCCTAATACAAGCGAAAAAGAAACGAACTTCCTAAATGGGCGCAGGAACAGGCGTCACCCTGTCCGCCTCATGTTCTGATTCGTTGTCCTTCTGCTAGCTCGGAGCGCTACATTGGAGGCTACGCGACGCTCAAAATCATGCGGCGGCGGTTGGTTACGCTTGTCGAGGACGCGGGAGACGGTCACTCGGCATGCTGGCGCACGACCCACGACTTCCTCGAACTCTTCGGCTTCCCGGCCGAGATAGCCTAACTGAACATGTTGGCCGCAGACGCAGCAGCGATCGGTAACCGACTTACGGCCTCGGTTAGTCCGGGCCATTCTTTGCTGCGCCTGCTCATCGCGGTCGTAAACAGCCGCCCCCTTCCTCCACACCCCCAAGGACGGGTTCAATGACCGTGTAAAAGGAGGACGGTAAGACAGCCGTGCTGCCGTAGAGCCCGTGGAGCCTTGGTTGACATACGTCAGTTCTACGCTCTGACCCGTCACCTCCTGTACCTGTTCAGCCAGTGCGGCAACTTGCGCGCGGTCGCCCTCATCGGCCGCTGTCACCTTCAGCGCCAGCAGGTGGCTCAAGGTATCCACCGCGATATGCACCTTCGAGCTCTTTCCCCGCTTGGCTCCGTCGTAACCGGCGTGGGCACCCGACTCGGGCGTGGACTGCAAGGTACGGTTGTCGATCGCAACCGCTGTAGGCTGCCCTTTTCTGCTCGCGCACTCGCGCAGCAGTTGCTGCACATCGGTCACAGCATCTCAAAGCAGCCGGCATCCAGCCATCGACGCATCGCTGGTACACCGCAGCCCAGGGCGGCAGATCGTTCGGCATCCAGCGCCACGGCGAGCCTGTCTTCGCGATGTAGCGCACCCCGTTGAACACTGCCCGTAAATCATGCTCCCTGTGCCCGCTGTCTTCCCGACACAGCAGCAGATACGGCAGCACAAACGCCCACTCCTCATCCGTCACATCGCTCGGATAGCCTCTACGAACCCGTCCGCGCACCATCCATCGTGCAAGCTACTTGCATCCTCGCAAAGTGCCTTGCCTGGTTCAACTTCATAAGAGCTTCTAGTGCGACACAGCCTCAACCGGCTACCTGCATCTGGGTCAGATCGAGCCCGCAGACGAGCGCGATCGCAGGCTTCGCCCCAGCGATCGTCCCGCATGTCCGGCAGGTGTACTTCGCCTTGCTCGCTGCGTCTCCGCGCGAGCGGCTTGTCGAAAGGTAGCAATTGCCAGTTGAGCTGGGAGCCGCAAGCGGCGAGCTTGCGATTAGGTGAGAATGCGCCAGCATGCGGCCTGCGGCGGTGGTCGTATCGATCAACTCCGAAAGGGACCGGAACCCAGCTTTCGCCGCCTGGATCTCTTCATCAGGGTGAGCACGTCCTTCAGCGAGCACGTCGCTCGGTCGAGTTTGTAGACGGTAAAGATGTCGCCGGTACGTAGATGGTCGAGCATCTGGTGTAGCTCCGGTCGATTCCGGCGGCCGCCATCGCCTTCCTGAAAGATGCGTCACACCCTGCATCCTTAAGCGCCGCGATCTGTGTCGTCAGTCTTGGTCCTGTGTGCTGACTCGTGCAGAGCCAATAGGCAGGTTCCATCCGTGCATAAACGAAGTGGCTTTGCCCCTGGTTTGGCGACAAGTTTTTGCATGATTAGATCCCGAGTAAATGCTTTCGCCCTAGTTTGTGCAGAAACGACCGTTTAAGCATTGCAATTGACGCTCCTTCATGCCACGGCATTCAGCAAGCCCCTTCAGTCTTCGCCTTCTGTTTTGTCAGATACTCGCGCCAGTGTTCGGACGCGTAAATGACATTCGCATCCGTCTCGCGCCGCTGGCGTTCTGTCTGAAGTACGTGACCGGCCCCCCACACTGCCTCGACCATAGATACTGCATCTGGATCGGTGCGAGCGGTAGTCCAAACATGATGCCCGGATGTGAGTAGCAACCGATAGAGATAAAAAGGGCCGCGATGAGGGTCAGGACTGAATGTACTCCCATTAATAAACCCAATCTTTACCACGTTCCCTTTCGATCTGCACGCAAGCTTCGGGTCCGGTTCGTGCTGACACGTAAGTGTGGATATGGTCTGCTCGAGATGGAGTCACCTTATACCAATGCAAGAACTCGCCGTTCTCGCGCATGGTCTCCGTTTGGGCGCGGATTGGTAATGCCGCAAGCTGCTCATCGGTCTGGTTCCACCAGTACTGGCCGTACTCTGTCTCTGTCCAACACTTGATGCCCAAGTCCGCTTTCGTTCCGCTCTGAGCCTCACTCCGAACGAAAAGTGGCAGCTGAAGCTCAGGAGGCGCCTGCATAGTACGGATTGAAGCGAAGGGGTCGGCCCTCATCGGGCGAGCATCTTGGACTGCTCGGTGCCCATATGTACCGGAATTGTGTATCTTGTCACGGCCGCTCACCGTTGATACTGAGTCTGCGAAAGTATCAGTCTCAGTGTGCACTTCTTGGATACTCTGCTCTTTGACATGACAACGAACGCCGACATCGCCGTTCACTCCATCCCACCTGTTGTTGGTATCAGTATCAATGGTCTTCAAATGCACTTGCGCATTTTTTTGAGGGACCATTCGCGAAAGAGGCAGGATGCCTGCGCGTACCATGTTCTCTCTGTGTGGGACAGCCTCCAAATGGTCTGGATTGCAGCACATACGATTTTTGCATAGGTGATCAATGTCCATACCCTCCGGGATAGGACTGCGTAGCAACTCGTAGGCAAGGCGATGTACCGCTACGTTTCTGCCGCCGATGTAGGTGAATCCGTAGCCGGAAGAGTTGGTACTCCCTACCCAGCGCCAACAGCGTCCTGCATCCTTCTCTACCTCTACGCGGGACCAGAAGTTTTCTCGAGACGACTGAGGTTTCGTGCGTCCGGTACGCGGACCTTTGCCCCGCCCAAGATCTGAGCAATAGCGCTTGACCGTGATGATACTGAGCCCGAAGATGGCTGCAATCTGCGCATAGCTGTCTTCGGGCTTCGACAGAGCGTGTTTGCGAACCCGGTCAATAGTTGCTTTATCAATCTTTCTCATAGCATCTCCTTAGCATCTCCCCGGATGTCCCGAGCTTTGGCTCGAACCAAGCCAGGGGTTACCGTCACAGGCTGTCAAGGATTAGCACTGACAGAGCTAATTCCCGGTTGCGAACTGCTAGCTAGCAGCGTTAGCGCTGAAACTCACGCCCCCGCTCGCGCCATCGCACTTCGGTGGGCCGCAGGTCTACCGCCACCTGCTTGCGCTGGAAGCGGGCGTAGAGCTCCCGCCACCACAACTTCTTCTCGAGGCGATACAGCTCGCCCACTGGGGATACGTACAGGTAGTGACGTACTCCAGATTTCTCCGAGCCATCGTAAAAAGTGTCAGGAGTGAGAGCTGCATGGCGCTTCCAGGCTGGCACAAACTGACGATGGGCACCAAACTCGCCACCCAGACCCAAAATGGCCGCGAGCCACTTGAACTCCCCCAGGTCGATCGGCGGACATGCCACTATGGGCCAGGCGCAGCGATCGCCAAGCGGTCCGGGGTTCAAATCCCTGATCGCTCCATTTGAGGAAAAACGTTGGTAAGATTGCGGCTCGAACGGTTCCGTCGCGGCTGGCATCTGCTGTTCACCTCTTCCTTGAAAGGGTCATGAAGACAGATACCCATGCCGGAAAGGCGACCTGAAATAACCAGACGGTTTTAGCGGACTGCCGCGAGGTGTGGGAAAGTACTACGGACGAGGAACCGATTGTGGCTCTGTAGCAGGGAGTTCGATCGCCCTCCCCAGCATCGCTCGCGGGGTCGGCCCAAGCGGTAGGTTGGCCTTCAAAAGTCAACACCGGCTTGCGTGGCTCGAATGGCAATTTGCGACGAATTCCTTGATCCGCATCGCCGAAAGCTTCGCAAGCAGCTGCGGGCTTTCTAATTCGTCAATACTGTCGGGTTTGCTAAGCCCGTGTATTGAACCGACACATGCTGCTTTCGCGACAGGGATCTCGGTGTACGGTTTGACTCATGCAGGTGTAGCGCACTAATAAGTCACCAGCACTCTAAGGTGGGCCACTGCTTGGAGAGCTAGTGGTTCATCTCGACCTAGCGTTGTCAGAGATTCGCGGGCGCCACAGCCTAACAGAGCTCTTAGAAAGGAGCGGCTTCATTGCGGATGTTCTGTGTATGCGGGCGTTCGCTTCAGGTGTACAAACGCGCAGCTTGTAAAGTCGCAGGCCTGGAAGATGACTGAGGAGCGTTCTTCCAACAGGTGTTAGATTCCCGATGACAGGGACAGCTGGCTGAGAGGTATTCGAAAGATCCGCGAGCTCAATGGCTGATGAGGTTCTTAGGGCAATGTCTCGGGTCAGAACAGAGTGACCGGTATCCCTTGTTATGACGACCAAGCCTTTACCGCCCAGACCAGCGAACCAAGACTGTACTCGCCCGCTCACCATTCGGGAGCGTCTCTACCGACGAGAAACCCTCCTTACGTCCAAGGAGGTCATGGCTGTGCTTGGAGTGACGCGTGACACACTTTGCGACTGGGTGCGCGCAGGTAAGATCGCGGCCTATAAAATGAGCGACGGATATAAGTTCGAGCCGGTCGTAGTGGCGGACTGGCTCGAGGCACGCTCTACTCTTTGATTTACCGGTCGGGCCCGCACACGGTTCCATGATGTCATCCAGCAATTCCAGCAAAGGTGTTGTTAACCTGCTCGCGTGTCCGCATCGACTGATCGTCGCTTGCGGCCAAGTAGCGGAGCGTCGTGTCCAGGTCGGAGTGCCGCAGCCAGCGCTGGATCGTGCGGGCGGATACGCCGGATTCATGATGCATCGTCGCAAAGGTCTTTCTAAGTTTGTGAAGGATGATTCGCTTGCAAACCGGATGGGTCGCGCAACACTTTCCCGCCTTGCTGTAGCAATCCCCGCAATTCAGCCCGGCTTTTAGCGCCAGCCGCTTCAGTACCCGCAGGAAGTGGTCTTCGGATTCCCGCCTGGAAGCTCAAAGATGAGGCGAGTACTGTGGGGTAGCGAGCCCGGCGCTGGCGAAGCATGGCGAGCAGGAAGTCCGGTAAAGGCATACTGCCTTCTTCGCGATCCTTGGGCCGAAAACCGAGATCGAGCTTTTCCCGCACTGTGAGCGTCTTGGTCGCCCAGTCAAGGTCAGACCAGGCGGCAAACTGAACCTCCTGCTTACGCCCTCCCGTGCATAGAAAGAACTTAAGCATGTCACGCTCGTCCTGGTCCGCCGCAGCCAGGAGCGCTGAAAACTCATCGGGCCGGTAGCAGGCGACAACCTTCTCCGTGTAGGTGGGCCAGTCTCCCCGGCTGATGGGCAATGCCGCATTGTGCGCTCGAAAGAAGGCCCGCAAGAACGTGATCCGGTTGTGGATCGTACGAGGCGCATTGCCCTTCTCCTTCAATCGCGCGATGTATCGCAGCACGTCTTTGCGGTCCAGGTCTTCCAGATGCTTCTTTCCGGCACTCTCGGCAAAAGTCTGCAAGGTCTCCCCATATGCTTCGGCTGTCTTCGCGGACTTAGTCAGGCGCGTGTCATCGAGAAAGCCCGCGATGGCTTCTGTAAGCGGCGACTTCGGCGTGTGCTCAGACTCAGCCAGCAGCACTCCGGCAGCCCTGGCGTCCATCGCTCGCTGCTTTCGGTCCCTCACTAAAAGGGCAAGCTGGGGATCAGAGCCAACGTCCTCCCAGACTCGCTTTCTATTGGCAGCGTAGCGTAGCGTGTATGTGGCCCCAGGGCAATGCTGCGGCTGCCCGTCGATGAGGGCAAAACAAGGCCGGAGACGCCCGTTGCCTGCAAAAACAGGGGAAAGGTAAGAGCGGGTGCCGTTAGGGCGATGGACGCGGAGGTAAAGGCGAACAGCTTTGGACTTCATGAGGTATCTCCTGGATGGAAATACCGAGTCACCCTGCTTGTTCGCGAAATTGGTAGCCGCTACGGTAGCCAGGCAGCTAAATCATTGATTCAAAAGCGATGGCGGAGAGTGGGGGATTCGAACCCCCGATAGAGCTTTTGACCCTATAACGGTTTAGCAAACCGCCGCCTTCAGCCACTCGGCCAACTCTCCACGCGCGGGCGTACCCGGATTATAGCCCGAAGCGCCGCCCGGGAGGCGAAGGGAGTAGCGGAAGGCGCATCACACGGTGATGTGACTCGTCTCCGGAGCCGTTGGCCCGCGGACGCTACCTTGTGGAACGCAAAAGGGGAACTTCTATGGCTACATCCTTGCAACAAAGCGGCATCGTTGTTGGTTACTTCTCGACCGGCCATGCTGCGCATCGCGCCATTCAGGCGTTGGTAGACGATGGTTTTCTCCCCACCGAGATCGGCGCTGCCTTTCACGTGGGGCAGACAGGAGAGACCGGTGCAACGCAGCGTGAGACAGCGCAGCCAAACGTCGGCGGCAGCCTGCGCGAAGAACTGGGAACCACGATACCGAGCACCAGCACCCATGGCGGACGGGTCGGCACTAGCAGCGCGGCCTCTGACACCAGTGCCGTGCAGTTCGCCTCGCTTGGCGGCGGCGCGGGAACGCCGTTTGACGGCGCGGGCAGGCCGGGGCCGATCAGCGGCAGCAGCCTGGCCAATACCGGGCTGCCGTCCGAGTTAAAAAGTGAACTGCCGCATGACGCCGGGCTGCCGCATGACAGAGACCTGTCTGCAGCCGGCTCCTCCGTTCTGCGCCAGGAAAGCAGCTCGACGATGCCGGCATCGTCTTTCTCCGGAACACCCGTGGGAACACCGGGAACGCCGGTCGTACGCGGCGGCGCTTCAGGCAGCGCGCAAAACTACCCAGCCGCAAGCAGCCTGCCCACAAGCGCTGGAAC